>NZ_JAUSYB010000001.1:2251381-2573007 GCF_030816505.1 Microbacterium sp. W4I20 | reverse complement strand
CGCATGGCGGCGGTGCTCGCCGACTACGACCGGGTGCTGAAGCAGCGGAATGCGCTGCTGAAGTCGGCGCGGGCCCGCGGTATCCGCGGTGAGGGGCTGAGCACACTGGACGTGTGGGATGACAAGCTCGTCTCGCTGGGGTCCGAGATCATCGTGGCCCGACAGAGGCTGGCGGCTGATCTGCAGCAGCCGGTGGCCGATGCGTACGAGGCGATCGCGGGTGAGGATCACCGGCCGCAGCTGGAGTGGGCGCTGTCGGTGAGCGGGGCCGATCCGGAGGACGACGAGGCCGGTACGACGGATGCCGAAGACGACGCGCCCCGCGACAAGGTGAGCGAGACGCGCATCATCGCCGAGATGTTCCGGGCGTCGCTGGCGGCGAAGAGGTCGAACGAGCTCGACCGCGGCCTCACGCTCACCGGTCCGCACCGCGACGATCTGGTCCTGCGGGTGCGGGATCTTCCGGTGAAGGGGTACGCCTCGCACGGAGAGTCCTGGTCGATCGCCCTCGCTCTGCGGCTCGCCTCGGCCGAGCTGCTGCGCAGCGAATCGCCGGCCGGTGACCCGGTGCTCATCCTCGACGACGTCTTCGCCGAGCTCGATTCCGATCGTCGTCAGCGGCTCGCCTCGCTGACGGCGGCTTACGAGCAGGTGGTGGTCACGGCAGCGGTGGAGGAGGATATCCCCGAGGTGCTGCACGCGCACGTGGTGCGGATCAGTGCCGGAACGATCAGCGATGAGCGTGAGGCTCAGGATGCCGGTGGGGAGGGTGACGATGACTGACGCCGTGCCTGCCCCCGCGGCATCCGATGTTCCTGAGACGGTGGCGACGTATCTGCGTCTGCGCGGTCTGAAGCCGAGTTCCTCGTCGTGGAAGCGCAAGCGCCGCATCGTCGACGATGACGAGAACGCCCCGTTCACTCCGGGGCGCGACCCGGGTGCACTGGGCGCGGTGCTCGACCGCCTCAGCCGTGACTCCGGCTGGCAGACGACGCTGGCCCGTGAGGATCTGGTGCGCCAGTGGGCCGATCTCGCCGGCGCCGACACGGCGAAGCACTCGGAACCGGTCTCGCTCGAGCGCGGTCTGCTCACGGTGAAGTGCGATTCGACGGCCTGGGCGAAGAACCTCCAGTTCATGCGCGCGACGATCATCACCGAGATCACTCGTCGGTATCCGGATGCCGGTGTCGACAACCTGCGCTTCATCGGACCGGACGTCCCCTCCTGGAAATGGGGTCCCAGAGCCGTTCCAGGACGGGGCCCGCGCGATACCTACGGGTAGGACACCATCCGAGGGGTCTGAAACGCTCAGAGGCGCACACGCGGCCGCTGAGCCGCATATCGCGACGAATTCCCGCTAGAATGGGAGTTCGTGATACCGATGTGGAGAATGCCCTCTGATGACGCCTGAATCCCCCGCAGATGAGACGGAATCGACCAACGGAGGGACCCCCGAGAACGGGTCCGATCACCTGCATCAGCCCCTGTCCCCCAAGGTGAAGCAGCCGGGTGAGTACGGCGCCGACGAGATCCAGATCCTCGAGGGTCTCGAGGCCGTCCGCAAGCGCCCCGGCATGTACATCGGCTCGACGGGTCCACGCGGTCTGCACCACCTGGTCTACGAGATCGTCGACAACTCGGTCGATGAGGCTCTCGCCGGCTACTGCGACACCATCGGAGTGACGCTGCTCGACGACGGCGGGGTGCGCGTGGTCGACAACGGCCGCGGCATCCCGGTCGATCCGCACTCGTCCGACCCGAACAAGTCGACCGTCGAGGTCGTGCTCACGATCCTGCACGCGGGTGGAAAGTTCGGCGGCGGCGGGTACGCGGTCTCCGGCGGTCTGCACGGTGTCGGCTCCTCCGTCGTGAACGCCCTGTCGACCCGGTTCGAGGTCGACATCAAGCGTCAGGGCTACACGTGGCACCACAGCTTCGCGAACGGAGGCCACCCGCAGCAGGCTCTCGAGCGCGGTGCCGAGACCGATGAGACCGGAACCGACATCACGTTCTGGCCCGACCCGGCGATCTTCACCGAGGGCATCGACTTCGACTACGAGACGCTGCGCACCCGCTTCCAGCAGATGGCGTTCCTGAACAAGGGCCTCCGCATCGAGCTGCACGACGAGCGCTCCGGTCACACCGAGATCATCGAGGAGGAGGGCACGGGCGTCGAGAAGCAGCGCAGCGACGTCTTCCTCTACGAGCGCGGACTCGTCGACTACGTCGAGTACCTGAACAAGGTGCGTCACGCCGAGGTCGTCAACGAGGAGATCATCGCGTTCGAGTCGGAGGACACCGCGCGCAAGATCTCGCTCGAGGTCGCGATGCAGTGGACGACCTCGTACACCGAGAACGTCTTCACCTACGCGAACACGATCAACACGCACGAGGGTGGAACCCACGAAGAGGGATTCCGCGCGGCACTGACGACTCTCGTCAACAAGTACGCCCGCGCGAACAACCTGCTCAAGGAGAAGGACGACAACCTCTCCGGTGACGATGTGCGCGAGGGCCTGACCGCGGTGATCTCGATCAAGCTCGGCGAGCCGCAGTTCGAGGGGCAGACGAAGACCAAGCTGGGCAACACCGAGGCCAAGGCGTTCGTGCAGAAGATCGTCGGCGATCAGCTCGGCGACTGGTTCGAGCGCAACCCGAGCCAGGCGAAGAACGTGATCCGCAAGGCGATCGATGCGGCGACCGCTCGCATGGCCGCCCGCAAAGCGCGCGAGACGGCCCGACGCAAGAGCGTCTTCGAGTCGGCGGCGATGCCGGACAAGCTCAAGGACTGCACGAGCAAGGACCCGTCGATCAGCGAGATCTTCCTCGTGGAGGGTGACTCGGCCGGCGGTTCCGCCGTGCAGGGACGCGACCCGCACACGCAGGCCATCCTGGCCCTCCGCGGCAAGATCCTCAACGTGGAACGCGCCCGCCTCGACAAGGCGCTGGGCAACAAAGAGGTTCAGGCCATGATCCAGGCCTTCGGCACCGGAATCGGCGAGGACTTCGACATCGAGAAGGCGCGGTATCACAAGATCGTGCTGATGGCGGATGCCGACGTCGACGGTCAGCACATCACCACGCTGCTGCTCACGCTGCTCTTCCGCTACATGCGCGGACTCATCGAGGCCGGATTCGTCTACCTCGCGATGCCGCCGCTGTACCGCCTGAAGTGGTCGAACTCCGCTCACGAGTACGTCTTCAGCGATGCCGAGCGCGACGCCCTGCTGAAGTACGGGCTCGACAACGGCAAGCGGATCCCGAAGGATGCCGGCATCCAGCGTTACAAGGGTCTCGGTGAGATGAACCCCAAGGAGCTGTGGGAGACCACGATGGATCACAGCACGCGGACGCTCCAGCAGATCACCATCGAGGATGCCGCTGCGGCGGACGAGATCTTCAGCGTGCTGATGGGCGAGGACGTCGAGTCGCGCCGCGGCTTCATCCAGCGCAACGCCAAGGACGTCCGCTTCCTCGACATCTAGTGGAGACCGGGGTCCCTGAACTCGTCGACGGGACCCGGATGCTTCGTCAAGCTCAGCAACCAGGAAATGACTCATGACTGAAGAAGAACGCCCCGAGCCGGCGCACGACCACGGCAAGATCGACCAGGTCGACCTGCAGTCGGAGATGCAGCGCAGCTATCTCGACTATGCGATGGCCGTCATCGTCGGCCGTGCCCTGCCCGACGTCCGCGATGGTCTCAAGCCCGTGCACCGCCGCGTGATCTACGGCATGTACGACGGCGGGTTCCGCCCCGACAAGTCGTTCTCGAAGTGCGCCCGTGTGGTCGGCGAGGTCATGGGTCAGTACCACCCGCACGGCGACTCGGCGATCTACGACGCGCTCGTGCGTCTCGTGCAGCCGTGGTCCCTGCGCTACCCGCTGGCCCTCGGCCAGGGCAACTTCGGTTCGCCCGGCAACATGGGTGCTGCGGCCCCGCGTTACACCGAGACCAAGATGGCCCCGCTCGCGCTCGAGATGGTGCGCGACATCGAAGAAGACACCGTCGACTTCCAGGACAACTACGACGGTCAGACCCAGGAGCCGACGGTCCTCCCGGCGCGCTTCCCGAACCTGCTCGTCAACGGCTCGGTCGGTATTGCGGTCGGTATGGCCACCAACATCCCGCCGCACAACCTGCGCGAGGTGTCGGAGGCCGCGCTCTGGGCGCTCGACAACGCGAACATCTCGCGCGAGGAGCTGCTCGAAGGACTGATCCAGCGCATCCCGGGCCCGGACTTCCCGACCGGCGCGCAGATCCTCGGCACCAAGGGCATCCAGGAGGCGTACCGCACGGGTCGTGGCTCGATCACGATGCGCGCGGTCGTCGGCGTCGAGGAGATCCAGGGACGCACGTGCCTCGTGATCACCGAGCTGCCGTACCAGGTCAATCCCGACAACGTGGCGGTGAAGATCGGCGACCTCGCCCGTGACGGCAAGATCACCGGCATCGCCGACATCCGCGATGAGTCGTCCGACCGTACGGGCCAGCGCCTGGTCGTCGTGCTCAAGCGGGATGCCGTCGCCAAGGTCGTGCTGAACAACCTGTACAAGCACACACAGCTGCAGGAGAACTTCGGCGCGAACATGCTCGCGATCGTCGACGGCGTGCCCCGCACACTCGCGATCGACGGCTTCGTCTCGTACTGGATCACCCACCAGATCGAGGTCATCGTCCGGCGTACGCAGTACCGCCTCAACGAGGCCGAGAAGCGCATGCACATCCTGCGCGGCTACCTCAAGGCGCTCGACGCGCTCGACGAGGTCATCGCGCTCATCCGCCGATCGCAGACCACGCAGGAGGCGAACGAGGGTTTGCAGAAGCTCCTCGACATCGACGAGATCCAGGCCGACGCGATCCTGCAGATGCAGCTGCGTCGTCTGGCCGCCCTCGAGCGCCAGAAGATCATCGATCAGGCGACCGAGCTCGAGGCGCAGATCACCGACTACAAGGCGATCCTCGCCGACGAGGGGCGTCAGCGCACGATCATCCGCGAGGAGCTCACGGCGATCGTCGACCGCTTCGGAGACGAGCGCCGCACGCACATCCTGCACGGCTTCGACGGCGACGTCTCGATGGAAGACCTCATCGCCGAGGAGGAGATGGTCGTCACCGTCACGCGCGACGGCTACATCAAGCGCACGCGCAGCGACAACTACCGCTCGCAGCACCGCGGTGGCAAGGGCATCAAGGGCGCGCAGCTGCGGGCGGACGACATCGTCGAGCACTTCTTCGTCACGACGACGCACCACTGGCTGCTGTTCTTCACCGACAAGGGCCGCGTGTATCGCGCGAAGACCTACGAGGTGCCCGAGGCCGGACGCGACGCGAAGGGCACGCACGTCGCGAACCTGCTGGCGCTGCAGCCCGACGAGAGCATCGCGCAGGTGCTCGACATCCGCGACTACGCCGTCGCCGAGTACCTGGTACTCGCGACCCGCGAGGGCCTGGTGAAGAAGACGCGCCTCGACGCGTACGACACCAACCGTCAGGGCGGCGTCATCGCGATCCGTCTGAACGACGAGGATGAGCTGGTCAGCGCACTGCTGGTCGATGCATCCGACGACATCCTCCTCATCAGCCGCCGCGGCATGTCCGTGCGGTTCGAGGCGACCGACGCGGCCCTCCGTCCGATGGGTCGCGCGACGGCCGGCGTGCGGGGCATGAAGTTCAAGATCGAGGGCGACAGCCTGCTCTCGGCATCCTTCGCCGCACCCGGAAAATTCGTGTTCATCGTCACCGACGCGGGGTACGCGAAGCGCACCGCCGTGGAGGAGTATCGCGTGCAGGGACGCGGCGGAACGGGCATCAAGGTCGCCAAGCTGAACGACGATCGGGGCACCCTCGCGGGCGGTCTGATCGTCTCGGAGGACGACGAGGTCTTGGTGGTTCTGTCCAGCGGCAAGGTGGTACGCTCTGCCGTGGCCGAGGTGCCCGCCAAGGGCCGAGACACCATGGGAGTGGTGTTCGCACGGACGTCGGAAGCCGACCGGATCCTCGCCATCGCCCGCAATGGCGAGCGGGGCCTCGCCGAGGAAGAGGAATCGGCGGAGGTGGATGCGGAATCCGCAGCCGAAGCCCCCGAGACGACACAGACCCCTGAGGAAAGCACGGACGAATGAGCACGGTAGCCGACAAGCTGGCGAAGAAGTCCACACGGAAGACCGGCGGCAAGCAGGTCCGCCTGCGTCTGGTGTACGTGGACTTCTGGTCGGCGGTGAAGCTGTCGTTCCTCGGAGCGGTCGCCCTCGCGGTCGTCACCATGGTCTCGTTCTTCCTGATCTTCCTGGTGCTCCAGGCGACGATCATGGCGTCGGCCAGTGAATTCGTGGCCAAGTTCTCGGATGGCACCATCGTGCTCACCGAGGTCGTCGGCCTGCCGCAGGTGATGGCTTTCGCCGCCGTCGTCGCGATCCTCAACCTGATCGTCTTCACCGTTCTCGGCGCCGTGATCGCCGGTATCTACAACCTTGCCGTGAAGGTGACCGGCGGACTGCTGGTCGGCTTCATGTCGAACTGACCTGACTCCTCGAAGGGGCGGATGCTGCGGCATCCGCCCCTTCGTCGTTCCCTCCTCGGCTTTCGAATCGCGCAAATGGGTGTCCCAAGGCCCCGAAACTCCCCATTCAAGCGATTCGAAACGCCAGAGGGCGTTCGGGAAAACCCGAACGCAGGTGTCCGGATGACTCCGTGTCGGCGCGGGGGACGCGTGCGTACCTTGGAACCATGACGACACACACTGCGCCCCCGCCGACGGCCGTGGCCGCGAAGCCGCCGCTGCGCGTCTTCCTCACGATCCTGCATCTCGCAGGCGTCGGCGTTATCGGCGGCTTCATCTTCACCACCCTCGGCGGCCTTCTCGGCACCGGCCTCGGTCTTCTCTTCGCCGCGGGTATCGGCGTCGTCCTGCTCGTCGGCCTGGTCTATGCGCTGTTCGGAGTCGGCTGGTTCGAGGTCGCACGGATCGGAGCGCTCTACCGCACGCCGATCGCGCCGCTGCGGCTGCGTCCCCGCGAGCGCCCCGGCTTCGTCGGCTGGCTGCGTTCACTCGGTCGCCAGGCGATCGACGGACGCATGTGGCGGGCGGTCGCGAACTTCGCCATCGCCGCGATCCTCGGATGGATCGTCCTCCGCCTCGCGTGGAGCTTCGTCTGGTCGGCCTTCATCGCCTTCGCACCGTTCACCGGGGCGGAGTTCGTGATGGGTCCCTTCGGCGGCGGAGGAATCGCCGTCGAGTGGGCACCGCTGGTCGGCATCCTCGGCATCGCGGCATCCGGGTTCGGGATCTTCGGTCTCGCCCTGCTGCACCGCACTCTGTCCCTCGCCATCGTGGTCCGCAGCCGGGAGGCCGAGCTGACCGAGCGCGTCCGCACGACGACCGCGCAGCGGGCCGGAGCGGTGCGGGCGGCAGATGTCGAGCGCACCCGCATCGAACGCGACCTGCATGACGGCGTGCAGCCGCGACTGGTCTCGGTCGGCATGACCCTCGGCCTCGCCCAGCAGAGAGATCGACAACGATCCGGATGCCGCGAAGGAGCTCATCGCGGAGGCGCACACCTCCACGAAGGCGGCCATCACCGAACTGCGCCAGCTCGCCCGCGGCATCCACGCCTCGGTGCTCGACGACCGCGGTCTGGATGCGGCGCTCTCCGCCCTCGCCGGCCGCTCCCACATCCCCGTGCATCTCGACGTGCGCATGGATGGGCGCTGCAGCCGCGAGGCGGAAGCCGCCGTGTACTTCGCCATCGCGGAGTCGCTCACCAATGCGGCGAAGCACTCCCGGGCCAGTGAGGCTCGCGTGATGGTGCGACTTCGAGAGGGCAACGTGCTCTGGGCTCGCGTCGAGGACAACGGGATGGGCGGCGCACAGGTGCAGCCCGGCGGCGGCCTCGACGGCATCGCGAACCGCACCCTCGCTGCCGGCGGCACGTTCCGTCTCGACAGCCCCGTCGGCGGACCGACGTCGCTGGAGGTGAACGTGCCATGCGCATCCTGATCTGCGAGGACTCCGTCCTGCTGCGCGAAGGCCTCGTCCGGCTCCTCGAAGATGCCGGTCACCAGGTGGTGGCCGCGCTTCCCGACACGACGGGACTCGGCGACGCGGTCACAGAGACCGATCCCGAGCTCTGCATCCTCGACGTGCGGCTCCCCCCGACCTTCACGGACGAGGGCATCCGCGCGGCGCTCGGCCTGCGGCAGACGCATCCGTCGCTCGCGATCCTGGTTCTCTCTCAGTACGTCGAGGAGCGCTACGCGTCGGACCTGATCGCGGCGCAGGGCGGCCCGCTCGGCTACCTGCTCAAGGATCGTGTCGCGGATGTCGCCGAGTTCCTCGCCTCGGTGCAGCGGATCTCCGAAGGCGCCACGGTGCTCGACCCCGAGGTCGTCGCCCAGCTGCTCACGCGGCGGAACCGTGACGATCGGATGCTGCGGCTCACCGAGCGCGAGCGCACGGTGCTGGCGCTGATCGCGGAGGGCAAGTCGAACCAGGCGATCGCCGGGCTGCTCTTCCTCTCCGAGGCGAGCGTCGAGAAGCACATCACCTCCATCTTCCAGAAGCTGGGGTTCGAGCAGGGCGAGTCGGGTAACCGTCGCGTGCTCGCAGCCCTCGCCCACATCGAGAACACCGGCGGGCCCACCCCGCCGGCCGGCCCGACAGGAGCGTCACGATGACGAACGAACAGAACGACTTCGCGGGCGGTCACACTCCGCTCACTCCCCCGCCCGCCGACGCCGCTGCGTCGGCGACGCCGGATGCCGATCCCTGGACCGCCGAGCCGGTCGAGACGTCGCGCACCGCGGGTCCCGACGCTGCCCCGCGATCGTCCGGCGTGAATGCCATCATGATCGTCACGGCCGTGGTCGGCGGCATCGCTCTCGTGGGCTCCGGTGGCACTGCGGCGCTGGCGGCGACCGGCAACCTCATGGGCGCCGGCCGTCCCGACGCCGTGCAGACGGTCGAGGTCGACGGCATCGACACGATCGACCTGGATGTCGACGGCAGCAACATGCGCATCGAGTTCGGCGACGTCGACGAGGCGGAACTCTCGATCACGAACGCGCGAGGCCCTGCGTGGACGTTCGAGCGCGAGGGTGACGAGCTGGTCGTGCACGGCCCGGAGTCGTCGTGGGGCTGGTGGTTCGGCAACTGGTTCGGCGACGAGGAGATCGCCGTGCTCACCCTGCCCGAGAGCTTGAGCGGAGAGGGGCTCGACGGCGACCTCAACCTCGATGCGGGGAGTCTCGAGGTCGAAGGCGACTACGGTCACCTCGATGTCGAGGTCAGTGCCGGGTCTCTCGACGTGAACGGATCGGCGGACAGCCTCGACATGCAGATGAACGCCGGTCGCGCCGATGTCCTGCTCGACGGCGTCGACGATGCCGTGCTCGGAGTCTCGGCGGGATCGCTCGATGTCGAGCTGACGGGCACGCCGCCGTCGACGACGACCATCGATGTCAGCGCCGGATCCCTCGATCTGACGGTGCCCGACGTCGGCTATACCTTGACGCAGGACATCAGCGCCGGATCCCTCGACGCGAAGATCGAGCAGTCCGGAACCGGGAAGCGGTCGATCGATGTGAGTCTCTCCGCGGGAAGCGTGAACATCCGCCCGGGGAACTGACCGGACCCGAGCGCGGGGGCTGCACGTGAGCCCCCGCGCTCGATTCGGATTTTCCGCCTTTCTCCGGTAAAGTCTTGGAGGTTGACGGGGCTATAGCTCAGGCGGTTAGAGCGCTTCACTGATAATGAAGAGGTCCCAGGTTCAAGTCCTGGTAGCCCCACCCTGCAACTCAAGAAAAACCCTCACGGGGCCTTAGCTCAGTTGGTAGAGCGCCTGCTTTGCAAGCAGGATGTCAGGAGTTCGAATCTCCTAGGCTCCACAGTTTCACGGAGGCCCCGCATCGTTCGGGGCCTCCGTCGTATCCGCCTCAGAGCGCGGGACCGCGGATGATCCGCACCGGGCCGCGTGCCTCCTCGATCCGTACCGGTTCGCCCTTCTGCGTCACGACGACCTCGTCGCGCGCGGCGAGGTCGGCGGCGACCCGGCGCACATCGTCCATCCGCGATCGCCATGACTCGCCGCCGATCGCACGCGCCACGTCGCTCGGGCAGATCGATGACTCGCTCCGCTTGCGGGTGAGAGCACGCATCGCCGCCGCGGCTCGTTCCTCGAACGCGGCATCCGTCGGCTCCTCCCACCAGGGTGCACCGCGCTCGCCGAGTGCGGTCTTCGCGTCGTGCACCCGCCGGCGCGCATCAGGCTCGTCGGACTTCACCGCACGCCGCGCCGCCATCAGCTCGTCGACGAGCTCCTGGCGGAAGGTGTCGGGGATCGCCGGGTCTGTCGCGCGCCAACGGCGTCCGTTCACGGTGATGTGGTGGCCGTCGGCCGTGCGCTCCGGTCCCTCGTCGGTCCCGGATCCGCGTTCGGTCGTCGTCATGAGTGCAGTCTGGTCCGGCTCCCGCCGCCGGCGAAGGGTCTTGACGAATGGCGCAGCAGTCTCGTCTTCGTTCCGGTCGCGATAAGGCAGGCATCCGTCGCCAGGATAAGTGCCTTTTCGCGACCGGAACGGTCAATGGGTGTGGGTGTGCTCGGTGGCGGTTGTCGGCTCCCAGAGTGACAGGGCGGTGATCCACGACGCGTCACCCCATCCGCGATGCGACTGCACAGCGCGGTAGACGGTGCCCTGATGCTGCACGAGGTCTCCGATGGAGTACACGCCTGTCGCGGACCACGGCGCGATCCCCTCGACCGGATCGACCGGATCGACCGGATCGACCGGGTCGACCGGGTCCACCGGATCGATCGGGTCCACCGGGTCGACGGGGTCGACCGGGTCCACTGCTCCCCCGCCGCGGATGTCGATGTCGATGGTGTTGTAGAACGCGTTCTGCGTGTCGGCGATGTCCCAGACCGCGTAGATCACGTGGTATCCCTTGTGGTCGGCCGGGATGTTCAGCGTGTGCACGGTCGGAACGGCGGGGATCGCCCCGCCCCCGTCGAAGCTCGTCAGCGGCTCGAGGTCGGCACGCTCGAGCTCATCGTTCTGGTCCCAGCCCTGCTTCGTGATGAAGTAGCGCCACTCGGAGGTGCGGTGCCCGGCGGTCAGCGACCACGCGACCTGCACCGGTCCCGCTTGCACGACGTTCTTGGCCCATCGCGTCGACGACTGCTCATCGAGGGTGCCGCCGAAGAGTCCGCCAGCCGACGCGAGCTTTCCGTCGGCGGGCCCCGCCGCCGGGAAGCCCTTCGGCGCCTCGAGGCTCTGCGGCTCGTACTGCACCGCGCCGCGGTCGGCGTTCGCCGTCCAGGCCGCGCGCGAGATGAGCGACGATGAAGTGCCGCCGACATAACCATGGGCGGATGCGGGGGATGCGGGGGCCACGAGCATGCCGGCGGCGGCGAGGGCCACCACCCCGAGCGCGGCGAATCCGGTTCTGGAAAGAGATGTCATGCATCCATTCCTACGACATTTCTGCACCCCGACCATGATCGACCCGGAATGCTGGTTGTCGCGTCATGAAAGGCCCACGGATCGGTCCGCGGGAGACTCAGCCCGCGACCACCAGCTCGTGAGGCGCCACGTTGAGTCGCTCGCAGCCGGCAGCCGTGACCACCACGATGTCCTCGATGCGCGCGCCCCACTGGCCGGCGAAGTAGATCCCCGGCTCGATGCTGAACGCCATGCCCTCGCGCAGCACCAGGTCGTTGCCCGGTGCGATGTATGGCTCCTCGTGCACCGAGACTCCGATGCCGTGGCCGGTACGGTGCAGGAATGCGTCTCCCAGGCCCGCGTCGGCGAGCACCGTACGCGCCGCCGCATCCACGGCGGATGCCGTCACGCCAGGCCGCACCGCGTCGACGGCGGCCTGCTGCGCCCGCACGAGCACCGCGATCCGCTCAGCCGCCACCGGATCGGGAGTGCCGACGACGTAGGTGCGCGTGCTGTCGGAGTTGTAGCCCGTCGGCACGGCTCCCCCGATGTCGACCACGACGATGTCGCCGTCTTCGATGACCCGGTCGGAGACCTCGTGGTGCGGGTCGGCGCCGTTCGGGCCGGAGCCGACGATCACGAACTCGACCGTGTGGTGGCCCTCCGCCACGATCGCTTCGGCGATGTCGGCGGCGACCTCGCGTTCGGTGCGTCCGGCACGCAACCAGCCCGGCACGCCGCGGTGCACGCGGTCGATCGCCTCGCCCGCGCGACGGAGCTCGGCGATCTCGGTGGCGTCCTTGATCATCCGTCCTTCGCGCAGCACCGGGGTGGCGAGCTCGAGCCGCATGCCGAAGCGCTCACCGATCGGGATCACGTGCAGAGCCGGGAGCGCATCCGAGACTCCGAGTCGCGCGACCGCGCCGACCGCCGCGGCGACCAGGTCGTATGGGTCCTCCCCGTCGACCCAGTCGCTCACGCCGAGGCCGAGTTCGCCGACGGCCGTCGACCGCACCTTCGCGAGCTCCATGCGCGGCACGATGATCGTCGGCGCGATGCCGGGGCCGAGCACCAACGCGGTCAGGCGTTCGATGGTGTCGCCTTCGACGCCGACGAGGTACTGCAGATCCGGGCCGGGACCGACGATGATCGCGTCGAGACCGGCATCCGTCGCCAGGGCGACAGCGTGTTCGAGGCGGGCGGCGTACACGGCAGAGGGGAACGGCAGGATGCTCACGGCGTCCACGCTACTGCGCGATTCCGACGCTGTCTCCGCCCTTCCAGCCGGACCCCCTCCGGTCAGCTGATCGCGAGACGAATCCGCTCCGAGAGGAGCTTCCTGTTCGCAGATGTCAGTTCCAGCACCGCGTAGGCGGTCGGCCACATGGTGCCGTCGTCGAGGTTCGAGATCGGCTCGAAGCCGAAGGTGCCGTAGCGCACCTTGAACTTGCTCGCCGGCTGGAAGAAGCACAGGACCTTGCCGTCCTTGCCCCAGCCCGGCATGCCGTAATAGGTGCGCGGCATGAGGTCGGGGGCGACCTCCATGACCAGCTCGTGCAGGCTCGTGGCCAGCTTCTTGTCGTTCTCGTCAGGCAGCTTCGCGATCGCCTCCATCAGGTCGGCCTCACCGGCGGCGCGCTGCTCCTCCGGCGTCTTCTTCGCCCGCGAGCGCTTCGCCTTCGCTTCCTTCGCTGCGGCCTGCATGGCCTCGCGCTCTTCGGCGGTGAAGTTCTTCGTGTCCTCAGCCATGACCGTTCCTCTCGTTCGTGTCCGGATGCTGTTCTTCAGCGTAGGGAGGCGTCACCGCGCCGGCTTCTCGATTCCTGACCGATCATCCGTATGCCGCGAGGAGGAACGCCAGCTCCGTCGTCCACGCGGTCTTGCGCCGCTCGACGCGTGGGTCGGTGCGGAGGATCTCGTACCGGCCGGCCCAGGCACCGGATGCCGGGTTGGCGTCGAAGCTCCGCTCCGAGTCGTCGACCCAGCCGAGCAGCATCCGATTCGCCTGCAGCGAGCTGCCGCGATAGGCGAGGATCGCGTACTCGCCGGCCGGCATCGTCCCGGCCGTCACTCGCCCGGCGCCCTCTGCGACCACGCCGGCCACGCCGACCTCGATGTCCATGTCGGCCGCCATGTCGACCACATGCAGCCGCAGGTAGAACGGGCCTTCGGCCTGCACACCGCGGTCGTCCAGCCACGAGAAGAGCTCGGCGAGGAGGCGATCGCGAGTTGCGAGCATGCCGCGGAACGGAGTGACCAGACGGATGCCGACGGTCGGCACCGAGCTTCGGCGCTCGATACGGGGACCGTCGACGACTTCGAAGACCATCTGCCCATGATCCCGCTCCGGCGAGACGCCGTCCAGTGCCTGCCACCGAGCGGAATCGGAGAGACCATTGTGCGCGAGACCCACCTCGGCGGCACGCGACTGGTGTGATCGACGAACAGCAGGATGCCGCGCTGCGGATAGTGTGAGTCGCATGGATCTGCGTGTCGCGGCATACGCAGTCGTCACCGATGACGGCGGGCGGCTGCTGCTCGCGCGCTGGACCGAGGGGCGGCGCGTGGCCTGGACCATGCCGGGCGGCGGGCTGGAGCCCGGCGAGGACCCGGAGGATGCCGTGCGGCGCGAGCTCCGCGAAGAGACCGGCTACACGGTCAAGGTCGGCGAGCTCCTCGGCATCCACTCCCGGGTGATTCCCGCCGGGCGGCGCGTGCAGAAGGCCGCCGTTCCGCTGCACACGCTGCGCATCCTCTACCGCGCCGAGGTCACCGGCGGCAAGCTGCGCTTCGAGACCGAGGGTTCCACCGACATGGCGGAGTGGTTCCCCCTGAAGGCGGTGGCCGATCTGCAGCGAGTCAAGCTCGTCGACATCGCGATCCGCATGGCCGGCCTCGCCTGACGCTTCGTCAAGCTCAGCGACCCCGGGTTGCGTCAGGCGCGCGGCTGCTCGGGGACGGAGATGTCGGCGACTGTCGCGCCGTATGCCGCGATCAGGTCGTCGGCCTCGACGAACAGACTGAAGCCGTGCGCCCCCGCACCCATCGCGATGCGCTGACCCACGATCGACTCATCGGCGTAGATCGGCCAGTCGGTGGTGCTGCCGATCGGCACGATGGTGCCGCGTTCGTACCCGGTGGCGGCGAGTGCCAGCTCGGGTTCCGGCAGGCGTAGCTTGTTCACGCCCACCAGGGTGCGAAGCTTCGGCCACGAGATCGACCGGCCACCCGGGATGAGGGCGAACAGATAAGTGTCATCGGACCGCTTCACGACGAGCGTCTTCACGATGCTCGATGGGGGGATGCCGAGCAGCTCGGCCGCCTCGAACAGACTGTTCGCCGCAGGTCGCTGCTGGATGTCGATGGTCAGGCCGCGCGCTGCGGCGGCCTCCCGCACCCGGACATGCTGATCCCCTCCGGCACCAGGGGCGACGGAGGGGAGATCAGATGCGGTCACGCGTCGGGAGCAGAGAGCGGGTCGTCTGCAACCCAGAGCTCGTCGTCAGCGCGGAGCGCCTGCCACGCGGCGTAGAGCACGCCGACCGCGGCGGCGGCGCCGAGGATGATCGCGACGACGGAACCGAGGCCCGGTCCGGACTTCTGCTTCTTGCCGAACGCACCACGGGGCGCGGGGACCGCGGTGCCGTGACGCTTGGCGTTCGCGAAGTCCCAGGCGGTGAGGGCACTGCCCACGACACCACCGACGATGGGGACGACCTTGTCGTCGACGACGTGGCGACCGATCCTCACACCGCGGTCGACGACCGGGGCGAGACGACGGTTGTACGTGTCCTGAACGACAGGGAGCACCTGCTCGCGACCGAGGTCACCGAGCTGACGGCTGGCCTCGCGAGCGACATCGGCGGCGTGGCCGACGACTTCCTGCTGCGACTCCCAGAGCTGGGTGGCGTCCTTCTGCAGACGACGCAGTTGCTTCTTCCGCTTGCGGCTGAGGCTCACGATGTTCTCCTGTCCATTGCAGTGCGGGTTCCCCATCTTGCCAGAAGAGGCTGGGCGGGGGTCGGGAAATCACGAACCCTTGCAAACTTCCGACACGCGATGTACGGTGCCTGCCGCCCTCTCGCGGCGGTCACGACGGGCGAACTCCCCGGAAGCTCTGAGAGAATGGAGGCATGGCCCACGCTTCCCACGTCGCAACCCTGCACACCAACCACGGTGACATCGTCATCAACCTCTTCGGCGACCACGCCCCGAAGACGGTCAAGAACTTCGTCGGCCTCGCCGACGGCACCCAGGAGTGGACGCACCCCGCCACCGGCAAGCCGGGCGAGGGCGCGCTGTACAAGGACGTCATCTTCCACCGCATCATCCCGAACTTCATGATCCAGGGCGGCGACCCGCTCGGACAGGGCGTCGGAGGCCCCGGCTACAACTTCGACGACGAGATCAACATGGAGCTCGACTTCAACAAGCCGTACATCCTCGCGATGGCGAACGCCGGCCTCCGTCGCAACGCCATCACCGGCAAGCCCGAGGGCACCAACGGCTCGCAGTTCTTCATCACCACTGACCCGACGCCGTGGCTTCAGGGCAAGCACACGATCTTCGGCGAGGTCGCGGACGACGCCTCTCGCGCCGTCGTCGACGCGATCGCCGCCGTCCCGACCGCTGCGGGCGACCGTCCGGTCGAGCCGGTCGTGCTGCAGTCGATCGACATCGTCGCGGCCTGACGACAGCTGCGGCCGATCCGGATGACGACGCCTGAGTTCGCGGACAACCGCGACAACTTCTGCTACCGGCATCCGGATCGGCAGAGCTTCGTGCTCTGCCAGCGGTGTCTGCGCACGATCTGCGGAGAGTGCCAGACGCCCGCACCCGTCGGGGTGATCTGCCCCGAGTGCATGAAGGCCGAGCGCAAGAACCGCACCCCCGCGCAGAAGAAGGCGGAGCGTCGATGGGGAGGCCGGAGCTCCGGCGCCGCCATGGCGATGACCCGCGGCGGCAAGCCCATCGTCACCTATGTGCTGCTTGCGGTGACCTCGTTCATCGGCCTGGTGCAGCTCATCCCCGGACTCGACGGTCCCATCAGGCAGGCGCTTGCCTTCAACGCCGCCTACCTCTATCCCGACCTCTCGCTCCTCCCGTTCGAACCGTGGCGTCTGCTCACCGCGATGTTCGTGCACGGCGGCTTCTTCCACCTGGCGCTGAACATGCTCGCCCTGTGGATGCTGGGGCAGAACCTCGAACCCCTGCTCGGTCGCGCGCGTTTCATCGCGCTGTACCTGATCAGCGGACTGGGTGGTTCCGTCGCGGTCGCCGTCATCGCGCCCGAGACCTCGACGGTGGGGGCATCCGGAGCGATCTTCGGCTTGATGGCCGCGCTCCTCATCGTCGGACGGCACATCGGCGCGAACGTCACGGGGCTGCTCGTGATCCTCGGCGTCAACTTCGCCCTGGGGTTCTTCCTGCGGAACATCGCCTGGCAGGCCCACCTCGGGGGCGCGGTCATCGGCGCGCTGATCGCCTTCATCTTCACGCGCACGAAGCGGCGCGAGCAACGTGTCTGGCAGATCGTCCTGCTCGCGGTCGTCACCGTCGCGCTGCTCATCCTCGTCGCCTTCGTGCCACCGCTCATCATTTTGGCCTGATCGCCACTTGTTAACAGGGTTTTCGACCCCTGTGAATAACACCGGTGTAATTCTCCCCAGGCTGTGCACAAACCTGTGGATAACTTTGCGACGACCGGCATCCGACCCCGTGTGGGCAAGAAGAAAGGCCCCCCGCTGAGCGAGGGGCCTTCAAAGAAGCGGAGCTGGGTCAGCGCCAGCGCGTGGTCATCAGGAAGCCGATCAGGGCGATGCCGAGGCCGATGGCCAGGTTCCAGTTGTCGAGTCCCGGGATCGGGAACTGCATGCCGGAGATGTAGAAGACCAGGATCCACGCGAGACCGAGCAGCATGAAGCCGATCATCACGGGCTTGAACCATACGGCGTTGGGAGCGGCGTCGCCTTCGGCGCGCTCGACGACGGGTTCTTCGGTTCTACGCTCACGGGCCATTCCGACATTCTACCCATGAGGCCTCTGCGCACCCATACCTTCGTCCAGCGACCAGCTGCGAGCGATAGGATCACGCCATGACTGCATCCGTCGCGCCTGGGGGGCGTCGTCCCCGACGCGAGCGTCCGCGATCCCGCGCGACCTTCGCGAGCGTGCTCGGCGAACTGCTCCTCACCGCCGGCGTGCTCGTGCTGCTGTTCGTGGCGTGGCAGATGTGGATCGGCGACATCATCATCAGCGCACAGAAGAACGATGAAGGCGCGGCGATCTCCGAGGAGTGGGCAAGAGGGCCTGCGCCGGAACCGCCGCCGCTGGTGGAGGCCGACGACGGCGCGACCTACTACGAGCCCGTCATCCCGAAGGTGCCCGCCGACGCGGAGCAACTGGGACAGATGCACATCCCCCGCTTCGGTGCCGGCTACAACTACGGCATCTACGGCGGCACGAGCCGCGCCCGGACCCTCGATCAGAAGGGCATCGGCGTCTACACCGACTCGAAGATGCCCGGCGAGGTCGGCAACTTCTCGATGGCCGGCCACCGCACGACCTGGGGCAAGCCCTTCAACCAGCTCGACAAGCTCCAGCTGAACGACGCGATCGTCGTGGAGACGCCCGACGGGTGGTTCACCTATCGCTTCCGGACGCTCGAGTACGTCAAGCCCTCGCAGACCGACGTGCTCGCCGACGTGCCGCAGATGCCCGAGCAGCAGACCGGAGAGCGGTACATCACCCTGACGGCCTGCTCGCCGCTGTACTCGCTCGCCGAGCGCATCGTCGCCTACGGCGTGTTCGAGAGCTTCCAGCCGCGCGCGGAGGGACCGCCCGCCGCGCTGACTGATCCGCCGCCGCCCCCGGCCGCACCCTCCGTGTAGTCATGCGCACCGACGAGAGAGAAGTCTGATGTACGCCGCAATCTGGCGCCTGCTGCCCGGCCCCTGGTGGCTGCGCCTGCTCATCGTGCTCGTGGTCATCGCCGCCGTGCTCTACGGACTGTTCTGGTACGTCTTCCCCTGGGTCAGCCCGATCATCACGCCGGGCGAAGTCGACGTCGAATGACGCGAGTTCTCGTGGTCGACAACCACGACAGCTTCGTGCACACCCTGGTCGGCTACCTGCGCGAGCTCGGCGCCGAGACCACCATGATCGAGTCGGACACGACGGATGCCGCCGAGCTGGAGCGTCTTCTCCCTGACTACGACGCGGTGCTGCTTTCCCCGGGTCCCGGCACGCCCGGTGAAGCGGGCGCATCGCTCGACGCGGTTCGCGTGGCCGCCCGGCTGCGCATCCCGCTGCTCGGGGTGTGCCTCGGGCATCAGGCGATCGGCGAGGCGTTCGGCACACCCGTCGGTGAAGCCCCGGAGCTCATGCACGGCATGGTCTCGGCGGTGACCCACGACGGCTCGGCGCTGTTCGCCGGCATCCCCTCGCCGTTCGAAGCCGGGCGGTACCACTCGCTCGCGCTGCCGGCATCCGCTCTTCCCGCCGACGTCACGGTGACCGCGTGGACCGGCACCGGGACGGTCATGGCGCTGGCGCACCGTGACCTGCCGATACTCGGGGTGCAGTTCCACCCCGAGAGCGTGCTCACCGAGGGCGGCTACCGACTGCTGGCGAACTGGCTCGAGCTCTGCGGCGACACCGATGCGGTCGTGCTCTCCGAGCGGTTGCATCCGCTCTCCCGCTGACAGGCGGCAGGTGGGGCGGGCCTGGGATCTACTCCCCGGTGCAGAACCTCAGCCCGACGGTCGAGCCGATCGCCACATCGCCGGGTGCGACCGACATCGAGTCGACTGTCGGCGGATCGGTGGCCGGGCAGTCCGCCTGCTCCTCCGGGCTCGCCGTGAGGCCGAGATCGGTGAGGTTCGTGGTCGCGGCATCCACCGTCCAGCCGGAGAGATCGGTGAGCGTCACCTTCCCGCTCGCGACGACCAGATTGATCACGGTCTTCGGGGCCACTTCGTCGTCGGCTTTCTCGCTCGCCGAGATCACGGTGTCGGCCGCGAGTTCCTTGTCGTTGCGCTCGATGACGGTACCGAGTTCGAGTCCGGCATCCGCCAGCGCCTTCTTGGCGTTGACGAGCGACATGCCTTCGAGCTTCGGGACGGTCACCGTCTCCGCACCCGAGGAGACGTACACGGTGACCGCGTCGCCCTCCTCGACCGCCACACCGACTCCGGGATCCGTGCGGATCACGTTGCCGTCGGCGATGTCGGAGCTCGCCTCGACGATGAGCGTGGCGGTCAGGTCGAGCTCGGCGAGTTCGTCCTGGGCGCGCTCGGCCGAGACGTTCACGAGATCGGGGATGGTGCGAGACGTGCTGGGCACCTCGGACGGCTGGAGGCTGATCGTGTACACCCAGAACAGGACCGAGGCGAGCAGCACGGCGAGCAGAGCGACACCGGCCCAGATCCATGCGACCGGCGGGCCGGACTGCGTGCGGGACATCGTGGTGTCGGTGCTGAGCTGGCGCAGTGACCGCGCCGTCTCCTGCGCCTGCCGCGGGCTGGGCCCGTAGAGCTCACTGGTCAGCGCGCCGACCTGCTTGCGGGTCGGCGCGGCGCCCGTGAGAGCCGAGTCGAGCGCGGCCCGGAAGTGCGCGGCATCCGGGAACCGCTGATAGGGATCCTTCGCGAGAGCCCGCAGCACGATCGGGTCGAGCGCGCCCGGGGCGTCTTCGTTCACCTCGGTCGGCGCGACCGGTGTCTCGCTGACGTGCTGGTAGGCGACGGCGACCGGAGACTCCCCACGGAACGGCTGACGCCCCGTGAGCAGCTCGTAGAGCACGACGCCTGTGGAGTAGAGGTCGGCACGCGCATCGACGGGTTCGCCCTTGGCCTGCTCCGGCGAGAAGTACGCGGCGGTGCCGATGATCTGCGTCGTCTCGGCCACGGTGGAGGAGGAGTCGGACACCGCGCGGGCGATGCCGAAGTCCATCACCTTGACCTGGCCCTTGTCGGTGACCATGACGTTGCCCGGCTTGATGTCGCGGTGCACGACGCCCGCCCGATGCGAGTAGTCGAGCGCCTCGAGGATGCCGTCGACGTAGCGCACCGCATCTTCCACGGGCACGGGGCCCCGGGCGATGATGTCCTTCAGAAGGGTGCCTCTGATGAGCTCCATCACGATGTACGGTGGCTCCGTGTCGGACGCGACTCCTCCTGCGGAGGGTGCGGACGGATCGCCGGCGTCGAAGACGCGGACGATCGACGGATGCGACATGCGCGAGGCGGCCTGCGCCTCGAGCCGGAACCGGGTGCGGAACGCCGTGTCGCGGGCCAGGTCGGGATCGAGGATCTTGATCGCGACCTCACGGCCGAGCGTCAAGTCATGCCCGCGGTACACCTTCGCCATGCCGCCGTGCCCGATGAGCTCGTCGACGCGGTAACGACCCGCGAGAACGCGTGGCTCTGTGGACACGGACTAACCCCCCTTGCAACGACAGTGACTGAGCTGGATCAAGGCTACCCGTCGGTCTCCCCGCCGCCGTCACCCTCGCCGGGGTCCGCCGGCGCGGTGATCGCGATCGAGAGCGGGGGAGACGCGTTCGACGTGCGCTGATCGCCACCCGAGCAGGTGCCCTGGTAGGTGACGATGAGCTGCTGGCCTTCGGCGTTCGCGATCTGGATCTGCGTGTTGCGCTGGGTGGGCTGGAAGTTCGGCCCGCCCGACACGAACGTGCCGTTCTGCAGAGACACCACGTAGCCGGAGAGCGTCGTGCCGCTCGGGCAGGTGAATCCGGCGCCCCACGCGATCGTGACGGTGCTGCCGGCGGCGGGGTCACCGGTGATCGTCGGGGTGTCGGTCGGAGTCGGCAGCGCCGCGCGGGCCGCGTACACGGTGAGCTGGATCGGCGTGGCCGTCTCGACGTTGCCGGAGGGCGCGAAGTTGTACACCTGGCCCACTTCGGCGTCAGTGGGAGCCGGGTCGCCGTCCACGCACGTGATGCTCGTGAATCCGGCATCCTTCAGGGTGGCGGTCGCGGTGTTGCAGTCCATGCCCTTGAGGTTGAGCGTCGTCACGTCGACGCGGGTCTCCTCGGGGGTGTCGGACGGCGTCGGCGAGCTGCTCGGCGTCGAGGACGCACTGGTGGGCGGCGCCTTCGAGGGGTCGGCGTCCTTGCCGTCGCCCTGGTTCGTCAGTGCCCACACCGTCGGGACGAGCACGATCACCAGGAGGGCGATCAGCGCGATCAGCGGCCAGGTCCATGGGCTGCGCTTCTTCTTCTCCTTCTCCTCCGCGGCACCCTCGGTGGGAAGCTGCGCCGTGGTGGGAAGGATGCGCGTGGCGCCGTCGTCTCCGGTGGCCGACAGCATCCGCGTCGCGTCGTCATCACCGGCGATGCCGCCGGTCGCGATGGCGGGAACAGCGATCGCGGCCGAGTTCAGGTCGCCGCGACGCAGGGCCTGCGCGGCGCGCGCGACCGTCGCCGACGACGACGGACGATCCGACGGCTTCTTGGCGATCATCGCCATGACGAGGTTCTGCACCGGGATCGGCACGGTCGGCGGCAGCGGCGGAGGCTGCTCGTTGATCTGCGCCATCGCGATCGCGACCTGCGATTCGCCGGTGAACGGGCGCTTGCCCGCCAGGCACTCGTACGCGACGATGCCGAGCGAGTAGGTGTCGGTCGCGGGGGATGCCGGGTGGCCGGACGCCTGCTCGGGCGACAGGTACTGCACGGTGCCCATCACCTGGCCGGTCGCGGTCAGCGGCACCTGATCCGCGATGCGGGCGATGCCGAAGTCGGTGATCTTGACCCGGCCGTCGGGCGTGATCAGCAGGTTTCCCGGCTTGATGTCGCGGTGCACGAGACCCGCCGCGTGGGCGGCCTGCAGGGCGGACGCCGTCTGCGCGACGATGTCGAGCGTCTTGTCGGCGCTCAGCGCGCCGTCGCGCTCGAGCACGGTCGACAGAGCCTCGCCGGGGACGAGCTCCATGACGAGGAAGGCGCTGCCGTTCTCCTCGCCGTAGTCGAAGACACTGGCGATGCCCTCGTGGTTGACGAGCGCGGCATGCCGAGCCTCGGCTCGGAATCGCTCGAGGAACCCGGGGTCCCCCATGTACTCGTCCTTGAGGATCTTGATGGCGACGGTACGTCCGATGACGTGATCCGTCGCCTCCCACACCTCGCCCATGCCGCCGATCGCAATCCGCGACAACAGCTCGTAGCGACCACCGAACGACACACCCTGCGTCGGTCTCATCTGCCCAGCACCGCCTCTATGACCTTCTTCGCAATCGGAGAGGCGATGGTGTCGCCGCTTCCGGACTGCCCCTGTCCGCCGCCGTCTTCGACGACGACCGCTACTGCGACCGCGGGGTCGTTCGCCGGTGCGAAACCGGTGAACCACAGCGTGTGCGGCCTGTTCTCGTTCTCTGCCGTCCCGGTCTTACCCGCCACGTCGATCCCGTCTATTCTTGCACCCTGCGCTGCGCCGGATGAGACGCTGGCGACCATGGCTGCGGTGACCTCGTCGGCCACGTCCGGTTCCATCGCACGACCGAACTCGCTGTCCTCGAACGCGCGGACCACCGACAGGTCGTTGCCGATCACGGCATCCACCATCTGAGGGTTCATCACGACGCCGTCGTTGGCGATGCCGGCTGCCACCATGGCCATCTGCAGCGGGGTCGCGGTGACCTGGCCCTGGCCGAAGCCGGAGAGAGCGGTCTGCGGGTCGTTGAGTGCCTCGGGGTAGCTCGACGGCGTCGACTCGAGCGGGAGGGAGAAGCTCTTGTTGAAGCCGAACTTCTCCGCCATCTCGCGGATCGCCTCGTCGCCCAGTTCGACGGCCAGTTCGGCCATCGGAATGTTGCAGCTCAGTCGGACCGCGTCGGCGATCGTCACAGTGGACCCTGACCCGCAGGTCGTGCCCGAGGCGTTGGAGACCTGGTTCTCAGAGCCCGGAAGCTTGTAGCGGGCCGGGTTCGGCAGCGTCGACTGCGGAGTCCAGTCACCGCTCGCGAAGGCGGCGGCAGCGACGACGATCTTGAACGTGGAGCCGGGAGGGTTCAGGTCGCCCGCGATCGCGCGGTTCGACAGCGGCTTGTCCGGGTCGGCGAGGAGCTCGTCGTAGACGGAGTTCGCGGCATCCGCGTCGTGGGTGGCGAGCAGGTTCGTGTCGAATCCGGGGGTGGAGACCATCGCGAGGATCCGCCCCGTCTTCGGGTCGATCGCGACGACGGCGCCCTTGAGTTCGCCGAGCGCCTCATAGGCCGCCTTCTGCGCCGCAGCGTTCAGAGACAGCTCGACGCTGAACCCGCGCTGCGGCTGTCCGGAGAGGATGCGCTCGACCTCGGCGAGGAACGCGTTCGAACCGGTGCCGGAGAGATCGGCGTTCATCGCCTGCTCGATGCCGGTCTGCGAGTTCAGCGCCGCGTTGAAGTAGCCGGTCACCGGCTCCCACATCGGCGCATCCTCGTAGACGCGCTGGAACTTGTAGGTGTCGTCGCTGGGCACCGAGGTGGCGTTGGCGTTGCCGTCGACGATGATCGAGCCGCGCTGGATCTCGTAGCTGTCGAGGCGCGTGCGCTTGTTGTGGCTGTTCTGGGCGAGGCTGTCGGCCTCGACGACCTGGATCCAGCTGGTCGCGGCGAACAGGGCGATGAACATGAACAGCATCACGATGCTGAGGCGACGGAGTTCCTTCGTCATATCAGCCGATCACCACCCTCGGCTGGCGGCGGACGCCGTCGGAGATGCGCAGCAGCAGCGCCACGATGAGCCAGTTGGCGACGAGCGACGAGCCGCCGGCCGCGAGGAACGGTGTCGTGAGACCGGTCAGGGGGATGATGCGGGTGACGCCGCCGACCATGATGAACACCTGCAGAGCGATCGTGAACGAGAGGCCGGTCGCGAGCAGCTTGCCGAAGTCGTCCTGACCCGCGAGGCCGATGCGCATGCCGCGGCTGACGAACACCATGTAGAGGCACAGGATCGCGAACAGTCCGATCAGGCCGAGCTCTTCGCCGAGGCTGGTGATGATGTAGTCGCTGTGCGCGAGCGGCGTGATCTCGGGACGTCCCTGACCCCAGCCGGTGCCGATGAGACCCCCGCGAGCGAGGCCGAACAGACCCTGCATGGGCTGGTAGCCGGCGACGTCGGGGTCGACCTGGTTCGCATCGAAGAGGAACAGCCAATTGATGAAGCGGCCGCGCACGTAGCTGAGGATCTGGGTTGCGAGCGCGACTCCGGCGAGCACCAGGGTCAGGCCGATGACCACCCAGCTCGTCTTGCCGGTGGCGACGTAGAGCATCGCGACGAACATGCCGAAGATGAGGGTTCCGGTGCCGAGGTCGCGCTGGAAGACGATGATGCCGAGCGAGATGACCCAGACGACGAGCACGGGTCCGAGCTCGCGCATGCGCGGCCAAGTGATGCCCATGATCCGCTTTCCGACCGAGGTGAGGCTCTCGCGCGTGCGCACCAGGTAGCCGGCGAAGAAGATCGCGAGGCAGATCTTCGCGATCTCACCGGGCTGAAAGGCGAACGCTCCGCCGAGCGAGACCCAGACCGCGGCGTTCGCGTCGTCGATGCGCAGGCCCGGCACGAAGGGGAGGAGGAGCAGCAGGATGCCGGCGAGGCCGAAGATGTAGGTGTACCGGAACAGGATCCGATAGTTGCGCAGCAGGATGACCACGGCGATGGCGCCGGCGAGGGAGATCGCCGTCCATGCGAGCTGCTTGGTGGAGTACGCGTCCCAGCCGGTGTTGGCTTTGGCGATGTCGATGCGGTAGATCATCGCGATGCCGACCCCGGTGAGCAGGGTCGCGATCGGGAGGACGAACGGATCGGCGTCGGATGCCACCGCGCGCAGCACGAAGTGCACAGCGAAGGCGAGGACTGCGAGCCCGCCGCCGATGGCCAGGACGACCGGGTCGATCACGCCGAGCGCGCCGAGCTGCACGAGCGTGAGCGAGGCGCCGCTGATCGCGCAGGCGAAGAGCAGCAGCCAGAACTCCCGGTTGCGCTGCGTCTGCGGCATCCGGATGCGCTTGAGCGCCTTGATGACGCTGGTGTCGGCAGTGACGTCGGTGCTCATCCGTCACCTCCGGCGGGGGTCTCGCTGGGGCTCGGCGCCGGGGTGGGGAGCGGCGTCTGCTCGATGACGTTCGCCTCGGCGCCCGTGCGGAGGCGGTCGACGATCGCCATCGCGTCGGCGAGGGAACGCGCCGAGATCGAGCGTTCGACGGATGCCCGCTGATACGGCGGGAGGTCCGCGAGGAGGATGTCGGTGTCTTCGATGGGGGAGGACAGCACGATCGGACCGATGTTCTGCTGCACGCCCTGGAAGATCACGACGCTGTCGTCGTCGGCGCCGATGAAGTAGCGGGTCTGCGTCCAGCTGTATGCCGCGAAGGCCGCGAAGGCCAGCATCGCGATCACGACGAGAACCCCGGCGATCCAGCCGAGGCGGCGGCGCTTGGCGCGGCGGCGATCCTCTTCGATGAGCTCCTCGAGGTACTCCGGCGCGGGCTCGAAGTGGCTCGGCTCGTTGGCCGCCTGGCGCACCGGGTGGAGCCAGTTGCCGCGGGTGGTGCGCACCGGGGGCACGTAGACACCCGACGGGTTCGAGGCCGACCCGACGACGGTCGGCGTGCCGGAATGCACGGGATGCTGACCGCCGACGTCGACCAGCACGATGGTGACGTTGTCGGGGGCGCCGCCGTCGAGGGCGCGCTTGAGGAGGATGTCGGCGGTGCGACCGGGAGCGAGCCCGAGCTGCATGGCCTTGAGGATCTGGGTCTCGTCGACGACCCCGGAGAGTCCGTCGGAGCAGAGCAGCCAGCGGTCGCCGGGCTGCGTGTGCATGACGAACATGTCGAGCTCGGGATCGGAATCCATGTCGCTGAGCACGCGCATGAGCACCGAACGGCGGGGGTGGTACCGCGCCTCTTCGGGGGTGATGCGGCCCGAATCGACGAGACGCTGCACGAAGGTGTGGTCGGCCGTGATCTGGGTGACGGCGTCGTCGCGGTAGAGGTAGATGCGCGAGTCGCCGATGTGGCCGATGACGGCGTACTCGTCGACCATGATGATCGCACTGACCGTGGTGCCGAGGCCGGCGAGTTCGGGGCGATCCTTCGCGGCGCGGATGAGGTCTCCGGCCGCCGTCGTCACCGCCGCCTGCAGCGAGGCCTGGGCGTCTTCGGTGGACCGGTAGGCCTGGTCGAGGGGCTCGAGGCGGTGGATCGCGATACTCGAGGCGACGTCGCCGCCCGCGTGGCCGCCCATGCCGTCGGCGACGACGAACAGGTTCGCTCCGGAGTATCCGGAGTCCTGGTTGTTGGAGCGGACCTTCCCGGTGTGGGAGATCGCGACGCTCGAGCCTTCGAAGACCATGCCGGGGTCAGGCTCGCAGCTCGAAGGTCGTGGCGCCCACCTTGATCGGGGTGCCGAGCGAGAGGTTGACCGGTGCGCCCTGGACCCGCTGGCCGGCGACGAAGGTGCCGTTCGTGGAGTCGAGGTCCTGGATGGCCCAGCTGTCGCCGCGCAGCATCAGGCGGGCATGGTGGCTGGAGGTGTAGTCGTCGCGGATGACGAGCGCCGACTCGCTGGAGCGGCCGATGGTGAGCGAGTCCGCGCCGAGAGGGAGTTCGAGTCCCGCCTTGGGGCCCGAGGTGATCACGAGGCGCTTGGCCGTGGCGACCGTCGCGGGGCCAGTCGAGGGGCGGGAGGATGCCGGCTTCGCGGCGGCCGGTTTCGCAGGTGCGGCCGGGGCGGATGCCGCGCCGGCGGTCGCCTCGGCGGGGAGCTTGCGCACCTTCACACCGAAGAGATCGGCGCGCAGCGAGTACACGACGCCGAACACGAAGAACCACAGCACGATCAGGAAGCCGACGCGCAGCAGCAGGAGGATCAGTTCACTGGGAGTGCTCATCGGATGCTCTCCCAGCTGGGTCCCTGAGCTTGTCGAAGGGTCATCCGATGCCTCCGAACGCGCGGGTGGAGTCGTCGGTAGGCCGCGACGGGGCGGCGGCGACCGGAACGATCCGGAACACCAGATCGGTGCGGCCGATCGTGATCGTGGTGTCGGTGGGGAGCGCGGCTTCGCGGAGCTTCTGACCGTTGACCTTCGTGCCGTTGGTGGAGCCCAGGTCGCGCATCATGGCGCGCTCGCCGTCCCACAGCACCTCGGCGTGCTTGCGGCTCGATCCGGCGTCGGCGATCGTGATGTCGGCATCCGTTCCCCGGCCGATCACGGTGCGGGCGCGGGAGAGCGAGTGGCGGCGTCCGTCGACGTCGATCACGGCCTGCCAGTTGACGCGACCCTCGACCGTGCCGGAGCTGACGCGCACGGTGCCGGTCGGGACCTTCTCGTCGGCTTCGAGGGTGATCGAGAGCGGGCCGGAGAAGCTGTAGCCCTGCGACTTGGCGTGCTTCGTGAGGAGAGCGTGCAGCTCGTCGGTCAGTGCGCTGCCGAGGCCGCGCATCCGCTCCGCGTCGTCGGCGCTGAGACGCACGACATAGCTGTTGGGCGTGATGATGCGATCGCGGCTGACGACCGCCGCTTTCGTGTCGGCTTCACGACGGACCGCCGAAGCGATCTCCACCGGCTGGATGCCGCTGCGGAAGGTCTTCGCGAACGCGCTGCTCACAGCGCGCTCGAGACCCTTCTCAAAGCTGTCAAGTAGTCCCACTGGGCTCCTCTGGCATGCCGACCGGTACGGACATCGTAGCCAGGTGACCTGGGGGAACGCCGCCGAAGACGAGTTTCGCATGTGCGAGACGCCCGAAATCGCGTGATATCCTCGGGAAGTTGAGTTCTTCGGAGCGAGACCACTCGCGCGAGTGGCGGAATGGTAGACGCGCTGGCTTCAGGTGCCAGTATTCGAAAGGATGTGGGGGTTCGAGTCCCCCCTCGCGCACAGAACGAATGACAGAAGGCCGGGCCCGGAGGGTTCGGCCTTCTGTCATTCCTATCTGGGCACGAGTGAGGCCCCTCGATGATCGGGGCCCCACCGGCGCGGAGGCTCCGCGCGCCGCCTGATGCTCCTGCGTTCGCCGAGGTCGATATCGAGGCGGCGGGTGGAGTGCGCCGGAGGGACTCGAGTCCCCCCTCGCGCACAGAACGAAGAAGAGCCAGGCCCAGAGGGTCTGGCTCTTCTTCGTTATAGGCGCGAGGTTGGCCCCTCGATAATCAGGACCCCACCGGCGCGGAGGCTCCGCGCGCCGCCCGATGCTCCCGCGTTCGCCGATGTCGGGAACGAGGCGGCGGGTGAAGTGCGCCGGAGAGACTCGAGTCCCCCCTCGCGCACAGGATCAATGACAGAAGGCCGGGCCCGGAGGGTTCGGCCTTCTCTCATTCTTATCTGTACGCGAGTGCGGCCCCTCGATGATCCGGGGGGACTCGAGTCCGCCGTCGCGCAAAGTGGGCCCTGTTCGTCAAATCAGGGCAATCTGTTTCGTAATCCAGAGGAGCCGGTCGGAGAAGTTTCCGACCGGCTCTTGCGTTGCGGTCGGCGGGCGACTCGCGGCAAGCCACCGTGGCGCGGTCCGAGGCGCGTCGGTAGTCTCCTCTTGAACCCGTGGTCGACGGTCGGGCTCGGTTCAAGGGGGAACGATGGCTATTCTCGGCGTCAACGGGACCACGAGTTGTCTATGGCTGGCTGTCGTGTCTGATGTCGGTGACGTCCTCGACGCACCACATAACTTTGCCCTCGCCAGTAACACGCCCCTTGACGAGCAGATCGCCCTTGCCGTTGATGATGCGACGCGTCTGTTTGACCGCTTCAGCGTTGATGCCGTCGTGATCCTTGATGCGGAGACGGGCCGCAGGAACGCCCCGAGCTACTCGCAACTGGTGCCACGGATCTCTTTGGAGGCGGCAATGATGTATGCCGCGCATAAGCATGGCATCACTGCGGCTCGGATTCCTCGCGCCCGGGTTCGATCAGTCATGGATCTTGCGAAGAACGGCAAGCTCAGTGACCTTGCCGCCACAGTGCTCGACGCGCACGCTCCGCACTGGACGGGCAAACGCGATCTCGCGGCTCTCGTCGCTGTCGCGGAACTGAAATCGAGCGGCTAATGGCGATCCTGGGGGACAGCGCGCGGATCAAAGACTTTCAGCCCGCGGCATACTCTTTCTTGCGCACCATTCAAGAGGGGAACACCGGCGTCACCCGCTTGTATAGGCACACCGTTTTCGGAAAGCTGTTCGTTCAGAAGACCGTCAGCATGCTTGGTATGCCCAACGCGGTCGCCACCAATGAGCCGAAGTTGTTGGAAGATCTTCAGCACCAGCGACTGATCCGGGTTCGCGACGCCCAGTGGGACGCGGATTATCCCGCGACAACGAAAGCGCTCACGTTCGTGACGGACTACTACGAGGGTGAGAGCATTCACGCGGCCCTTCAAGATGGACACCAGTTCGCTGCGAAGGCAGCCCTGGACATCGCCGCTTGCATCCTCGAAGGGCTGGCGTACCTGCACGCGACCAAGAGGTACGTGCACGGCGACATCAAGCCGGGGAACATCATGCTCAATGGGCCACGAACGGAAGGCTTCGTTGGGGACTTCGGCAGCGCTGCCGCGTTAGACCCTGTCAAAGGGACTGCTGCTGCGGCCGGCGGCACACTCCTGTACCGGCCGCCCGAGTACGCCAGCGGCGAGGTGGATGAGCGTGCTGACCTGTATTCGACGGGGCTCACGTTGTTTGAGATGTTGAACGGGCCGCTCGACTACGACGCTCTCGCCAACGCCTCCCTCGACCGCAGGGCGAGCGAGGGTAAGCCAGCAATTGGGGCGTCGCATCTGTCATTTCGGCCGTGGGTGGGACCGGCCGTAGCCAGTTTCGTCCGAAAGTTGATGCACGCAGACCTTGCGAAGCGGTTCCAGACAGCGGATGAAGCGCTCCGCGCCCTTCACAAGCTGACCTATGTCAATTGGGCGAAGGTAGGCGACGGTGAATGGTGTGGTGTCTGGCCGCCGAGAGAACGCGCAGCACGCCAACGACTGCTGAAGGTGACTGCCGCAGATCTCGGTGGGCGAAACGCTGGCTACCAGCAGCTGTCAGCCTCGTGGAGCCGAGACGGGGGCAATACATGGCGCGGTTACGCGCGGTTCGCCCGGCGCACCGCCGTGGGAGACGATGCTGCGCTGGCCGAGTTCTTCCGTTTAGTCGAAGAGGAAGCCCAGTCTGTTGCGGTCCGGTAGATCGCCGTGGCTTGAGCGGCCGGAAGGCGGCTGAGACGGCGCCGCGCCGATGCAGTCTCACCGATAGCGAGGACAAAGTCGGCTGAGGTGATTTGGTCTTCGACGCGCAGCCGCCCGTCACGGACGGCATCCCACAGGGCGGTGGTCACACCCGGCACTCGCATGCCCACCTCCGGATCGGCCTGCCAGTTTTCGGATACTCCGAACGCGGCCAGAACAGCTGCTCCATCCGCCGTCTCACGCAAGCGACGAAGCGCCGCGTGAATCAAATGATGGTCTCGCGCATCTAGCCGTGCGACGCCCCCAGCAGCCATCATGGTTGTCAGGAGGTTAGATATACCTCTGTCAGACATACATCTAAGGTAGAGCCGGGGTCGGACATGACAGAGAAGCGACACTCGGTCGACGCAGGCGAAATGCTTCGGTTGAGTCAGGATCGTCAAGTGAGTTTTCGAATCCCACTCGCGCTGGACCAGCGGCTAGATGCTTTGATAGAACGTGCCGTGGCTGCTGGCGAGCGGACGACCCGAGCGGAGCTCTTGCAGGCCCTCGTGTTGAATTGTGAATGCGAAGGTGGCGAACTAGGTGCGATGCTTCGTCGGTTGCGCACGAGTTCGAACGGCGACGCGGTCTTGGATCGCAATGTACCCGGAGACAACGTTCTTCGATTCAGTGACCACAAGCCAGGGCCTCGGACCACAAGTGCGTGAGGGCACTCATCGTGGAACGCAGAATCGGGGTCTTCGTAGAAGATCCGGGCGCTTTACAGGGGCGCAAGCCGTGGCTCCGGGGCTAACCACCTAACCTCCAGATAACAGCCCGTCGCGGCGCGTCCGACGGAAGTCCTCATCGACCCGGGTTTCAGGGATCGCTCACCGCTCCGAGTGCGCATCTCATATGAAGCGGCGCGGGCCGCTAGCACGAACTCGAAATCGACGACGCAGTCTTCGCCCGCTGAAGCGCACGCCCCGCATGGTGGACGCAGTGCGGCGTGTGTTCCGGCAAGGCCGCCTCGGTGGGCTACCGGAGGCTGACCAAGCGCAAGCTCAAGAAGTAGTCACTATGGGGGCCATGACCCCGATTTCTGTGCTCGGGGTCTGATTCAGCGGAGTTGCCCGGCCACCGTGCGGTAGAGGCTGTCCGCGGGCAACCCTCGTACCATTGCGCGTCTAACTCTCGATCTCGGGGCTGATGACGGTGATGGGCGCGACCTTGATCAACAGCTTCTTGGAGCCGGCTTCGTCAAACTTCACGTGTGCGATTCGCTTCGCACCTTCGCCGGTCACGGCGACGACCGTTCCGTCTCCAAAATCGCTGTGCGCGACGCGGTCGCCCTTGTCCAGGTTGAGATCACCGTTGTCGCGCATCTTCGCGGTCACCCGTGTCGACCACGAATCGAGCCCCGATGACGGTCGACCGTCACGGACAAGCGCGTTCACGCCGAGGAGAATTTCGTTGAGGATCTCTTCCGTCGAACGGGATTCCGGGAGTGCGGTGTCCTTTGGAGTCAATGTCTGCGCGGTCGCGATGGCATCAGCCAGCTTCGGCCAGGCCTGCGCGAAGAGGAGATCGAAGGACGCCGGATGAATCTTCCCGCCGAGCTCTTTGTTGAGCCTCGCGCAGAGCTTACGGAGGTCAGCCTCGACGCTGCCGTACACGTTGTTGAACTGACTCAGCGGCGGACGCAGGTCTCCCCGGTCGAGGTCTACGAGCAGGGGCACCACGCTGCCACGACCTGTCTTGCCGGCGAGCGCCCCGGCCTCGAACAGGATCCACGGCTCCGCCATATTCGTGCGGGTCAACAGCAGAATCCCGATGATGGAGCTTTCGAGGTTGTCATTGATGACGTCATTGAACCGTTCACCCGGCGCGATGTTCGCGTCCGACAAGAACGACTCGACGTGCCCAGCGAAAGTCGTGTCAATGAACTCTTTGAGATCATGACCCAACGCCTTCGTCTGATCGCCGGACCAACTGATGAAGACCTGCATAATTCCCCTCCGCGCCGTGCAGCCCGCTAGTGGCCGCGATACGACTCGCTAGAATCGCCTCCGGGCAGCGCGTGATGCGTCTCAGAGTGTACCGACCGCTCGACTGCGCCGCGCCGAAGGGCCGCCGCCGTTGCTGGCTGCTCAAACCTCTGGCTCCGTCCTTGCTTACGCCTCGGATACCTTGAACGCGCACGGCGGACCGTAGGGTCAGCTCATGGTGTTGAAGAAGCTGCCACGGAACGCGGCAATGGACGGCGTTGACCTTTATCGCAGGCTCGATGATCCCGGGGACGGGTCAGCGCTGGGCGACCCGGCTCGCATCGAGGCGTTTGTCGACGAGCTACGCAGCAACTTGACGGACAACTTGAAGACGCCGTCGACGGTGGCAGGGTGGCGGGCCCAGGCTCTTTTCGCGTCCCTGGTCGCGGCACTCGACGAGTGCGACCTGCTGACGATGGTGGACACCGGAGAGATCTATTACGCCGATGCCAGCGTGAAGGCACCGGACTACTTTCTCCATCTGCGCTCCGGCAAGCGGATGCTCGTCGACGTGAAGAACGTCGCCCTTCGCAATGAGGACTCGCTCGATATGCCGGTCAAGTTCACCCAATCGGAAGTCGCCCGCATGCGCGAGTTCGGGGATCGCTTTGGCGCCGAGGTATTCCTTGCCCTTTACGTCCCCCGAATGGCTACGTGGCTGCTGGTCGATATCGACGACCTCACGGATGGTCCCGGCGGTGGGAAGCGCATTACCATTCAGAACGCGATCCTCCGAAACCAGCTCTATCTCTTGGGCGACAAGTACGTCGGCACCGCGTACCCGCTCGAGTTCGTCATGCGTCACGACCCCAGGGTGTCCAGCACGCCGGGGCCGAAGGACGAGGACGGGAGACGGAACTTCCAATTCAAGGTTGGGTCAGTTGAACTGCTGGCGGGGGGAGTGACCATCACGGACCCGCAGGAGCGACGCATCCTGCACTTCTTCATGCTCTACGGCTCGTGGAATGAAGAAGAGATCCCTCTGATCGTCGACGGCGAACTCGTCGAGATCCGTTACAAGTTCACCCCGGACGAGATACACCAGGGTGGGAAGGAGCTGCTCGGGACCTTGGCGTCGATGTACTCGCGGATGTTCGAGTACAACACCTCTGACGCATCGGGACCGCTCGCTCTCGACGTCGACGTCGAGCCCGGCACACTCGTCACACTGATTCCCCACGACTTCGACTTCGCTAACGCCACGCTGCCACTCTGGCTCCTTACCGTTCACCCTGCGGACAAGGAACCCGAGGAGGTCGCCACCAACGATCGATCTGGAGAGCACAGCGACTCCGAGCCGGAGAGGAACGAATGACCCGCTGTCTGCTGAACGCGCTCGCGGGGACGACGTTTCTGAGGGAGCCCTCCTGCTCGACGAAGCGGCTTCAGCGGACGTGCACGTCGTAAAGCAGCTCTTCGATGACCTGCGCGTGACTACGAGCGCTGCCTATCCGCCTCGAGCGATCCCGTGGAGAATGACTCCCATGCGCCTCCACTCCCGCACGACCGGCTCCGGCGAGCACCACGTCGCACTCATCCACGGCCTCGGTGCGTCCAGCGCGACCTGGCGGCCGCTGATCGAGCGGATGCTGGCCACCGGCCGCTTCACGGTGACGACCCTCGACCTCCGCGGACACGGTGAGAGCGACCGGGCGCCGTCGTACTCCCTCGAGGAGCTCGCCGGCGACGTGGTCGACGCGCTCCCGCAGGGCCTCCACTCGGTGGTCGGGCACTCGCTCGGGGGAGCGGTGCTGGTGCGGGCCGTCGCGCGTCTGCAGCCCGAGCATGCGATCTACCTCGACCCCGGCTTCGGCCTCACCCTTCCGACCACGGGTTTCGCGGGTCGGGCGTTCTGGGCGGTGCCGGCGCTCTCGCTGGGCTTCATGGGCCTGATGCAGGCGCGAAGCAGTGCGCCGCAGCGCGCGGCCCTGGACCCGAGCATCCGGGAACTGATGAAGAAGAGCCAGCAGCAGTTCGACACCAAGATGGCGACGGGCGTGTTCCGTGAGGTCGCGTTCCACCCGGTCGCCATTGCACCGCCGGCCGTGCCGTCGACCATCGTCCTGTCCGACGACGCACCTGCCGTGCTGCCCGACACCATGGCCGCCGCCCTCGAGCGCGAGGGATGGCAGATCCGCCGCCTCGCCGGCATCCATCACGACATGCATCTGGAGGATCCGGCCCGCACGCTCGAGGTGATCGACGACGTGCTGTGACCGTCCTTCACCGGTGTCGGCGGCGACAGTAGGGTGACAGGGTGACCGAAGACACCTGGCTCGCCCGGCTCGAAACCGAGCACTCCGCCCTCGACCTGGCGCGATTCGACCGCGCCGACGCCTGGCGGCTCGGCAGCTCCATCGCCGAGCGCGCGCTCGCCGAGGGGCATCCCGTCGCGATCGATGTGCGGACGGCATCCGGCATCCTGTTCCACGCCTCGCTGCCGGGCGCGACGGCCGATAACGACGACTGGGCGCGCCGGAAGGCGGCGACCGCCTTCCGCTTCGAGACGAGCACCGCCCTGCTCGAGGCGCGCATCGCCGCCGGCGGACGCGACATGTTCGAACCCGGATGGCTCGACCCGGCCGAATACGCCGTCGCCGGGGGAGCGGTGCCCGTGCGCGTCACCGGCGTGGGCGTCGTCGCGGTCGCGACCGTCTCGGGTCTCCCGTCGGACGACGATCATGAGCTCGTCACGCAGGCACTCCGGGAGTTGCAGCGGCGTTAGGGCGGCCCCCTCCTTCGTTTCGGACGGCAGACTGGAGAGGACCCCCGACGCCGACGAATCCGGAGAAGCGATGACGCACGCACAGCCGCGCAGGGCAGCCGAACAGGCGGTCCTCACCGTGCAGCAGGTGGAACAGGTCAGCCCCGACCTGATCCGGATCACGGCGGGTGGTGACGGGTATGACGCGTTCCGAGACAACGACTCCACCGACAAGTACGTCAAGATCCTGTTCGCCGACCCGCGACACGGTCTGACCCCGCCGTACGATCTGGCGCTGCTGCGCGAGCAGAGCCCGGAAAAGCTGCCGACGCCCCGCACCTACACGATCCGCTCGGCCGATCCGGCGCAGCGGCGTCTCGTGATCGACTTCGTCGTGCATGGCGACGAGGGCATCGCCGGCCCGTGGGCTCTCGGTGCACGACCGGGCGACACCCTCGTGGTCAGCGGTGCCGGTGGCGGCTATCAGCCTGACCCGGCGGCGCCCTGGCACCTCCTCGTCGGCGACCACACGGCGCTGCCGGCCATCTCCTCCGCCATCGAGCGGATGGATGCCGCCGCTGTCGGCCACGTGCTGCTCTCGATCGCCGACGACGCGGACCGCATCCTCCCCGAGCTGCCGGCGGGAGTCAGCATCCGCTGGACGGAGACCGATGAGGAGCTCCTCGCCGCGCTCGCTGCACTGCCCTGGGGTGACGGGCATCCGCAGGTCTTCGCGCACGGAGAGCGCGGAACGATCAAGGCCGTGCGGGCGCTCCTGAAAGAGCGCGATGTGCCGCGGGAGTCCCTGTCGATCTCGGCGTACTGGGCGCGTGGCCGCGCCGAGGACCAGTTCCAGGCGGAGAAGCGCGAACCGATCGGGCAGATCGAGTAGTCGCCCTCTCTGCCGACCTGCCCCTTTGTGTGCGACCCGCCCCTTTGTGTACGTACTCAAGGGGGCGGCTCGTACAGAAAGGGGCGGCTCGGCGGGGGTGTGCGAGGCTGGGTCGACGCGACATCGCGACGACGAACGAGGGAGACGACGGATGCTGGAGACGACAGACAACGTACGGCTGGGGAACTCCGGCCTCCGGATCTCGCCCGTGGTCCTCGGCTGCATGAGCTTCGGCGCGCCCGACCGCGGCACGCACCGCTGGTCGCTCGACGAGGAGACCAGCAGGCCGCTCATCCGCCAGGCCCTCGAAGCCGGCATCACCACGTTCGACACCGCCGACGTGTACTCCGACGGCACGAGCGAGGAGTTCGTCGGGCGCGCGCTCGCCGACTTCGCGCAGCGCGACCAGGTCGTCATCGCCACGAAGGTCCACGGCCGCATGGGTCCCGGCGCGAATCAGGCCGGTCTCAGCCGTGCGCACATCCTCTCCGGGATCGACGCCAGCCTGCGCCGCCTGGGCACCGACTACGTCGACCTGTACCAGATCCACCGCTGGGACCCGGAGACGCCGGTCGAGGAGACGATGGAAGCCCTCCACGACATCGTCCGCTCGGGCAAGGCCCGCTACATCGGAGCCTCGTCGATGTGGACGTGGCAGTTCGCGAAGGCGCAGCATGTTGCCGTGCAGAACGGATGGACACCGTTCGTCTCGATGCAGGATCAATACAACCTGCTGCAGCGCGAGGAGGAGCGTGAGATGCATCCGTTCTGCCTCGACTCCGGAGTCGGAGTGCTGCCGTGGTCACCGCTCGCGCGCGGACGCGTGACCCGCGACTGGGACGAGACCACCGCGCGCACCGCGACCGACGAGTTCGGCGCGACCCTGTACCGTCGCGAGGAGGACTCCAACCGCGAGATCGTCGAGGCCGTCGCCCGCGTCGCCGCCGAACGCGGAGTCTCGCGCGCGCAGATCGCGCTCGCCTGGGTCGCACAGCAGTCGGCCGTCACCGCACCGATCGTCGGCGCCACGAAGGCGGAGCACATCGAGGATGCGGTCGCCGCCGTCGGCATCCGTCTCGATGATCTCGAGCTGAAGCAGCTCGAGAGCGCGTACACGCCCCGGGAGGCGGAGGGGTTCTGAGTCTCATCCCGGTCGGGCCCAAGGCTTCGTCGGACCCTCCGGCTAGCGTGTGGGGATGCCTGCCGACACCCTGACCGAGCGCCTGATCCTCGAGCCACTCGATGACGCCCCGCCGGAGCTGGTCGAGGCGCTGTTCCGCATCCAGTCGGATCCGGCGACCTGGGAGCATCTTCCGGGCGGCGCAGACGCGGATCTCGCCGAGACGCAGAGTCTGATCGACGGCTACGCCCGATCGTGGCGCGAGCAGGGTCTCGGCTGGTGGGCGGTGCGACTGCGGACGCCGCTGGGGCAGCTTCCCGCGGGTGAGGTCATCGGGCTCGGCGGCGTCGCGATCCGAAAGCCCGAGGTGCCGGCGTGGAACCTCGGATTCCGGCTGACTCCGGCATCATGGGGGTACGGATTCGCCGCAGAGCTCGGCCGGGCCGCGATCGACGCGGCGAGGGTGGCGCAGCCGGACGTCCCGGTCACGGCGCGCGCGCTCACCCGCAACGCTGCCTCGTGGCGCACACTCGAGCGCACCGGACTGTCGCTCGTCTGGGAGGGTGCCGCCGCCGCCGATGATCCGCTGACCTCGGGCCTGGAGCGCCGCGTCTACAGCGACCGAGCGCTGAGTGCCGAGTTGCTCGCGCAGCTGATCGCCCTCGGCTGACCCCCGCATCGGCATCCGCCCCTGGCTTTCTTGTTCTTTATATATAGAATAAGCCGTATGACCAAGCTCACCCGCGTCACCGAGCCGACCCTCGACGTACTGCAGGTCCTCGTCGGATCGGCCGCGCCGGTCTGGGGACTCGCACTGGCCAAGGGTGCGGAGCGCGCTCCCGGCACGGTGTATCCGATCCTGTCCCGGCTCGAGGAACTCGGGTGGATCATCGGCGAGTGGGAGGGGGAGTCGGATCATTCCGGTCCGCGCCGTCGCTACTACCGCCTGACGGATGAGGGGCGCATCGAAGCCGCCGCACTGCTCGCTGCCAGGTCGCGACGGCCCATCGGCGTGCCCACACCGCGCCTCGCGTTCGGGAGCGCGGGATGAGCGGCTCCGAGACACTCGTCCGGTTCGCCGCAGCTCTGCTGCCCCGAGCACGCCGCGCGCAGCGACGCGAGGAATGGCTCGCGGACCTCGCCGGCGCGGAAGAACTCGGCATCCCGCGATCGCAGGTGGTGCTCGGGGCGCTGCGCGCGGCGCTGTCCGAGGGCTCGCGGGTGCGGCGTGCCGCGCTCACGCCCCGCCGCGCACTGGCGATCGTCGCGATCAGCGCCGGAGTCGTCGCGGTCGGTGCGCCCACCGCGGCCTTCGCCGTCATGCTCGCGTCCAACGCCCGCGGCGTCGTGACCGTCGAGTCCGGTGAGGACGGCGACCGGGAGGTGTTCTGGCGTGACTACCCCGGCATCCCCGAACTCGACCCCGAAGACGTGCTGGCCGGTCCCACCCTCGAGGAGGGTGAGGAGGCCGGACGAGGACTCCTGGCCGAGATCGAAGCCGCGATCATGGCCGAGTTCGGTCTCGAATGGACGGCGCCGCCGCCGGGGAACGAGGGGCAGGTCTCATTCCCCGCGCAGAACTACTACGGAGGCCCGTCCATGCTCCGCGTGCTCAACGTGCAGAGTCGGCAGTCGACCGCCGTGCCCGCGACCTGGGAGGAGAAGGAGCGGATGCTGGCCGTCATCGCCGACGTCGCCGCGAACCACGGCTACTCCGACCTCTCGTTCGACCATGAGGCCGGCTCCATGACCGAGGCGGAGGTCGTCGAGAGCTACGGGGGATCCACTCCCGAAGAGATGGTGTTCCTGTCGGGAATGCTGCAGGGGCCGACCGGACAGTGGCTCATGTTCTCGATGAAGGATCTCTCACTCGATCACGACGGCCGCTTCACGGAAGCATCCGAGGGAGCGGAAGAGAGCGGCTGGCAGGGGAGCTCGATCGCGTTCACGTACGGAGCCAACGGCTTGTTGCCGAGCGAGGACCGTGCCGAGTTCGAGCGGAGGCTCGAGCCGTACGCCGGCCTCGAGCGTCCAGAGCCGCTGCCGAGCTGAGTCCAACCCCCGGAAGATCAGTCGGCCAGGTCACCCGACCATTGTCTCCGACCGAGCACCGCGAGCGCCCGGTCGACGAGCACGTAGACGAAACCCACCACGATCAGCGCGATCGACAGCGCGACGAGCCACACGGCGACTCCGCCGACGCCGAGGGTGTCGACGTTCATGAACGGGTACGGATACTTCTGGCCGGGCGTGAATTCCCCGCCTGCCGCGCCGAACGCGAAGGCGAACGCCAGGTACGCGTAGGGGATGAGCGTCCATCTCAGCGGATCGGTCCAGCGGAACGCGCCCTTCGGCACGAAGAGGAGCCAGTCGATGATGAGCAGGCACGGAGTGACGACGTGGATGAGGGTGTCGGTGAGGGAGAAGATGTCGCTGTCGCCGTCCGCGACCCTGGTCGGCACCAGGACGACCAGGTAGATCAGCATCGTCACCGAGATCGCCATCATGACCGCCCCGCTCCAGCGCGGACTCGGCGTCGAGGTGCCGGAGCGGCCGAGACGTCGCAGGTCGACCGCGGTGCGGATCACGAGCAGCAGCATCCAGACGAGACAGAGGAGGTTGCTGAGCATCGTGTAGAACAACAGGGTCGACCAGTCAGGCGCGCCCGACAGGACCTCCGAGTACCGCACGATGCCCGTGACGATCACGGCCAGCGCGATGATCCGATAGGCCAGCGCCACGGGACGGAGGTTCACCGCGGAGCGCGCGAGCAGCGGGTTTCGCGGAGATTCTGGCATCTGATCGAGTCTAGGTCGAGCAGCTATCAGTGCGCGGTGGGAGGTCAGCGTCGCACCGGGTCTGCGCCGCCGTCGAGGAAGCGTTCGAGGTCGCGCAGCGTGGGCGCGGCCTCCCAGTCGCCCGGCACCAGACACGCCATCGCCCCGCAGGCGTTCGCGCGGTGCAGCGTCGCATCGAGGTCGAGTCCCGCGAGCAGACCGCTCAAGTACCCGGCGACGAAGGCATCTCCCGCGCCGACGGTGTCGACCGGGTCGATCCGAAAGCCGGATGCTGCCGTCACGGCGTCCCCGATGAAGACCGAGGCGCCCTCGGGTCCGCGCTTGAGGACGGTCGTCGCGCAGCCCGCGTCGCGTAGACGGCGCGCGGCCTCAGCAGGCGCAGCATCCGGATACAGGATCGCGAACTCCTCCTCGCCGCCGAACACGATGTCGGCGCGCTCGGCGATCTCGCGCAGTACGGGGCCGGCGACGGTCGCCGGTGCGAGCGCCGACCGGTAGTTGATGTCGAAGCTGACCGCCGCGCCGGCATTGACAGCCCGGTCGATCGCGGCGTGCACCGCCGCGCGCGCCGACTCCGACAGCAGTGGAGTGATGCCGGTGACGTGCAGCAGCGCTGCGCCCTCGACCCAGCCCTCGGGGAGATCCGCAGCGCTGAGCCGAGACCCGGCCGATCCCGCCCGGTAGTAATGAACCGCAGTGGATGCCGCCGAGGGGCGCTCCTTCACCATGAGGCCGGTCGCGGCATCCGCATCCGTCGTCGCCCGCACATCCACGCCCTCCGCGCGGATCTCGCGCACCACGCGCTCGCCCATCGAGTCGTCGCCCACGCGACCGAGCCATGAAGCCGGGACGCCGAGACGGGAGAGACCGATCGCGACGTTGCTCTCCGCACCGCCGATGCCCATGGCGAGCCCGTGCGCGTGGCGGAGCGAACCGATCTCGGTGGTCCGCACGAGCGCCATGGTCTCGCCGAGCGTGACGACGGACGGTACGGTCACGGCGCGCAGACCTCGACGAAGGCCTCCGCGCGATCGCGGAGCGCCAGGAGGTCGCCGCCGCGGAAGGCATCGCCGAGCAGGGGCCCGCCGACGCTCACCGCGACCGCGCCGGCCGCGAGCCATTCCGCAGCTCCCGCCAGGTCGACTCCGCCCGAGGGAACAGCCACCAGATCGGGGAAGGGTCCGTGCAGATCCTTGAGGTAACCCGTGCCCACCTGCCCGGCCGGGAAGATCTTGACCGCCGACGCACCCGCCGACCACGACGCGAACAGCTCGGTCGGCGTGAGGCCGCCGGGAACGATGGGCACACCGGCATCCGTCGCCTGCTCGACGAATGCCGCCGAGGTGATCGGCGTCACGAGGTAGCGGGCGCCCGCATCGACGGCACGCGCGAGATCAGTCGTGTTCGTCACGGTGCCGACCCCGAGATCGACGACCTCGCCGTACTGGGACAGCAGGTGCGGCAGTCGGTCGAACGTCCCCGGAGTGGTGAGCGTGAGCTCGACACTGCGGATGCCGGCATCGATCAGCACGTCCAGCACCGCTTCGTAGTCTTCCGCGCGCTCGGCGCGGGCCACGACGATCAGGCGTGACGCCACGGTCCGCGAAGGCAGCGCGACGCGGCTCACCGCCTCACCAGTCATGGATCGTGCCGTCGAGCAGGCGGTTCACCGGCAGGTAGGCCTTCGTGTACTCATTGCCCGCGGCGGCGTCCTCGTCGAGCTCCACGCCGAGACCCGGCTGCTCCCCGGGGTGCAGGAAGCCCTGGTCGAACGTGAACGACGTCTGGAACACCTCGAGCGTCTGCTCGTTGTGCGGCATGTACTCCTGGATGCCGAAGTTGTGGATCGCGAGATCCAGGTGGAGTGCCGCGGCCATCCCGACGGGCGAGATGTCGGTCGGGCCGTGGATGCCGGACTTGATGCCGTAGATCGCCGCGAAGTCGAGGAGCTTCTTCATCGCGGTGATGCCACCGGTGTGCGTGACGGCCGAGCGCACGTAGTCGATCAGCCGCTCGGTGATGAGGGTCTGGTAGTCGTAGACCGAGTTGAAGACCTCGCCGATCGCGAGCGGCGTCGTGGAGTGCTGGCGCACGAGGCGCAGCGCGCTCTGGTCCTCGCCGGGCGTGCAGTCCTCGAGCCAGAACAGGTCGTAGGGCTCGATGTCCTTCGCGAAGCGGGCGGCTTCGATCGGCGACATCCGGTGGTGCCCGTCGTGCAGGATGCGGAGGTCGGTGCCGAACTCCTCGCGGATCTGCGAGAAGACGCCGGGCATGTGGTTGAGGTAGTTCCGGGTGTCCCAGTTCTCCTCGCTGGGCCGGTCGCCCGAGCGCTTGGCGGGCTCGTAGTCGTAGCGCACTCCCGGCCCGGCGGCCGAGACACCGTAGATCTGGCCGAGGCCGGGCACCCCGGTCTGCACGCGGACGGCGGTGAAACCGAGCTCCTTGTACCCCGTGATGGCGTTCGACAGCGCGGCGTAGTCGGTGCCGGATGCATGGGCGTACACCCGCACGCCCTCGCGGCTCGCGCCGCCGAGCAGCTGGTACAGCGGCATCCCGGCTTTCTTGGCCTTGATGTCCCACAGCGCCATGTCGACCGCGGCGATCGCGGCCATCGTGACCGGTCCGCGACGCCAGTACGGTCCGCGGTAGAGGTACTGCCAGGTGTCTTCGATCCGATCCTCGTCGCGGCCGATCAGCATCGAGGCGACATGCTCGGACAGGTAGGCGGCGACCGCGAGCTCGCGGCCGTTCAGAGTGGCGTCCCCGAGACCCGTGATGCCGTCTGCGGTCGTGATCTTCAGCGTCACGAAGTTGCGGCCGGGGCTGGTGATGTTGACGTCGACGAGCTCGATGGTCATGGTGATGTCCTCAAGAAGAAGGGGGTGCGGCTGTTCGGGCAGCCGCACCCCGGGTCGGGTGTCAGATCGCGTCGCGCGGGTCCGTGAGGTCGCGGCCGGCGACCTCCGGCATCCAGATCGATGCGATGAGTGCGCTCAGCGTGAAGATGAAGAGCATGATGATGATCGGGATGAACGAGCCCGTGACGGCCGAGACCCACGCGGCGGCGATGACCGGGCCGGCACCCGTCGCGACGATGGCGGCGATCTCGCGGGCCATGGCCGTGAACGTGTAGCGGTTGCGCGAGCCGAACAGCTCCGGGAGCGTCAGGTTCTCCAGCGATGCGAAGCTCATCACGGCGAGGTTGTGCAGCACGACGTAGCCGATGAACACCTGGAGCGTGACGCCGCTGCTGATCATGAGCATCGTCGGGATGATGACGATGAGGGCGACGACCGCCCAGATCATGTACATGCGCTTACGGCCGAACCGGTCACCCAGCCAGCCCGAGAGCGGCACCGTGATGAAGGCGACGAGCGACGAGACGATCACGGCGTTGACGCCGATCGAGCGGTCGAGCAGCAGCACGACGGTGATGTAGCTGATGAGGTACGTCTGGATCATGCCGGAGTTGCCGGCCTGGCCGAAGCGCAGCAGCAGGGCGATCGAGAACGCCTTCCAGGGCTTGCGCTCCATGGCCTCGAGGGTGCGGACGTCGCCGGTCTCGGTGGCGAGCTCGAAGGCCTCCTGCTTGGAGAGCGCCTTGCCGTCGACGACGTCGTCGCGCTCCTCGAAGACCGGGGTCTCCTTGAGGTTGAAGCGCACCCAGATCGCGAAGAGCATGATGACCGCGCTGCCGATGAACGGGATGCGCCATGCCCAGTCGATGACCTCCTGCTCGCTGTACGCGACGAGGAGGATCGCCCAGATGCCCGAGGCGAGCAGCGTGCCGCAGTTGGTGCCGAGGGCGACGAGCGAGGCGATGATGCCACGACGCTTCGCCGGTGCATACTCGGCGAGCATGACGCCGGCGCCCGAGATCTCGGCACCCGCACCGAAGCCCTGTGCGATGCGCAGCAGGACGAGCAGGATCGGCGCGAGGATGCCCACCTGGTTGTACGTCGGCAGGAACCCGATCAGCGTGGTCGCGAGCCCCATCAGGAGGATCGTGTAGAACAGCACCTTCGTGCGGCCGGTCTTGTCACCGAGCCGCGCGAAGAAGAACGCGCCGACCGGGCGGGCGACGTAGCCGACGCCGTACGTGGCCATGGCGGCGACCACGGCGATCGCGGGGTTCTCGTTGGAGAAGAACAGATCGGCGAAGACGAGTGCGGCGGCCAGCGAGTAGAGCTGGTAGTCCATGAACTCGAGGGCGGTGCCGAGCCATCCGGAGACGGCGGCGCGCACGAGGTCGCGGACCGACCTCTTCGCGGCGGGGTCGTCGACGGTCTGAGCCGTCGTCTGTGATTCGGACATGGGAGGTACTCCTTCGGACCAGGAACAGCGGGTGGGGACTAGAGGGACAGCAGGACCTTCGCCGAGGCGGACGAGTCGCGAGCGAGCTCGAAGGCCTGGACGGCGTCGGATGCCGGGATGACGTGTGAGACGACGGAATCGAGCGCGTCGGACTCGGCCAGCATGCTGACCGCGTCGTCGATCTCGGTGGAGAAGCGGAAGGCCCCGCGGATCGTGAGCTCCTTGGCGAGCATCGGCGCGAGGTTCACGCCGATCTCGGCGTTCGGGAGCATGCCGACCTGCACGATGGAACCGGCGCGGCGGGCGGCGCGGACGGCCTGGGTGAGCGAGACCCCCACGCCGGAGCACTCGAACACGACGTCGTACGACTCGTCGTCGATCGTGTCCTGGCCGACGAGGAAGGCTTCGGTCGCGCCGAGCGACTTCGCGCGCTCGAGGGGCTCGGGGCGGAGGTCGCTCGCTCCGACGACGGATGCTCCGGCGTGCACGGCCGCGGCCACGACCAGCAGGCCGATGGGTCCGGAGCCGATCACCAGCACCCGCTTGCCGGCAACGCCCTCCGCCAGGTTCACGGCGTGGATGGCGACGGCGAGCGGTTCGGCGAGCGCGGCCCGCTCGAGCGGCAGGTTCTCGGGAAGCACGCGGATCATGCCCTCTTCGACCAACAGGTACTCGGATGCTCCGCCCTGACGGTGCGGGTTCGCGGCGGCGCTGCCGAAGTAGTCGCCGCCGGGACGCAGGTGCGGGCGCTCCTCGAGTCCGGCGACGCTCGGGCCGTAGCGCGCGGGGTGCACGGTGACCGGGGTGCCGGGGGCCAGTCGCCCGGACGGGTCGAGGTCGACCACGCCGGACAGCTCGTGCCCGGGGGTCAGCGGCTCGCGGATCGTGTACTCGCCGTTCGCCCCGTGGAAGTAGTAGTGCAGGTCGGACCCGCAGATGCCGACGTAGTTCACCCGCAGGCGCACCTCGCCGTCGCCGGGAGCGGGGACCTCACGGTCCTCCCAGCGGATGTCTTCCTTGCCGTGGATCGCGAGAGCCTTCATGGCTGCATCTCCTCTGCGCTGGTGAATGACGTGCGGGTGAATGACGTGCTGGTGCTCTGGGACGCGGCGACCGCATCCGCGATCGCCGAGCCGACGCCCTGCCGCTGGATCGTATCGATCAGCTCGCCGACGCGCCCGATGAACGCGTCCTGCCCGGCCAGTCCGTCGCCGAAGAGCTGGAGCTCGGCGATGACGCGGTGGGCGAGGTCGCGGCCGTGGCGCGCGGTGGCGGCGAGGCCGGCGAGGCGCTCGCGCGCAGCATCCGTCATGGCCGCCGCATGCGCGCCGGGGTCGAAGCCGGCGAGCGGGGCGATGCACGACAGGTAGCCGGCGACGGAGAGGGCGATCAGGTGCGGCATCTCGCCGCGGCCGAGCGCCTGCAGCGCGGGTTCGGGAATGCGCTGGCGGAGCTTGACCGAGCCGTCGGTGCCGACCTGGCTGGTGCGGTGGCCGAGGGCGCTGTTGCCCCAGCGCTCGAAGAGCTGGCTCTCGTAGTCGCGGATGTCGACGCCGGAGGGAACCTCGATCGACGGCTCGTACTCTTCGCGGAGAACCGAGAGAGCGGCGCGGGCGATGTCGTCGAGTCCGATCGCCTCGGGGATGGTGCCGACCCCGCGGAGCGCGCCGAGGTAGGCGATCAGCGAGTGCGTGCCGTTGAGCAGCCGCACCTTCATCTGCTCGTAGCGGCCGACCTCATCGGTGAACACGGCGCCGCCGGCTTCCCAGGCGGGGCGTCCGCCGGCGAATCGGTCTTCGATGGCCCACATGGTGAAGGGCTCCGCGGGCACGGGGATCTCGTCCCTCGTGCCGAGCAGCTCGCTCACACGGTTCCGCAGCTCGGGCGTGGTCGCCGGCACGATGCGGTCGACCATGCTCGAGGGGAAGGTGACCGCGCGGTCGAGGTACGCGAGTGTGTCGGCGCCCTCGTTGCCGGGGAGCGTCTGCAGGAACTCGCGGACGAGCTTCTCGGTGTGTGCGCCGTTGTCGGAGAGATTGTCGCAGCTGAGGATCGCGATCGGTGCTCCGCCGGCCGAGGCTCGAGCCTGCAGGCCACGGGCGAGCTGGCCGATCGTCGAGCGGGGAGCGCCGCCGCTCAGGTCGGCGCGCACCACGGCGTCGTCGAGGTCGAGCTGCTGGGTGGCCGCGGAGTAGCTGTAGCCGTTCTCCGTGACGGTGAGGGTGACGATGCGGATGCCGCCGTCGGCGATCTGCGCCACGACGCGCTCGGGCTGCTCCGCACCGACGAAGGCGTCGGTGTGCACGCCGGGCACGCTCAGCGAGGTGCTGTCGGGGGCGATGGTGGCGACGGAGTAGAGGAGATCCTGCGCGTGCATCGCGTCGACGATCGTGCGGGAGCGGGACGCCACTCCGACGATGCCCCAGTCGCCGCCGGATGCTGCGTGGGCGGCGGCGGTGTAGACGGCCTGGTGCGCCCGGTGGAAGCTGCCGAGACCGAGGTGCAGGATGCCTGCGCGCTCGGGCCGGGAGTGATCGGCGATGATCGTCATGTAAGAAGTGTGTATCAGTTGTACAAACTTGTCAACCCGTTTCACGCTGGGGATGCACGATCATAGAGTGACGGCGAAGCGGAAGGCGAACGTGGCAGCGACATTGACCGACGTGGCACGGCGGGCCGGCGTGTCCATCGCGACCGCATCGCGTGCCTTCGGCGAGCCGGACCGACTGGCCGGCGGGACCCTCGAGCGCGTGCTGCAGGCAGCTACCGATCTCGGCTACGCCACCCCGCTCGCCGCCACCGCGACCCGCACTCTCGGTGTCGTCGTGCCCGACGTCGCGAACCCCGTGTACGCGACGCTCCTGAAGGCCATCCAGGGCCAGGCCTGGCACGGCCGGCACCGCATCGTCCTGTTCGACGCCGACGAAGACCTGCGGCGCGAGCAGGAGCAGATCGAGCAGGCCCGCAAGCTCGACGGGATGCTGCTGTGCTCGCCCCGCCTTCCCGACGCCGACGTGCTCGCTCTCGTCGGCGACACCCCGTACGTCGTCGTGAACCGGCAGATCGAGGGGGCGTCGTGCGTGCTGATGGACCCCGAGCACGGCCCGTCGCAGGCGATCGAGCACCTCGTCGCCCTCGGTCACGAGCACATCGCCTACGCCTCCGGTCCGCGCGGTTCCTGGGCTGACGTGCGCCGCGCCGACACGATCGCGCGGGCGTGCGAGCGGCACGGCATCCGCCTCACGCGCCTCAGCCATCACGCGGCATCGATCCAGGGCGGCCGCGCTGCGTCGGCGCTCGCCGCAGCCAGCGGGGCCACGGCCGTCGTCGCCTACAACGACCTCGTCGCCCTCGGCCTGGAGGCGGGGATGCTGGAGCTCGGACGCCGGTGCCCCGCCGACATCAGCATCGTCGGCATCGACGACATCGACCTCGCGGGTGCGGTGACGCCCGGGCTCACGACCGTGCGGATGCCGATCGCGCGCAGCGGCGAACTCGCCGTCGACCTGCTGCTCCAGTCGATGTCGAGTCGCGGCCCGAGCGAGGTCGTCACCCTCGGGTCGCAGCTCATCGTGCGCGCATCGACGGCCGCGCCGGCGGCCTGAACGGTGGCGCAGGGTCCGAGAGCGTCCGCAGCGGTCGAGGAAGCCACGCCCGTACGTCGGGCGCGATCACGGGCGGCGGATCTGCTGCTGCTCGCGGTCGCGATCGCGTGGGGATCGACGTACCTCGTCGCGAAGCTCTTGGTCACGGACGACTCCGTGCTGGCGATGCTCGCCGTGCGGATGTCACTCACGGCGGTCGCGCTCGGCGCTCTCCTCCTCCTGCTGCGTGCGAAGCTGACGCGCACGGCGTTCCGCGTGGGCGTGATCCTCGGCATCCTGCTCTCCACGGTCTTCGTCTTCGAGACGTTCGGCATCGCGATGACGAGTGCGACCAACGCCGGCGTCATCATCAGCCTCACCATCGTCATCACGCCGGTGCTCGAATCGGTGGTGATCAAGCGTCGGCTGGGTGGCCTGTTCTACTTCGCCGCGCTGATCGCGGTCGCCGGGGTGTACTTCCTGGCCACCGGCGGCTCGTTCACCGCCTTCGCTCTGGGCGACCTGCTGATCCTCGCGGCGGCGTTCGCTCGCGCTGTGCACGTCACCGGCATGCATCGCCTCACCGCGGTGCACCGCGTCGACTCGCTCTCGCTGACCTTCGTGCAGATGCTGACCTGCGCCGTCGTGTTCCTCGCGCTCTCCAGCATCTGGGGAGTGTCGATCGGCGAATACCTGACGGCCATGGACGCGACCGACTGGCTGTGGATGGCGTACCTCGTGATCATCTGCACGGTGTTCCCGTTCTTCATCCAGATGTGGGCGGTGCGCAAGACCTCGCCGACCCGGGTGAGCCTGCTGCTCGGGACCGAACCGGTCTGGGCCGCGCTGATCGGGGTCATGATCGCCGGCGACAGACTCGGTGCCCTCGGGATCGTCGGCGTCGTGCTCGTCCTCATCGGCACCATGTGGGGACAGCGGCTGGAGCTCCGCACGGCGCCGACGGCTCACTAGCTCAGTTGGCAGAGCATCGGACTTTTGAGCCGCATTCTGCCTGGTCGAACACCCTCACAGTGGCAAGGGCGTCACGCTTTCCAGATCGCTCTTGCGGGGAATGCCCGATACGGATCGTGACAACAACGCGGCGACGACGAGTTTCATCGACAGCATCTTGATATTCCGGAATGGGATGCCCCTTTCGTGATGTAGCGAAGGATGCCGAAGGGACCGCGCTACCTTCGGCATCCCGAGTTGTCAACGGAGGTGCTTCCGCGCAGCATCCGATCGATCCTGGGATATCCAACCGAAGGAGCACACGATGTCGAACCCTGAAGCACTCGCGAACAGCATCGAGCCTGAAGAGGGCGCCTTCCCCACCGACACCGAGCAGCCCGAGACGCAGGGCGACGAGCCCCTCGAGGCGGAGCTCGACGAAGACGGCCAGGGCGATCTGGCTCCCGAAGACGAGGGCAGCGGCCACAGCGGCGACGCCCCGAACGATCTGCGGACAGCCGAATGACCGGCGGAGCGGAGCGCGACGCCGGGTCGGCGAACGTCGGCTCGGCCGCAGAGTCCGACGCCCAGGCGCGCATCTCCGAGCACCTCGAAGCACGCGAGGGCGAGGATTCGGGTGAGCTGCTCTACGTGGGCGACACTCCCGCCGGCGGCGGCGGAGCCGACTCGGGCGCGGCAGCCGCGGTGGGTGTCGACGAAGCCACGGAGGCGTCGGCCAAGGAAGAGCTCGACTCGTATAGCTCCGAGCACAACGACGAACCCGGGATCGGCAACCGCTCCGGCGAGTGACCCCGCATACGAAGACGCGCCCCGGTGAAGATCCCGGGGCGCGTCTTCATGTCATCGACGCCTACGCGGCTGATGGATGCAGGACGACCTTGATGCAGCCGTCCTCCTTCTTCTGGAACGTGCTGTAGAGCTCGGGAGCGTCTTCGAGCGGTGCGTGGTGCGTGGTCAGATCCATCACTCCGAGCGGGTCGGCGGGGTCCTCGACCAGCGGCAGCAGGCCGTCGACCCAGTTCTTCACGTTGCACTGCCCCATCCGCATGCTGATCTGCTTGTCGAACAGGGTCTTCATCGGCATGATGTCGGCGTCGCCGGCATAGACCCCGCTCAGCGAGACGCTCCCGCCGCGTCGAACGGCATCGATGGATGCGTACACCGCCGCGAGTCGGTCGATGCCGGCCTTGTCGAGCACCTGTCGGGCTGCGGCGTCGGGCAGCAGGCTCACCGCCTTCTGCATGAACGCGACCCCGCCGTTGCCGTGCGCTTCGAGCCCGACGGCATCGACGACCGAGTCCGCTCCGCGTCCTTCCGTGAGGTCGCGCAGCTCGTCGACGATGGTGTCGGTGAGGTCGAACGTCTCGATGCCGTGGCGCTCGGCCATCGCGCGCCGCTCGGGCACGGGGTCGACGGCGAGCACCCGGTATCCGCGATGCCGGCCGATCCGCGACACGAACTGTCCGACCGGACCGAGGCCCATCACCGCGAGCGTGCCGCCCTCGGGCACCTGCGCGTACTCCACGCCCTGCCAGGCGGTGGGGAGGATGTCGCTCAGGAAGAGGTACCGCTCATCCGGCAGGTCCGACCCCACCAGGATGTGGTTGTAGTCGGCCAGGGGCACCCGCAGGTACTCCGCCTGACCGCCGGGCACCTGGCCGTAGAGCTTGGTGTACCCGAACAGTGACGCTCCGCTGCCGTACTCGCGCACCTGTGTGGTCTCGCACTGCGACTGCAGACCCCGCTGACACATGAAGCACTCGCCGCAGGAGATGTTGAAGGGGATCACGACCCGATCGCCGACCTTCAGCTTCGAGACTCCGGATCCCACCTCGACGACGACACCCATGGGCTCGTGGCCGAGGATGTCGCCCCGATCGAGGAAGGGCCCGAGCAGTTCGTACAGATGCAGGTCGGAGCCGCAGATCGCCGAGGAGGTGATGCGGACGATCGCGTCCTCCGGCTGCTGGATCGTCGGGTCGGGAACCTCTTCGACCGTCACCGTGCGCTTCTTCTGCCAGGTCAGTGCCTTCATCGTGTCCTCCGTGTGGTCTAGGTTCTTCCACGTTCCGCTCCGTCGACGGAATCGCACACCGGGTTGACAGGCGCGCTCCGACCTTGTCAAGCACCTCGCCAGGCGCCCATCTCGGCCGCACCATGGGGAGTTCGGACAGGAGGCATGATGGCGACCAACACTCGCGCGATGGACTGCACCCCGGAAGACGTGTTTCGCGTGCTCGGCAACGGCTGGCTCTATCCCGCCTGGGTGGTGGGTGCGTCGCGCATGCGAGACGTGGACGAGGCGTGGCCCGGCCCCGGCGCCGAGCTCCATCACTCCTTCGGCGTCTGGCCCGCGCTGATCGACGACACCACGCAGATGAAGGAGTGGGACCCGCCGCACCGGGCCGTGCTCCGCGCCCGCGGCTGGCCGGTCGGCGAAGCCACCGTCACCATCCGCGCGCGGAAGCTCAGCTCCGGGTGCCTGGTGCGCATCGACGAGGATCCCGTGAAGGGGCCGGCGACGCTGGTGCCGCGGTTCCTCACGACGCCGATGCTGCGCTGGCGCAACGCCGAGACGCTGCAGCGCCTCGCCTACCTCGCCGAGGGCCGCGCGGACTGATCCGCGAAGCCGTGGGCGGTCATTCTCCCGCGCTGTTCTTGAACTGCCGCTCCCAGTCGCGCAGTTCTGAGCGCCCGATGAGGGAGTCCAGGGACACCTGGAACAGCAGTCCCCTGCGGGCGTTGACCTGCTTGATGTTGTCGACGATCTGGGTGGTGACAGCCGCGAGCGCCTCGCGCACCTCGCCGATGCGCTCGTCCGGTGCATCCCAGAGGTCGGGCCGCGTCAGCAGGTCGAGCAAGTAGTCGCGTTCGAGCGCCGCCACGAGCCGCGCGAGCTTGTCGGAGTACTCCACCTCGGCGAGCACGCTCTGGTCCTCGCCGGCCTTCGCGTCCAGGCGCACGAACAGCTGCTCGACGTGCGAGGCGAGTGCGTCGATGCCGGCGGCCGTCTCTCCGGCGACGGGGTTGCCGGAGAGTGCCGCGTACTCGCCGCGCAGTTCGCGCAGCCGATCGACGCGAAGGCGGATGCCGGGCGGCACCGGATCCGCGCTCGCCGCAGGCACCCGGCGACGCCGACGTGCGATGAGGCCGAACGCGGTGCCGGCGGCCGCGACGAGCACCACGCCGCCGATCACGAGCGGCAGCAGCAGGTCGGCCCCGCCGCCGCCCGTGCTGCCGCCGGGTGACGACGGGATCTCCTCGGCGATCTGCTGCACGGTCTCGACGAGTGCCGCCTGCGTGTCGTCGCCGGCCGCAGTCTCACTCTCGTTGGCGATGCGCAGCGCTTCTGCGGGATCGATCGCCGTCGAGGTGGCCTGCACATCGTCGCCGATCGCCAGCACGATGGTCTTCTGATCCGACGCCTTCGCGATCTCGGTGAGCGCCTGCCCGGCATACGCCTCGTCCTTGGCCACCGCCGGCAGCATGACGATCGCGATCGACCCGTCATCGGGGAGGCTCTGCTGGAGCTCGGCCTTCAGCGACGCCGCCCCCGGGATGCTCGAGTCGACGTAGACGTTCTCGGAGCCGAGCCCCGCGACGGCATCGTTGACCCACGGGTTGTCCGAGGTCGACGCGATGATCATGCCCACCTCAGAAGTTGTTGATCACGGAGGCGAAGACGAGGTCGATGCGCTCGGCATCCGAGGCGTCGAACATCTGGCCGCCGGTGACGTCGGCGATGCGCTGCAGGGCCGTCGGATCCGCGCCCTCGCCGTAGGCGATCGTGAAGATGCGCACCGGGGCGTCGTCGCCGCCCTCCTTGGTGCTCTTGCCGATCTTCGCGATGAGCGAGTCGAGCGACGTCGCCGAATCCGTGTCCTCCCCGTCGGACAGCACGACGATCGCGTTGATGCGTCCGGGCTCCGCACGCTCCTTCATCGCCTTGTACGCGGTGAGCACCGCGTCGTAGAGCGGCGTGCCGTTGCGCTGCGCGTAGCGCAGGTCGTCGAGGGAGGAGTCCAGGTTCTCGCCGTCGGAGGCGAGCGGGGTGACGTCGCGCACCACCTGGATGCCCTCGCCCTCCTCGGACTCGATTCCGGTCGTGAACGCCCAGACGCCGACCTCATCGGACGAGCGGAAGTGCCCGAGCGTCGTCTGCGCCCCCTCGATCGCGCCGTCGAGGCGGGAACGGCCGTCGCCGATCGGGTCGTCCATCGACCCGGAGATGTCGATGAGCTCCAGCACCGACGAGGGCTTGCGCACCTGCGTCCACTGGTCGATCGCGGTGGAGATCACGTCGACTTCGGGCTTCGGGAGCGTGACGGCCGGCTGCGCGGGATCGACGCCGAACTTCGCCGTGAACAGGTCGCCGAGCGCGACCGATTCGTCGAGCGGACGGAAGCCGTACTCGGGGAGCACCTGCTGCGCGGGCTTCGTCTGCAGGAACTCGGCGAACGCCTCACCGGCCGCGCGCTGCTCGGCCGTCACCCAGTCGGCGCCGAGAACCGTGACGGGGTTGTCCGACCACATCGAGCCGCCGGCCGGGTAGACCGCGACGAGCTTGGTCTTCGGCGGGGTCAGCGTCTCGCCCGGCTGCACCGTGTGCGAGTCGGGGTTGCCTTTGTTGTAGTTGAGCAGCGAGGTCTCCTCGAGCGCGACGGCCGAGACGTACGCCGAGCCGTTGGCGCCGTTCTGCGTCTCGTCGTACAGCGTCGACAGCACGTTGCCGGTGGTGTCGCCGTAGTGGATCACGCACTCTTCGAACACGCGGGAGAAGTCGGCCGCGGCATCCACGTCGTCCGACGTCAGGCCCTCGGCCTTGCCGGACGCCTCGTACGACTGCATGAGGATCGTCGACAGCCCGGTCGTCGAGGTGTTGGGGTTGGTCTTCGAGATCTTGAAGGCGCCCCAGATGTCCTTGCCGACACTGCCCCACCCGTCGGGGTTCTGGCAGAGGCCCTCGAGGTCGGTGATGCTGATGGGCTTCGACGGCCAGCCGAGCGCCTTCGCCATCGGCTCCGGCATGCCGAACACGACCGGTGTGCGGGTGAACGAGGCCGGTGCTCCGACCAGGCTCGGCGAGGCAGCGGCGGCGACCCGATCGGTCCAGACGGTGGATGCCGGCGACCACAGCGTCGGCCATAGCGAACGGTCGTCGCTCGGCCAGTCGCCGCCCGCGGTCAGGTACCGCGCTGCGTTGCCCGACGAGACGTTGGTCGGGCGCACGGTGGCGCAGGTGTCGAGGCCGTCGTGCTCGGGGGACTCCTTGAACGCGGTCGCCAGCTCGTCGAGCATGTTGACCTTCTCCGACGAGGTCGCGATGGTGATGTGGGTGCAGCCGTCGTCCGGGAAGCCCTGGCTCTCCTCGGTCGTGCCGTCGTCGCCTCCGCCCGTGCACGCCGCCAGCACCAGTGCCGCGATCGCCGCAGTGGCGAGGGCGGTGGTCGTCCGCCGGGCGATGGACCGTCGTGCGTTGCGGGGCTCGCTCATGCGCCTAGGCTACCCAGGTATCGGGCTCCCGATCACGCACTTTCCGCATCGCCGCCTCGGGCCCTCACGGCGCGGTGCGCATGAACTCCTCGGCGGCACGCACCTGCTCGGCCGACGGGCGGATGCCGGTATAGAGCACGAACTGCTCGAGCGCCTGCAGCGTCGCCACCTCGGCTCCTGTGATGACGGTCTTGCCGGCAGCACGACCGGCGGCAACCAGGGGCGTCTCCGCGGGGAGCGCGACGACGTCGAACACGACGGATGCCGCGGCGATCGCCTCCTCCGAGAACGAGACCGCATGCTCGTCGGGGCCTCCGGCCATGCCCACCGGGGTGACGTTGACGAGGATGTCGGCGGTGGCGCCACCGGCATCCGGCATCCATTCGTATCCGTAGAGCGCGGCCAGCGCCGTGCCGTTCGCCTCGTTGCGGGCGACGATCGTCACGTCGGCGAAGCCTGCGTCGCGGAACGCCGCCGCGGTCGCCTTGGCCATGCCGCCCGATCCGCGCAGCAGCACCGAGGATTCCGGGGCGAGCTGATTGCGCTCGATCAACTCGGCGATCGCCGAGTAGTCGGTGTTGTAGGCAGTGAGCACGCCGTCGTCGTTCACGATGGTGTTGACGGAGTCGATCGCGGTCGCCGACGGATCCATCCGGTCGACCAGCGCGATCACCTCTTCCTTGAAGGGCATCGAGATCGCGCAGCCCCGGATGCCGAGTCCGCGCACGCCGCCGATCGCCAGGGCGAGATCGGTGGGCGCGAACGCCTTGTAGATCCAGTTCAGCTCGAGCGCCTCGTAGAGGAAGTTGTGGAACCGGGTTCCGTTGTTGCTGGGCCTCGCCGACAGCGAGATGCACAGCGTCATGTCCTTGTTCAGCATCGTCACCGCCTCAGGCTACTGCCTCGGGATGCCGTCGATCCGGGGAAGGACGGAGGGCCTCGCGACACTTTTCGGAACCCCCGGACGTCCGTGGCGAAGTTCCCGCTTCCTCCCCTATGGTGAAGGTGCATGCACAAGGGGATCGATCGTCTCCGTCCTTCCCCAGAGGACAGGTGCCTTCCCCAGAGGCAGGGCGATCCGTGCATGCGATTGGGCCCTCTCGAGTAGTTCAGTCCCCAATGGGCTACTCGAGGGGGCCGCTATCGTCCGCGCACCGTTTTTCCGGTTTGTCCCCCAAAAGGGGGACAAGGATGCCGAAAAGGGGTTAGGCTGTCTCTGACGCACCCTCCGGTCGTCTTCGGCCCTCATCGCTCCCCCCGCGGTGAGGGCCACACCATTTTCCGGGCCCGCATCGCGGCCCGATGCCTGCACCGCAGACGCCCCGTCAGATGACGGACGGATGCCGCTCGTGCAACATTTCGGTTACCTTCTGGCACTGGCTATTCCGCTCAGCGCCTGCTCCGTTAGCGTTAGCGCTGTCGGGGCACCCCTGCGTCGGCTTCTTCATCAGTAGAACGAACAGGCAGTACATGAGCACTCAGGGCACGGTCAAGTGGTTCAACTCGGAGAAGGGCTTCGGCTTCATCTCCCCCGACGACGGCGGCGCCGACGTATTCGCGCACTACTCCGCCATCGAATCATCCGGCTACCGGTCTCTCGATGAGAACCAGCGAGTCGAGTTCGACGTCGCGCAGGGCCCCAAGGGCCTGCAGGCAGAGAACATCCGTCCGCTCTAAGCGGTCGGAACAGAGAACTCCCCGACCGGATGCGCCTCGTGCGTCATCCGGCGGGGAGTTCTGTGCTTGTGGCGGGTCCCGCAGCTTCGCGCGAGTCGTCAGGCGAGCAGCAGCGCGCGCAGTTCGGCGACGGACGACACGCGGAACGCGGCCTCGTCGCCTTCGTGGTGCTCGCTGAAGCCCCACTCGACGAAGATCACCGGCACGCCGTTGGCGTTCCCGCCCTCGACATCGTGATGCCGGTCGCCGATGAGCACGGGACGCGAGGTGTCGGCGCCGAGTTCGCGCAGTCGGCGCAGGGCTTCGGCGACGATGTCGGTCTTCGATGCGAGCGTCGCCTCGTCAGGCGTGGCTCCGACCGTGGTCAGGAAGGCCGGGCGCAATCCGAAATGGTCGATCAGGGCATCGACCTGGATCTCGGGCTTCGAACTCGCCGTCGCCTGGGGCACGCCGGCGGCATGCAGGTCGTGGATCAGCTCGATCATGCCCGGGTACGTCGCCGCGTCGGTCGTGTACCCGTCGGCCTTGCCGAGCGTGCGATAGAAGGCGACGGCCTCGGTGGATTCCGCCGGGGTCATACCCGCCTGGTCCTGGAAGGAGTCGAACATGGGCGGCCCGATCCAGTGGATGAGCTCCGCGCGGGTCGGCGCCGGCCGGCCGAAGTGGGTGAGCGCGATGTCGAGCCGGCGGAGGATGCCGACGGATGCATCGACGATGGTGCCGTCGACGTCCCACAGCACGCAGGAGTAGGGAGAGGAGGCCATCCCTCCAGCCTATGGGGCCGCGGGCGGAGGTCAGTCCTTCCTGCACGGGTGTGCAGCGGATGCTGTTTTCCACAGTTCGTGCACGGACTTCTGAGCGCTGACTACAGTCCGAAGAGGCCGCTGAATCGGCGGGGAGAGGAGCTGCGCGTGCTGATGGAGTTGATCCTGATCGCTGTCTGTTGCGGCGCGATGCTGGTCGCCATGTTCTGCTCGTTCGGGTGGATGTTCGCGCGATCGGACGCGCGCCTCGCCAGAGCGGAGTCCGTTCGCCAGGAGAAGAGAATCGCTCGGCTGGACGCGAGGATCGAGACGCTGGAACGTCGGCTGGCCGCGCGTCAGAACAGCCGGGGGATGCCGGACTCGATGCCCTTCATGTCGTCGTAGTCGAGCACGAGGCAGCGGATGCCGCGATCCTCGGCGAGCACGCGCGCCTGTGGCTTGATCTCCTGCGCGGCGAACACGCCCTGCACGGGGGAGAGGTGCGGGTCGCGGCCGAGGAGTTCGAGGTAGCGGGTCAGCTGCTCCACGCCGTCGATGTCGCCGCGGCGCTTGATCTCGACCGCGATCGCGGCACCGTCGGCATCCCGCACCAGCAGGTCGACCGGACCGATCGCCGTCGGGTACTCGCGACGCACGAGGGTCGCGCCCTCAGAGATGCGCTCCACCTGCTCGGCGAGCAGCCGCTGCAGGTCGGCTTCGACGCCGTCCTTCTGCAGGCCCGGGTCGAGGCCCAGCTCGTGCGAGGTGTCGTGGATGATCTCGTAGATCTGCACGCGCAGCGCATCGCCGGTCTTCTTGTGCGTGACGCGCCACACCTCGACGACGCCCGCGCTCGCCTCTTCCTCGCCGGGAACCTCGCTCGAGAGCGAGCACGGCGGGCTCATCCAGTTCAGCGGCTTGTAGCTGCCGCCGTCGGAGTGCACGAGAAGACTCCCGTCGCCCTTGTGCACGAGCAGACGCGTGGCGAGGGGAAGGTGGGCGTTGAGCCGACCGGTGTAGTCGACCGAGCAACGGGCAATGACGAGACGCACCCGTCGAGCCTAGCCGCCGACAGCCGTCTTCTCGTCGTCGCGGAGCGGACGCGCCGCTCCCGAGAAGAGCCCGGATGCCACGACCAGACCGACCAGGATGAACAGCGTGTTCAGCAGGCCGATGTGCTCGCTGATGATGCCGAGCACCGGGGGCCCGCCGAGGAACGCGACGTAGCCGATGGTCGCCGCCGCGCTCACACGCGCCGCCGCCTTCGCAGGGTCGTCGGCCGCGGCGGACATGCCCAGCGGGAATCCGAGCGACGCGCCGATGCCCCACAGCGCTGCGCCGACGAGCACGAGCGGAAGGGTGGGCGCGAGGATGAACAGCAGGATGCCGGATGCCGCGGTCAGGGCCAGGATGCGCAGCATCGTCACACGGCCGAAGCGGTCGACGAGCGGACCGCCGAACAGGCGCACGACGGTCATCCCGATCGAGAACACCGCGAGTGCGACGGCGCCGGATCCTTCGGCGAGACCGTGCCCCTGCTCGGTGCCGAGCGCGATCCAGTCGTTCGCGCCGCCCTCGGCGAACGACATGCCGAGCATCACCATGCCGAGCAGATAGGTGCGCGGCTCGCGCCAGGCCTCGAGGGCGACGTGCATGCGCTGGCGGAACGCGGGCTTCTCGTGATCTTCCGGATCGAGCGCCGCCTGCTGCGCGGGGACCTGGAAGAAGCACAGGAACGCCACGACGATGATCAGCACGCCCACGACCGATGCGTGCGTGGCGACGTCGATCGAGAGATGGGCGGCCAGGGCGCCGAGGCCGGCGCCGATGACGGTGCCGAAGCTGAAGAAGGCGTGGAAGACGGGCAGGATCGTCTTGCCCATCTGCTGCTCGATGGCGGTCGCCTCGACGTTCATCATCACGTCGATGCTGCCGTTGCCGAAGCCGAACAGGATCATCCCGGCGAGCACGATCGGCACCGACCCGAACACGTTCGCACCCAGCCCGACGAGCGCGATGCCGACGGCGAAGGTCAGCATCGCCAGGAGCATCCCGCGCCGAGCGCCGGTGCGCGCCATCACCACGGGGCTCGTCGAGATGCCGATGATCGAGGCCAGTCCCATGCCGAGCAGGATCAGGCCGACCTGCGCGTTGTCGAGCTCGAGCGCCTGCTTGATCCCCGGCACTCGCGACGCCCATGTCGCGATCGAGAGTCCGCTGGCGAAGAAGATGGCGAAGATCGCGGCGCGCCAGCGCACGAACTGCGAACGGGTGAGGGCGGTATCCATGCGGGACAGCATATCGAATCGATTCGACTCCGGTGTGCGGAAGGGAGCTATCCTCGAAGTATGACCAGCAGGGAGACGCCGCGCCGAGCAACGATCGCCGACGTCGCACGCGAGGCGGGGGTGGCCACCTCCACGGCCTCCGTCGTGTTCAGCGGCAAGGCCAAAGTCGCCGCGGCGACACGCGAACGCGTCCTCGCCGCCGCCGCTGGACTCGGATACGCAGGGCCGGACCCGCGCGCGGCATCCCTGCGGCGCGGACGCAGCGGCATCGTCGCGGTGGTGCTGGAAGGCGATCTGCGGGCGGCGTTCCTCGACCCGGTGACGACCGCCATGATGGACGGCCTCACCGATGGCCTCGCCGACCTCAGCGCCGGCATCCTCCTGTTGCGCGATGAACCAGGCGAAGAAGGATCCGCGTTGGCGAACGCACCCGTCGACGCTTTCGTGCTGATCGGATGCTCGGGGCGCACCCGGGCATCTCTGGAGGTCGTACGTGGTCGCGGTCTCCCCGTCGTCGTCATCGAAGGAGACGCGGGAGAAGACGTGCCGCGCATCACCCTCGACAACGCCGCGGCGTCGGCCGCCGTCGCCCGGCACCTGTACGACCTCGGCCACCGAGACGTCGCCCTGGTGACGCTTCCCGTCGACAGCGAGCGCGAACGCGGGACGGTGACCGCGGACCGCATCGCGACCGCCACCGTCGACGTCACGGTCGATCGGCTCGCCGGGCTCCGCGAGGTGTTCCCCGACGCTCCGGCGATCTCGGCATCCGGCAGCCTCATCGACGAGGGCGTGATCGTCGGACGGATGCTGCTCGAAGACGCCGCTGCGCGCCCGACCGCCGTCATCGCGCAGAGCGACCTGCTGGCGGTGGGAGTGATCCGCGCGGCGGAGGAACTCGGGCTCCGGGTGCCGGAAGACCTCTCGGTCGCGGGGTTCGACGGGATCGCCGTGGACGGTCTCGCCGACGTGACACTCACCACGAGCGTGCAGCCGGCCGTCGAGAAGGGCCGTGCGGCGGGCGAGCAGGTCGCGCGGATGCTGCACGGCGAGCCCGGGATCACGCAGCACCTGACCTGCGTGCTCCGCATCGGGACGACGACGGCGGCGCCTGCGGCGCGTTGAGCGGAGATTGCCGAGCCACGCGCTGGGTTGCCGAGCCTGTCGAAGCACCGCCGCCCTTCGACAGGCTCAGGGACCCAGCGAGCCGCACGCAGGGACCCAGAGGTGCGTCAGGAATGCGGCGGACCGAGCGGGAGTCTCGCGTCGCCGAAGTCGAGGATGCGGTAGCGGCCGCAGACGACGACCTCGTCGGGAATCGCCTGCACCGGCAGCTGCCACTGCACCGTCTGTGCGTCCTCGACGAGGAATGACACCTCGCCGGGATCGAAGTCGCGGCGGTCGACCAGCCACGCGTAGCCGTTCAGTTGATGGTCGACCTGCACCAGCTGCGCAGGGTCCTCCGCATGCAGCTTCGGCAGCCGAACGGTCCAGAACTGTCCGGCGCCCGTGCGGCCCGATGTATCGACCCAGTCGGTGACGCAGTCGAGATCCGGGTCCGGGGCGTTCGCCGCGTTCGCCAGGCGCGGGACGCTGAGTGCTGCGCCGACGAGCACGAGCACCCCGACGACGGCGACCAGCTGACGCGTCGCGCGGCGCGGCAGTCGCACGGCGCGGGGCATCGCGACGAGCGCGAGGACCGGGGCGAACACTACCGGCTGCAGGTATCGCGCGGCGTGCGTGCCGAGCGCCACGGCGCCGACCACGACGAGCACCGGGAGGACCCAGGCCGCGGCCGCGACCAGGCGAGCGCCGGCATCCTCCGCCCGAATCGTGCGACGGACCGCCCACGCGATGAGCGCGAGCGTCAGCAGGCAGCCGAGCACTCCGAGCGGTGTGGAGAGGCGGTCGGCGAACAGGCCGCCATAGTAGGCGACGGACTCGGTCCAGCGCTCCGGCTGCGCGTACCCCGCGCCCGTGTTCGCGATCCATGCCGCGAACGGAATGCGACCGAGGAACCCCAGCGCTGTGCCGCCGATCAGCACCGCCAGCAGCGTCAGCATCCGCCCCCTGCCTGCCCGCCGCAGAGCAGAGGACGCCAGGATGACAGCGAGTGGAACCGTGGCCCAGGCGGCGTACAGCGGATTCGACAGCGTCGAGATCGCGGCCACGGCACCGAGGGCGACCAGTAGACCGGCCCCGCCGCGTTCACGATCGATCACGCGCCGCGCCAACCCCACCGAGAGGACGCCCCCGACCACCGTCGCCGAGTAGTAGGTCGTGGTGAGTTGCAGTGAGGCGAGGTCCAGCGCATCGCGCGATGCGGTGGTGTCGGTGGCGGCGACGAGACCGAACGTCACCAGTCCCAGGAGCGCCCACGCCACGGGCGCCCGCCCCTCCCGCCGACGACCCGCCGCCACGCGCAGCGCCCCGTAAAGAGCCAGGAAGTTGACCACCGCGCTGACGGCGAACACGCCGTTCGCGTCGAACGGGAGTGCGGCATCGAGGCCGGCGAACACTGCCGCCTCGGGCAGGAAGAGAACGCTTGAGAGCGCCCAGTCCTGCGGTCCGCCGTCGAGGAGAGAACGGGCGAGCATCGCGACGATCAGCGAGTCGCCGTCGCGGAAGAGCAGCTCCGAACGAGCGGATGCCGCGACCTGCGCGGCGACGATGATGGCGACGCCGAGAGCGCCCAGCCACCCCGCCAGTTCGCGCATCCAGACCCGCCGCATGACCGCTACTCTCCCACGATCATCGAACCCGCGAACCGCGGGGCCCTCTCGTCCCGGTAAACTGGACGGACACCCGCCCGCCTGTGCCATTCGGCCGACGAGCCCCGAGGGAGCCGCGTATATGCTGACGCTCCTCGCCGTCTTCCTCCTCGGGTCGCTGCTGATGCCCGTGCTGGTGCGCTGGCTGGGGTCTCAGGCATTCATCATCGCGGCTCTCATTCCCGCCGCGGCATTCGTCCATGCGCTGGTGCGCACCCCCGACGTCCTCGACGGCTCGACGCCCTACGTCTCCGTCTCCTGGATTCCGCAGCTCGGTTTGAACCTGTCGATGAACATGGACGTCCTGGGATGGGTCCTCACCCTGATCGTGACGGGCGTCGGCGCGCTGGTGCTGCTGTACTGCCGCTGGTATTTCCTCGACGACTCGGCCGGCATCGGCCAGTTCGCGGGCGTGCTGCTCGGTTTCGCCGGCGCGATGTACGGGCTGGTCCTCACCGACGACCTGGTGATGCTCGTGATGTTCTGGGAGGTGACGAGCATCCTCTCGTACCTCCTCATCGGTCATTACCGACGTCGTGCGGTCAGCCGACGAGCCGCGCTGCAGGCCCTGCTGGTCACCACCCTCGGCGGTCTGGTGATGTTCGTGGGGGTCGTGCTGCTGGTGGTGGATGCCGGCACGTCCAGCATCCGCGAGATACTCGAGATCGCCCCGACCGGACCGATCGTCGACGCCGCGATCGTCATGCTGCTGATCGGCGCCATCAGCAAGTCGGCTCTCTTCCCCTTCCACTTCTGGCTGCCCGGCGCGATGGCCGCCCCCACCCCGGTGAGCGCATACCTGCACGCCGCGGCCATGGTGAAGGCCGGCATCTATCTCATCGCGCGGTTCGCCCCGATCTTCGCGTTCAGCGCTCCCTGGCGGCCGATCGTCATCACCCTCGGCATCGTGACCATGCTTCTCGGCGGCATCCAGGCGCTGCGCGAGACCGACCTCAAGCGCATCCTCGCCTTCGGAACGGTCAGCCAGCTCGGCTTCTTCGCACTGGTGATCGGCTACGGCACGCAGGCCACGGCTCTCGCCGGCCTCGCCCTCGTGCTCGGCCACGCGCTGTTCAAGTCCGCGCTCTTCCTCATCGTGGGGGTGATCGACCGCCAGCTCTCCACGCGTGACATCACCGAGCTCTCGGGTGTCGGTCGGCAGGCCCCCGTCATGGCGACAGCGGCATTCATCTCGGTCGCGTCGATGGCCGGCATCGCACCGACCCTCGGCTTCGTCGCGAAGGAGTCGACGCTCACGGCGCTGCTCCACGACGCGCAGGGCGGCTCGGCCTGGGGGCTGGTCGCGATCATCGGCGTCAGCCTCGGCTCCATGCTCACCGCGGCATACGGCGCGCGCTTCCTCTGGGGCGCATTCTGGAAGAAGCGCGACGACCAGGGTGAGCGCCTCCCCGACACCGCCTGGCCCGACCCTCCGGTCGGATTCCTCTCCGCTCCGATCATCCTCGCCGGCGTCACGCTCGCCGCCGGGATCGGAGCACCCGCCGATCGACATCGCGCTGCAGGGCTATGCCGTCACCGCGACGCCCGGGCTCGATGCCGCGGGAGAAGCGGTCGAGGGCCCCGGCCACCTCGCGCTCTGGCACGGGCTCGAGCCGGCGCTCGGCATCTCGATCCTGACGGTCCTCCTCGGCATCGGCCTCTTCCTGCTCACCCGACGCACGCGGTGGGATCGCAAGCCTCGGATGCTGCCGTTCACGGGTGCGGACGCCTACTACCTCGTCGTGCGCGGGGTCGACCGCCTCTCGGTGCTCAGCACCACGCTCACCCAGCGCGGTTCGCTGCCCGTGTACGTCGGAACGATCTTCGTGGTGTTCGTGGCCGCCGAGGTCACGGCGCTGATCGCCAGCGACGTCGACCGCTACAACCTCTCCGCCTGGCACACACCCGCGCAGATCGCGGTGGCGCCGATCATGGCCGTCGCCGGAGTCTTCGCCGTGCGCGCCCAGAAGCGGTACACCGGCGTGGTGCTGGTCTCGGTCACGGGTCTCGGCATGGTCGCGCTCTTCGCGACCAGCGGCGCCCCCGACCTCGCGCTCACGCAGATCCTGGTCGAGACCGTCACCATGGTCACCTTCGCTCTCGTGCTGCGCCGGCTCCCCGCCCGCATGGGCGAGCACAACGCCTCGGTCAGCCGCATCCCGCGCGCCCTGCTCGCGATCGGGGTCGGGGTCACGATGGCGTTCGTGGCCGTCGTGGCCACCCAGTCCCGGATCGCCGAACCGATCTCCGATTCGTTCCCGAAACTCGCGTACGAGATCGGCCACGGCAAGAACGTCGTCAACGTCGCGCTCGTCGACCTGCGCGGCTGGGACACGATGGGCGAGCTGTCCGTGCTCGTGCTCGCCGCGACAGGTGTGGCCTCGCTCGTGTTCGTCACGCACCGCGCCGATCTGCTGGCCGCGACGAAGGTCCTCCCGCGCGCCACGCGCAAAGCCGCCCGTAGCCGCCCGCTCGTCGAGACCACCGAGGGCATCCGCTTCCAGACCTCCGAGAACGAGGACAGCCCGCGGGCCTGGCTCGTCGGCGGTCAGAAGATGAAGCCCGAGAACCGTTCGATCCTGCTCGAGGTCATCGTCCGCATCCTCTTCCACACCATCATCGTGGTCTCGATCTTCCTGCTCTTCGCCGGCCACAACCTCCCCGGCGGCGGGTTCGCCGGCGGTCTGGTCGCGGGCATGGCACTGGTCATGCGCTACATCGCCGGCGGTCGGTGGGAGCTTGGCGCCGCCGCGCCGACGGATGCCGGACGCCTGCTGGGCACGGGCCTGATCCTCGCCGTCGGGACGGCGGTCGTGCCGCTCTTCTTCGGTCTCGCACCCCTCACCAGCTCGTTCTGGGAGTGGGAGATCCCCGGCATCGGCCACATGGAGTTCGTGACCTCGACGATCTTCGACGTCGGCGTCTACCTCGTCGTGATCGGCCTGGTCCTCGACGTGCTGCGGAGCCTCGGCGCCGAGGTCGATCGGCAGTCGGCGTTCCGCCCCTCCGAGAGCCCCACCGAGAGCGGGGTGCGCGCCTGATGGACGTCTCGCTCACCCTGATCATCGTCATGGCGGTCCTGTTCGCCTGCGGTGTCTACGCAATGCTGGAACGCAGCCTGACCCGCGTGCTCATCGGCTTCCTGCTGCTCGGCAACGCGACCAACCTGCTGCTGCTGGTCGTGATGGGCGTGCCGGGCACCGCACCGTTCTTCGGCACCGAGGGCCGGATGAGCGATCCGCTGCCCCAAGCCCTGACCCTCACGGCCATCGTGATCACGTTCGCCGTCTCGGCTTTCCTGCTCGCGCTGATCTACCGCTCGTGGCAGCTGGGCCAGGCCGACACCGTCGAGGACGACGCGGCCGACATCGCCCTGCGCGAGCGCACCGACGCCGACGAAGACGTCCTCGAGGACGACGCGAATCTCGAAGAGGAGGCCACCACCGACTTCGTGGGCGTGCAGACCGCCCCGATCACGGTGCTGCACATGCGCGACCACCCCTCGATCCATGACGACGCCCCGTTCGATGCTGCGGACGAACGGCCCGAGAGCGGGGAGGACAAGTCATGACCGTACTCGTCCCGCTGCTCGTCGCCCTTCCGCTCCTCGGCGCCGCCGTCACCCTGGTGTTCGGCCGGAACGCTCGCCTGCAGGTGTTCGTCACCGTCGCCACGCTCGCCATCGTGTCGGTGATCGCGGCCGTGCTGCTCGTGGTCGTCGACGCCGGGGCCCCGCTCGCGGTGTCGGTGGGCGGTTGGCCGGTGCCGTTCGGCATCGTGCTGTACGTCGACCGGCTGGCAGCGCTCCTCGTGCTCGTCTCGAGCATCGTGCTGCTCGCCGTCCTCCTCTTCTCGATCGGTCAGGGCGTCGCGGACGGCGCCGACGAGACCCCCATCTCGATCTTCAACCCCTCGTACCTGATCCTCGCGGCGGGCATCTTCAACGCGTTCATCGCGGGCGACCTGTTCAACCTCTACGTCGGCTTCGAGATCCTGCTCGTCGCCTCGTACGTGCTGATCACCCTCGGGAGCACCGAATCCCGCATCCGCACCGGTGCGGTCTACATCGTCGTCTCGCTGGTCTCGTCGATCCTGTTCCTCGCCTCGATCGCGATGATCTACGGCGCGCTCGGCACCGTGAACATGGCCCAGATCGCCGAGCGGATGGCGGAGCTCCCGCAGGAGACGCAGCTCGTGCTGCACCTCATGCTCGTGATCGCCTTCGGCATCAAGGCGGCCATCTTCCCGGTGTCGTTCTGGCTGCCGGACTCCTACCCGACCGCCCCGGCTCCGGTCACCGCGGTGTTCGCCGGATTGCTGACGAAGGTCGGCGTCTACGCGCTGATCCGCACCGAGACGCAGCTCTTCGCGTCGAACAGCATCGATACGGTCCTGCTCATCATTGCGCTGGCGACCATGATCATCGGGGTGCTCGGCGCCGTCGCGCAGGCGGAGTTGAAGAGAATCCTGTCGTTCACGCTCGTGAGCCACGTCGGGTACATGATCTTCGGCCTGGCGATCGCGACGCCCGCCGCGATCGGCGCGACGGTCTACTACATCGTCCACCACATCGTCGTGCAGACGACCCTGTTCCTCGCGGTCGGACTCGTGGAACGTCGAGCCGGGAGCACCTCGATCCTCCGGGTGAAGGGGCTGATGAAGGTCGCGCCGGTGATCGCCGTGCTCTACTTCGTGCCGGCCATCAACCTCGGCGGCCTGCCGCCCTTCTCCGGATTCATCGGCAAGTTCGCGCTGTTCGAGGCCGCGGCATCCGTCGGCACCCCGTTGATGATCGTGCTCATCATCGGCGGAATCGTCACGTCGCTGCTCACCCTCTACGCCCTGATGCGTGCGTGGAACCTGGCGTTCTGGCGCGAGGAGGAGGACTCGACCGAGACCGAGGGCCGCATCTCCTACCTCGGCAACGCACCCGCGGCCGACGACCAGCAGAAGAAGCGCCGCATCCCGAAGATCATGACCCTCGCGACCGGAGGGATGGTCGGCGTCACCCTCGCGCTGACGATCTTCGCAGGACCCCTCTACGCGCTCTGCGACCGCATCGGCGCGGGACTGCTGCAGCCGGTGAACCTCGAACAGCTGGAAGACGAGGTGAACGGATGAGAGACACCCGTCGTCACCTCTGGCGCGACATCCGCGTGCAGCTGCCCTTCCTCGCCTGGCTCGTCGTGCTCTGGATGCTGCTGTGGGCGCAGTTCACGGTGCTGTCGTTCTTGAGCGGCCTCGTCGTCGCGGTCTTCGTCACGCGCGTGTTCCGCCTGCCGACGGTCGCGCTGTCGGGGCGCATCAACCTCTGGTACGCGGTCGTGTTCACGATCTCGTTCCTGTTCGCGGTGCTGCGCGGCGCGCTGGCCGTGACCATCCAGGTCTTCGACTTCCGGCAGCAGCCGGGCGCCGCCATCATCGCCGTGCCGCTGCGCTACGCCGACGACCTGGTGATGACGCACGTCGCCGTCACCTCGTCGCTCATCCCCGGTTCGCTCATCGTCGAAGCCGACCGCGACCGCCGCATCCTCTACCTCCATGTGATCGGCGTGCGCACCGCAGAGGACGTCGAACATCAGCGCGAGCACGTGCTGCTGTGGGAGGAGCGCATCGTCCGCGCCCTCGGCGACCCGGAGCAGTACCGTGCCCTCAAGGCCGATCAGCGGGCGGGTCGGCTCACACGGCCATCGAGAGGCGGTGCCCGATGAACATTCTGCTGATGGTGATCATGGTGGTGTTCGGCATCGCCGCGATCCTCGCCGTGATCCGCATCGTGCGGGGCCCGTCTATCCTCGACCGCGCCGTGGCTTCCGACGTGCTGCTCACCGAGGTGATGTGCGTGCTCGGCGCCGAGATGGCGATCAACGGGCACACCCGCAGCATCCCGGTGCTGCTGATCATCGCCGCGATCGGGGTGTTCGGATCGATCTCCGTCGCCCGGTTCGTCGCGAGAAGGGACAACACGACGCAATGAACGTGCTCGGTCTCATGATCCCGGATGCCGTCATCGACTGGGCGGTGCTCATCCTCATCCTGCTCGGCGCCCTGCTGTGCCTGTCGGCCGCGGTCGGACTGCTGCATTTCCGGGATGTCCCCTCCCGCCTGCACGCGGCCACCAAGCCGCAGGTGCTCGGCCTCGTGCTCATCTGTCTCGCCATCGCGCTGTCGCAGCGCTCGGTCGGCGGCATCCTGCTCGGGCTCGTACTGGTGGCCCCGATCGTGCTGATGCAGTTCGCCACGGCCCCGCTCTCGGCGCACATGGTCGGCCGGCAGGCGTACCGCAACGGCACGACCGATCAGCGCGGCCTCGTCGTCGACGAACTCGCCGAGTCGAAGCAGACCCCGCCCGCCGCGGGGTAGGTCGGGGTGGGCCGGGGTGGCTGGTGCTGGGGTGGCGGCCCGGCCTGGTTAACAACTCCTCGTCACGACCGTCGGGCGTTCACAATTCAGCCAGAATCTGGCCTGACGGCGCTCGCAGGCCCCTGAGGCCCGAACCTGCGGAGTTCTGACTGAGTTGTGAACCAGGTGCGGCGCTGCCACCGCTTCTGCACTGAGGGCCACTGGACGGCTTCTCGTTCACAACAGGCGGATCCGCGGCCCGGATGGAGTGGGAGGTTCGCACACTTCTCTGATGACTGATGAGAAGCAGACCGTGCGGCAACGCGCGGCGACCGTCTATTCGCGGATCGCGTTCACGCGCGCAGACCTTATCGCGCGAGGTATGTCCGGCCGAGCGATCGCACTGACCGTGCGCCAAGGCACCCTTCAGCACGTCCGCCGTGATCGGTATCTCCTGCCCGCAGCGGATGAGGGCATCGTGGAGGCCGTGCGGATCGGAGGGCGGCTGACGTGCCTCTCCCTGCTCGCGCTGATGGGTGTTTTCGTGCACCGACCCAGAGGACTGCATGTGTTCGTCACGCGAGGAAGCTCTCGGCTGCGCGCATCGAAGGTGCGGGAGGTCACCTATCACTGGAACCGCTCGTCGATTGTGCCTGCCCTGCTCCACGTCGCGCCGTTGGTCGACGCAGTCCGTCATGCGGTGCGGTGCCAGGAACCACGTGCGGCTGTCGCCACCTTGGATAGCCTCGTGCACCACCGACTGATGACGATGCCTCGACTCGACAGAGTCTTCGAGGGACTGCCCGCGCGATTCCAGGTATTGCGTCCGCTTGTCGACGGCTCAGCGGAGTCGGGCCCCGAGACGTTCGTGCGCCTGATGCTGCGCACCATCGGCGTCGCCTACGAGACGCAGGTGCTCATCGTCGGGGTCGGCCGCGTCGACTTCGTCGTCGAAGGGTGGCTGATCATCGAATGCGACAGCAAGGAGTTCCACGAGGGCTGGCAGAAGCAGCAGGACGACCGACAGCGGGATCTGGCGGCCGCCCGCCTGGGGTACATCACGGTTCGACCTCTGGCTGCGGACATCCTCGGCGACAAAACGACCGTGCAGCAGGCGTTGCGGGAGATCATCGAGGTGCTCGGCCCAAGGTTCACCGACGGTCGGCGTTCACAATTCAGCAAGAAAGCCCGTCGATGACGCAGAACGGCTCGGGTGGAGCGCGTCGCGCGAATTCTGGCTGAATTGTGAACGGTGAGGCGCTGGCACCGAGGCCGCCCGTGCCTCAGAGGCTCTCGGCGAAGTCCTGGATGTAGCGGGCGGCCGGGGCGGAGTCGCTGATCAGGGTGCCGTGACCGTGGTCGGGGATCACCTTCAGCTCGGCGCCGGGAATCGCGTCGAGGATCGCCTGGCACCAGCTCATCGGCGCCAGCGGGTCGTCCTCGCCGCGCAGCACCAGCACGGGGCAGTCCATGCGGCGGAACGCGTCTTCCGGCTCGTGCACGATCGTCGCCTTGATCTTGCGGATCAGATGCGGGCCGCCGCGGAGGTACTCCCTCGCGCCGCGCCAGATCACCAGCGGCCGCTCGCCGACCAGATCGGTCAGGAGGTATCGGGCCTGCGCTGCGACGTTGCGCGCGGCCTTGTCGACGGTCGGCCCGGCGAGGATCACGCCCGCCACGAGTGACGGATGCCGCGCCGCGAGCTCCGCCGCGATCTGGCTCCCCATCGAGTGGCCGATCACCACGACCGGGTCGGCCTCGACGTGCCGCAGGTAGGCCGCGACGAGGTCGGCGTGCCGTTCCATCGTGAGGTTGCGCGTCGGTTCCGGCGCCTCGCCGAACCCGGGCAGATCGAGCGCGATGACCCGTCCGCGCAGACGCTGCACCACGTCGAGATAGACGCTGCGCCCCATGCCGATGCCGTGCAGCAGCAGGAAGGTGTGCTCGCCCTCGCCGAAGGACTCGGCGATCAGGGTCGCCCCGCCGTACTCGTATTCGAGCAGGGTGACGGGGGTGCCCTTCGGGGCGAGGTAGCTGTTCGGCACGCGTCAACGGTAGTCGACGCGGCTGAGCGGATCACCCGGCCGGCTTCAGCACCAGGGTCTCGGTCGCCGCCGCGTCGACGGCATCGGCGCTGAACGCCCACGGCTTCTGGATGCCGGTGGCCCAATCGCCGGTCTGGTCGATGTAGTGCTCGTCGAAGGCGTGCCCGGAGGCTCCGGTGAGCTGGATCCAGGTGGAGTCGTCGAAGTCGGCGAGGTCGACCACCATGCGCATCGACGGCACCGTGGTCGTCGCGTACGAGGTGCCGAGGTCCCAGCCGGTCGCGTTCACGACCGAGGCGCCGCCCCCCACCGGGAACGGGCCGCGGTTGAACAGCGCTTCGATGGGCGCGATCCCCGAGGTGCCGAGGGTGTCGCTGGTCAGCGTGATCGCGTGCAGCTCGCCCCAGTTCCAGCGGGCGACCGCCTCGCCCTGCGCGGCAGCGAGTTCGTCGTAGGCTTCCTCGGCCGACAGCGCGAGCATCTCGTCCATCCCGTCGACGTCGAGCTGCGGGTTGCTCCACAGCGGGTCGGCCGGATTCTCCAGCATCGCCGCGACGACGGTGAAGAGACGGCCCTGGCCCTCGATCGGCAGCGGCTCCGCGCGCTCGGCGAAGATGTTCTGCACGAGATTCGACCACAGCACGTTGGCATACGCCGCGGCGGGAGAGGAGGCCTTGTTCTGCGCGTCCCACGAGCGAAGCAGATCGACCGCCTCGCGAGGTCCGGTGCCGTCGACCTCGACATCGCCCATCACGCTCGCGAGATGCTTGCCGATCCACATCTCGCCGTCCATCTGGATGTCGCGCATGTCCTCCGAGGTCAGCGGCGCGGTGGCAGCTCGACGCTCGATGAGGTGCGCGATGCGCGCCGCCCGGTAGCCGTAGTCCCAGTCGCGGGACAGGAAGTACTCGTAGTCGTCGCCGACGATCGCGTTGTTCGCGGTGACGATGTACCCCGAGCTCGGGTTGTACGACACCGGCAGCTCCTCGAACGGGATGAAGCCGGTCCAGTCGTAGCTGCTGTCCCATCCCGGTTGCGGCATCCATCCGTCGCCGGCTCCGCGGATCGGCAGCCGTCCGGGCGTCTGGTATCCGATGTTGCCCTCGGTGTCGGCGTAGACGAGGTTCTGCGCCGGAACGTCGAAGAGGGATGCCGCGGCGCGGAAGTCGTCGAAGTCCTGGGCGGTCGAGAGGGCGAAGATCGCCGTCGCGGCGGTGCCCGGGTCGAGCGCGGTCCAGCGCAGGCTCAGCGCGTACTCCGCATCATCCGTCGCCTCGGCGGGACCCTCCGGGGAAGCGGGGGGCGCGTCACCGACCGCCAACCCCGGCTGCGGGTCGTCGGCGATGGCGGTGAAGTCGTCGGTGAGTCCGGAGATGATCGGGCCGTGCACGGTCGAGCGGATCGTCAGCTCGATGTCGTCGCCCCCTGCGACCTTGATGGTCTCGGTGCTCTCCTCGAGAGGGACGAGCGCGCCGTCCCGCCAGTACTCGTCGCCCTGGACGCGTTCGACATAGAGGTCGGTGACGTCGGTGGTCAGGTTCGTGAACCCCCAGGCGACCTTCTGGTTGTGCCCGATCACGATGCCGGGCAGACCCGAGAACGAGAAGCCGCCGACGTCGAACGGGCACGCCTCGTCGACCGTCGAGCACTTGAGCTGCACCTGGTACCAGACCGAGGGAAGGGACGCCCCGAGGTGCGGATCGTTGGCGAGGAGCGGCAAGCCGCTCTCGGTGAGCTCGCCCGACACGACCCACGAGTTCGAGCCGATGCCTTCTCCGACGTTGCCGACCAGGAGGCTCGCCGCCTCGAGAACACTCGACGTCTCCTCCCAGTCGACGGTCGTGACGGCCTGCCGGAACTCGGCGTCCTGTTCGGAAGGGACGAACGCGACCGGCTCGACATCGGTGCCCAGCGACGGAACGGTCGAGATCTTCGGCACGATCACCGGGTTGTCGTCGAACGGGTAGTCGGGATAGAGCTTCTCCAGCATCGAGGAGGTGTCGGCGTCAGCATCCGATCCGCCCGTCTCGAGCTCGGCGGCGAGCAGCGCGCGTTCCGTCTCATCCTCGACGTTGGTGCGCAGATCCCACGCCATCGCCTTGAGCCAAGCCACCGAATCGGCGGGCTCCCAGGGCTCAGGGTCGTAGTCGGGGTTCTGCATGCCGATGACGGCATATTCGAGCGACAACTCCGCACCGGAGCGCGAAGCGAGGTAGGCGTTCACGCCGTCGGCGTAGGACTCGTAGTAGCCGCGGGTGACGTCGTCCATCGCATCCACCTCGGCTTCGGCGACCTTGCGCCAGCCGAGCGTGCGCAGGAATGCGTCGGTCCCGGCCTGCGATTCGCCGAACATCTCGGCGACGCGGCCGGCCGTGACGTGGCGGCGGAAGTCCATCTCGAAGAAGCGATCCTGCGCGTGCACGAAGCCCTCGGCGTAGAAGAGGTCGTGGGTCGTGTCGGCGGTGATGGTGGGGATGCCGCGGGCGTCGCGCTGCACCGTGACCTCCGCCTTCAGGCCGTTCAGCGTGACGCTGCCGTCGGTCTGCGGGAAGGAGCGCTGAATGGTCCAGGTGAGGAAGAAGGCGGCGGCGACGGCGATCACGACGATCCCGGCGATGACGAGGAACGCGATGCGTCCGATGCGAGCGCCCAACGAAGGGCGCGACGGAACGGCAATCGCCTGGGAATCGGTCGTCATCGTCGAGCACACCTTCGGGTAGCCAGGTGGAACTCAGTCCCACCGAGCCCCAGTACGCGTTTCAGGTTCGCGCTCTCGCATCCTATCCGTCCCACAGCCTGGCGCGGGGCGTCTCGCGCCAGGCTGTCATCACCCGATCAGGCTGGGCTGCAGATCGCGAAGGGTGCGTCGGTGGGTCATCCGCGTCACGCCGATCATTGCGAGGAGCAGAGCGCCGACGAGCCAGATCCCGAGCACCGCGAGATCCCACCCGGCTCGGGAGAGGTCGCCGCCGTACATGAGCTGGCGCATCGCGTCGACGACGTAGCCCAGCGGCAGGACATGGTGGAGCGCTGCGAGCGGCGCGGGCAGCGTCTGCCAGGGGAACGTACCCCCCGCGGTGACGAGCTGCAGCACCATCAGCACCAGCCCGAGGAACTGCCCGACCGAGCCGAGCCAGACGTTGAGGGCGAGGATGATCGCCGCGAACGTCGCCGAGGCGAACACCATGACCCCGAGCGTTCCGATCGGGTTGTCGAACGTGAAGCCGAGGGTGATCGCGAGGATACCCATCAGGCCGACCATCTGCACCGCTCCGAGCGACGCCGGCGTCAACCATCCGGCCAGCGTGATGCGGATCGGCGAGTGCAGGGCTGTGATCGCCCGGCGCGAGATCGGCTTGACGATGAGGAAGAGGGCGTAGATGCCGATCCAGGCCGAGAGCGCTGCGAAGAACGGCGCGAGGCCTGCGCCGTAGTCCTCGGCCGAGGCGACCTTGTCGCTCGACACCTTCACCGGATCGGCGATCGTGTCGGCCTGCAGCGAGCGCAGGTCCGGGGTGGATGCCGGGATCTGGTCGACCCCGTCGGAGAGACCGTCGCGCAGCTCGGCAGTGCCCGACGCGAGCGTGCCCAAGCCATCGCGCAGCTGCACGGCCCCGCGTGTGGGCCGCCGCGGCTCCGGATGCCGCCGTGCCTGCGCCCGTCGCCAGCTCGGAGGCGCCGGAGGCGACGGATGCCGCGCCGGCCGCGAGCTGATCGACCTTGTCGACAGCGGTCTGGACCCTGTTGTTGCCGTCCTGCAGCCGCGCCGCCAGCGGATCGAGGCGGGCGAGCACGTCGTCGATCTCAGCCTGGGTGAGTCCCTGCTCGGCGAGCAGGTCAGCGATGTCGGTGCGCGCCTGTGGCAGCGCGTCGGCGGCCTGCTGCACGGCGGAGCCCGCGCGATCGGCGACATCGGCGAGCTGGCGGTTGCCCGCGCTCACCTGTGCGGCGCCGTCGGCGAGGGTCCGCGCGCCCGTCGCGAGCTGTGCCGTACCGTCGGCGAGTTTCGCGGTGCCGTCGGCGAGGGAGGAGCTGCCGGATGCGGCGCTGTTCGCCCCGTCGGTGAGCTTCGTGGCTCCGTCGGTCGCGGTGATGAGGCTGTCGCGCACATCGCTCAGCCCGGTGAGCAGGCGCTCCGCAGCCTCGCTGCCGACCATCTCGGCCACGGAGCTGCGGATCTTCTCCACCGCCTGCGTGCCCATCGACGAGGCGAGGTAGTTGTTCGCGTCGTTGGTTTCGAGGTCGATGCGGGCCTGGTGCGGGTCGTCGCCCGCGGCCGAGGTGAGCGCGGACGAGAAGTCCGCGGGGATCGTCACCGTGAAGTCCACTGTGCCCTCGCGCAGGGCGTCGGCCGCTTCGGTCGCCGTCATCCGCTGCCAGTCGAAGGCGTTGCCGTCGATGAGGTTGTCGGCGACGTCCTCGCCGTAGTTCACGGTCTCGGGGTTCGCGTCACCGGTGGAGGACGCGGCCGCCGGGGCGCCCTCGTCGTCGACCACCAGCGCCACCGGCACTTCGGGGAACTTCGCGTAGGGATCCTGGTTCGCCCACAGGTAGAGCCCGCCGTAGAGGATCGGCACGCACACGAGCGCGATGAGCGCGATGATTCCCATCCTGCTCGCGGTGAGACGCCGCAGCTCGGCGCCGATCATGGCGGGAACCTTCATCGTGCGCCTCCGTTCTCGGTCGGTTCTTCGGTGGGCGGTTCTTGCTGTTCCGACGCTTCGACGGGCTCAGCGACCCAGGTATCCGGTTCCTGAGCGAGCGGAGCGAGACGAAGGGCGTCCGTCTCAGCATCCGGTTCCGCATCGCCCGCGTCGGCGGGCGCCGGGCCCCCGAGCACGAGCGGTGCGATCGGGCCGGAGGCATTGACCGCGTCGAACTCCTGCATCCGCTCCAGGGCGACGGCGGCGGAGCCCCCGACGATGACGAGCATGGCGTAGCCGCGGTCGGCGAACTCTCCGGCGATGCGCCACCAGCCGTCGGGGCTGCCGCCGTGCCGGTCGGGCGACACGAGCACGATGGCCTCGACGCCCTCGCGCAGGACCGCGAGTTCGCAGAGGATCCGCACGCGGGCCGCGGGATCGATGCTGCCGATCGGAACGGACGCGAGTTCGGCGAAGCCGAGCTGTGCGAGCCATCGGCGTGCGTGGATGGGGGTCGCGCCGACGCCGGCGAACATCAGCTCTTCGCCGACGACACCGGCCAGCGTGATGTCCGCGTGCGGATCGCTGACCGCCGGCGCATCGACCAGGGCGACTCGCCGCCGCAGCTCCTTGGCATTCGCGGTGCCGTCGATGGTCACCAGGCCGGAGTCGGACCGCATCCGTCCGCTGGCGATCAGCCCGAGGACGGTGGGGCGCTGCTCGGTCTCGGCGAGTGCGAAGCGCACGGCCCCGGTATGGAACTCGAGGCTCGTGATCGGAAGCGCCTGGCCCCCGCGGCCCTTGCTCACGTCCTGCAGCGTGATCCTCATGCGTGTGCCTCCTCTTCGGTGAGAGGGGCGACGATGTCGGGGTGCGCGGCGAGCAGTTCATCGGCTTCGCGCCACGACAGTCCGGCGATGCTGAGCACGGTGCGCACTGCGACGTTCGCGGCTCCGGTGGTGGCAGCATCCGTCCGCGAGACGACGGTGCGTGCCATCTCCTCGATCAGGCGGGCGAGGGTGGGGGCGGCGAGGTCCGTGCGGAAGCTGCCGTCTTCCTGACCGCGTCGGGCGAGTGCGGCGACCGTGCGCCGCAACGGAGCGAGGGCCGTGGCCGTGTGCTCGACGTGCGCCTCGTCGAGGGCGAGAGCCGCGGCGACCTGCACGTGCGCTGCCTCCTGCCACAGGCGTGCAGCGAGGCGGGCGAGGGCGAGTCGAGCGTCGGGGTCGTCGACGGAGGCGGCGATGGCGTTGAAGCGCTGGGCTCCGCTCGAGATGAGTTCGCGGATCAGGGCGTCGCGGTCCACGAAGTGTCCGTAGAGCGTGCGGCGCGAGAGGCCAGCGCTGCGGGCGATGACGTCGACGGAGGCGTGCGGGTCGGTCGAAAGGGTCGTCCGGGCGGCGTCAAGGATGCCGGCGCGATTCTCCACGGCGTCGCGGCGGGGTGCACGTGTGGTCATGCCTCCAGGATAGTTATAGTGCACACATGTGTGCAAGATAACTCGGAGTACTCACAGGGTCAGGGTCGCACCGCGTGCACAACTCCTCCAAGAACGCGCGTTCTCCGGCCGCAGGGGCCTCCCTGGTGCCGATACGCCGAATTCTTGAGGAGTTATGCACGGCGAAGCCGGGAGCCGGCACGAGAAAGGGGGCGGATGCCGCAGCATCCGCCCCCGCTCAGAGGTCCCTGAGCTCGACGAAGGATCAGTCCGTGCCGGAGTCGAACGCGGCGCCCTCGGAAGCCGTGTCGACGGCATCCGCCAGGTTCTCGTCGACTTCCTCGACCGAACCGGTGATCTCGGCGGACTCGCCCGCGGTCACGCGGCCGACGAGCTCGCCGGTCGCTCCGCCGATGAGGCCGAGTCCCGCGTACTGCTCGAGGCGCGAGCGCGAGTCGGCGATGTCGAGGTTGCGCATCGTGAGCTGACCGATCCGGTCGACCGGGCCGAAGGCCGCATCGCCGACGCGCTCCATCGAGAGCTTCTCCGGGCCGTACGACAGGTTCGGCGAGACGGTGTCGAGGATCGTCCAGTCGTCGCCGCGGCGCAGGCGGATCGTGACGGTGCCCGAGATCGTGAGGCCGACCCAGCGCTGGATCGACTCGCGCAGCATGAGCGACTGCGGCTCGAGCCAGCGGCCCTCGTACATCAGGCGCCCGAGGCGGCGGCCCTGCTCGTGATAGGTCGCGAGGGTGTCTTCGTTCAGGATGCCGTTGACGAGGCGCTCGTACGCGATGAACAGCAGCGCCATGGCCGGGGCCTCGTAGATGCCGCGCGACTTGGCTTCGATGATGCGGTTCTCGATCTGGTCGCTCATGCCGAGGCCGTGGCGTCCGCCGATCGTGTTGGCCTCCATGACGAGCGCCACCGGGTCGGAATACTCGACCCCGTTGAGGGCGACCGGGCGGCCGGCCTCGAACGTGACGGTGACGTCTTCGGTCTCGATCGCGACCGACGGGTCCCAGAACTTGACGCCCATGATCGGGTCGACGGTCTCGAGCGACACGTCGAGGTGCTCGAGCGTCTTCGCCTCGTGCGTCGCGCCCCAGATGTTCGCGTCGGTCGAGTACGCCTTCTCGGCGGAGTCGCGGTACGGGAAGTCGCGCGCGACGAGCCAGTCGCTCATCTCCTTGCGGCCGCCGAGCTCGGTGACGAAGTCGGCGTCGAGCCAGGGCTTGTAGATGCGCAGGCGGGGGTTGGCGAGCAGGCCGTAGCGGTAGAACCGCTCGATGTCGTTGCCCTTGTAGGTGGAGCCGTCGCCCCAGATGTCGACGCCGTCCTCCTTCATCGCGCGTACCAGGAGTGTTCCGGTGACAGCGCGGCCGAGGGGCGTCGTGTTGAAGTAGGTCTTGCCGCCGGAGCGGATGTGGAACGCGCCGCAGGAGAGGGCGACGAGGCCCTCTTCGACCAGGGCGGTCTTGCAGTCGACCAGGCGCGAGGCCTCCGCGCCGTATTCGAGCGCGCGGCCCGGGATCGACTCGATGTCGTCTTCGTCGTACTGTCCGAGGTCACCGGTGTACGTGAAGGGCACCGCGCCCTTCTCGCGCATCCATGCGACGGCGACGGAGGTGTCGAGTCCTCCGGAGAAGGCGATGCCGACGCGCTCGCCGACGGGCAGGGACTGGAGGACCTTGGACATGCTTTCCAGTCTATCCGCGGGCGGCGTGTCGCCCCGTGCCGCATGACGACGACGCTCAGCCGGCTCGCGGCCGGGGTCGATAACGTGACCGCGTGCAAAGACCAGCAGACTTCGTCGGCTCCCCAGGCGCCTACTCGTTGTTGCTGTGGGGCACCGCGTTGATCATCGCAGCGCTGTTCGGTCTGGTCGCGGTGCTCATGGTCATCCGGGACAAGCCGCATCTCCGCGGTCGGGCCTGGTGGATCTTCGGCGGCGCCTGCGCGATCGCCGTCATCACATTCGTGAGCGTGGAATCGTTCCGCGTCGCCACGGCGACGCAATCGGAGATGACCGCGCAGTTGAAATTCCCCGTCGATTATCACGACCGCGACGGGGGAGAGACGGCGGCGGCGTTCACGCTGAATGCGGACGGCACGGCGGAGCTCCGCGGGGTGATGCTCGGGACGGGAGAGCGGGCTGCCGACGGCGACCGCCGGTGCCTTGCGGGAGACGTCACCCCGGTCGTGGGCGAGGCGCGCTGGTGGACGACCGACTCGGGGTGGGTGGTCCTCGAGGCGGATGAGCGGCGCACCCGCTTCGTGCAGGATGATCCGCTCCTCATGGCCGAGGGGTGGGGGAAGGTCTACGTCCTGACGCCGTGCACAGTCGAGTACACGGCGACTTTCGTCACCCCCGACCTGCGCTGATCGGCTCCCGACGCTCACCGCTCCCGACGGATGCCGGTTCGGCCAGCATCCGCCTCTGATGGGCGGCGTACTCGCCGCCCCACCGCGTGAGGGAGTCGACCAGGGGTCCGGCGCCGCGCCCGAGGTCGCTCAACCGGTACTCGACCTTCGGGGGCACCTGCCGGTAGACCTCGCGGGTGATCAGGCCGTCGTCCTCGAGCTCGCGCAGCTGCCGGGTGAGCACGCGGGGCGTCGGCTCGAGCAGGAGCCGACGCAGCTCGCCGAAGCGGAGCACGTCGTGTTCACCGAGGAGCGAGAGGATGCTGGGCTTCCAGGCGCCGCCGAGGACGGCGATCGACACCTCCGCATCGCAGGCATCGCCCCACTCGCGAACGATCCGCTCTGTCTTCTCTCTCATCGGCTCGCCTCTCGCTGGCCTTGGTATCCGATCCGTCACTATGTAACCGGAATGACAGTACTTGATCCCTGAGTACCATCACATCAGACTGAGACCGTGCCGTCCAGTACCCCCATAGCCACCTCCCGCGCCCTTCGCCACCCCTGGCTCGCGATGATCCCGCTGCAACTCGGGATCCTCATCGGCGCCCTCGCGATCAGCAGCGTCTCCACCGCTCTGCCGGCGATCCGCGGCGACCTCGCTCTCACCGACAGCGGCTCGCTCTGGCTCGTCGACATCTACGCGCTGTCGCTCGCGGCCACCCTCATCCTCGCGGCGCGCATCGGCGACGCATTCGGTCGCAAGCGCATCGTGCTGATCGGCCTCGCCGGATTCGCGATCCTGAACGTGGTGGGAGGCCTCGCCGACGACGGGCTGGTGCTGATCGTGATCCGGGCTCTGCTCGGCGTCGCGGAAGCGTTCGTCGTCGCGGGCGTCGTCGCCACGATCGGCGCCCACTACCAGGCCCGCGAGCGGGTGCTCGCGTACGGGCTCTGGACGGCGACGTTCGGAGCGGGAAGTGCTCTCGGTCCGGTGCTCGGCGGCATCGTGACCGAAGGGCCGGGATGGCGCTGGCTGCTCCTCGGCAGCGTTCCGCTGGCGATCATCGCGGGCGTGCTCGCGATCTGGCTGGTCCCCGACTCCCGCAGCTCGCGCCCGGCGTCGTGGGACATCCGGAGCATCCTGTCGTCGATCGTCGCCCTCGGGGCGCTGGTCTTCGCCCTGCATGAGGTGCTCGCCGCTCCCGTGCCCGCGGCCGTGGCCGGCGTGATCGCCGTCGTGACCCTCATCTACTTCATCCGCCGGCAGCGGGTGCTGCGGGATCCGCTCATCGACATGCGACTCTTCGGTGTGCCCGGCTTCAGCCCGGCCATCATCCGCATCATCGCGAGCAGTGGCGTGGCATCGGCATCCGTCGTGCTCGTCAGTCTCCACCTGCAGGATGTGCGCGGTCAGAGCGCGGCCGAGGCGGGGATCGCGATCCTTCCGCAGGCCGTGGCGATCGCGCTCGGGGGCGTGCTCGCTCCCGTGTTCCTGCGGATGCTGAGCGCGAACGTGCTGACGGTGCTCGCGCTGACCGTGCAGGGGGTGGGGCTTGCCTGGCTCGCGTTCGACCCCGACTTGGTGGCGCTCCCGCTCCTGCTGGTCGGCTTGGGCTTCGGGATCGGCGCGACGCTCGCCGCGACGGCGCTGTTCGACGTCACGACGGAAGACGATGCCGGCCAGGTGGGCGCCATCCAGGAGGTGGGCTTCTCGCTCGGTGGCGGACTCGGGATCGCCGTGCTCGGAACGGTCTCCTCGATCCTCGCGGCGAGCGGATTCACGGTCGCGCTGCTCATCGCCGCGGTCGCTGTCGCGGCCGCGGCGATTCTGCCGCTGGTCAACGCGAAGCGGGTGGCATCGTGAGTACCGTGCGCCCGACCGCGCACTGGATCCACGCGCATCCGCAGTCGAGCTCGTTCAACGCACGGCTCTTCCGGGAGGGCACGCGTGCCCTCGAGCGCGACTACGACGTGGTGACCACCGATCTCTACGCGCAGGGGTTCGACCCGGTGCTGTCGGCGAAGGATCTCGGCGAGCCCCTCGGTCGCGCCGGCAATATCGTGGAGCTCATGGGCGAGGCGCAGGCCGCAGGCCAGCTTCCCGAAGACGTGCTCGAGGAACAGCGCAAGGTCGCCGCGGCCGAGCTTCTCGTGTTCCACTTCCCGCTGTGGTGGTACGGGGTGCCCGCCATCCTCAAGGGGTGGTTCGATCGCGTGCTCACGAACGGGTTCGCATACGGCACGGTCGATCCCGAGAGTGGGATGCCGCTGCGCTACGGCGCCGGTCCGCTCGCCGGTCGCCGGGCGCTGATCATCGTCACCGCCGGGGAGGACGACCGATCGATCGGCGAACGTGGCATCAGCGGAGACATCGACTCGCTGCTCTTCCCGGTGACGCACGGCACGCTCTGGTACACCGGGATCGAACCGCTCGACCTGCACGTCGTGCACGATGCCGACGGTTTCGACGCGGCAGACGTCGATCGCGAGGTCTATCGCCTCGGTCGGCGGCTCGCCGGCATCCGCACCGAGACGCAGGATCGGCCCTACCGCCGCCTTCAGGACGGCGACTATCACGGCACGAGGGCTCTGCGCTCCGACATCTTCGCCGGCCGCACTGATCTCGGCATCCATCGGGTGGGAGGCGACGTCGCGCGCTGAGGGGTCAGCTGTCTTCGTGACGGGCGGTGCGCAGCGGCGAGAAAAGCACGACGAATGCGGCGACCACGAAGATCACCACGGCCACCGCGATGGTGACGCGGTAGCCGAAGGCGGTGGCGAGTCCGCCCGCGACCAGGGCCCCGATCAGGAACATGACCCGGTTGACCGTGCGGATGGAGGCGTTCAGCCGTCCCTGCATGGCGTCGGGGGCGACCGCTTGCCGGTAGCCCATCTCGTTCGGGTCTTCGAGGCCCATGCCCAGGCCGAACAGGAACTGCCCGATGCCGAGCGGGATCGCGATGATCGCGAGATTGTCGGATGCCGGCAGCACGAGTATCGCGAGCCAGGCGAGCGCTGAGAGCGCGCGCCCGGCGAGCACCGCACCACCGACTCCGAAGCGCCTCCCGGCCATCGGTGCGAGCACGGCGCCGAGGAATCCGCCGACTCCGCCCATCGCGAGGACGAGACCGAAAAGCAGCGCTCCGAGGTCGAGCTCGCGGAGTGCGTAGGGGACGAAAGCCGTGAGCGCGATGCTGTTGCCGAGGAACCACACGTTCACCGACGCGGCCATGGGGGCGAGGGTGCGGTGCGAGTACGTCCAGCGCACTCCCTCGACGATGTCGTGGCCGAGGTGGCGCCCGTCGGTGCGGCGTTCGGCCTTGGGCTCCTCGACCCGGATGCGGCTCAGCATCACGGCGCTCACGAGATAGGCGACCGCGTCGACGAGGATCGCGATCGGCGCTCCGAGCCAGCTGACGATCGCGCCGCCGAGGGCCGGCCCGGTGGTCTGCGCGACGGTCCCTGCCTGACCGAGGCGGGCGTTGGCGGCGACCAGCTGATTGCGCGGTACGAGCCGGGGCAACATCGGCTGCGCGGCGGAGTCGGCGATGAGGGTGAGCGCGCCGAAGAGCAGGAACAGCCCACCGAACGACCACACGGTCAGGGTGTCGGTGACCCACAGCACCGGGATCATGCCGAGCACGAGGGCGCGCCCGATGCTCGCGAGGACCATCGCCGGCTTGCGGCGCCACCGGTCCATCAGGGCCCCGACGATCAGGCCGAACAGCAGGTACGGCACCACGTTCGCGGCGTTCAGCAGTCCGATCTCGAGGGGCGTGGCATTCAGCGTCTTGACGATCAGCACCTGGAAGGCGAGGGCGCTCACCGCCCCGGTGAAGGCGCCGAGCGTCGACGATGACCAGAACAGAGCGAAAGCGGGGAGGCGGAGGACCTCGCCCGGTCTGTCGGTCATCGGATGCCCCTTTCGTGCCGCCAGCCTACGGCCGCACGTGACGGGGGTACGGAATCCGGGAAACGGAGATGGGCTGATTCCGGCGCGGCGTGTCCTGCTGCGGCGCGCCGACGAGCGGATCGACGGTCTCCGTTTTCCGCCGCCCTCCGTGCCAGAGTGTTCGACGGAGGTGCGACATGGGCGAAGCAGTGCTGTGGGGTGCCGTTGCCGCATCCCCGTTGTTCGTCGGCGCCGTGCTCGCCATCCTGCGGGCCTGGCCGCCGCGCTGGCTCGGCATCGTCCTCGGCTTCGGCGCGGGAGCGCTCATGGCGTCGATCGCCTTCGAGCTCTGGGAAGAGGGCCTGAAGCGGGGCGGCGTCCTGCCGCTCGTCGCCGGTGTCGCCGCCGGGGCACTGAGCTACTACATCGCCGCACGCATCCTCGATGCCAGGGCCGCGAAGAAGAAGAAGGAAGCAGCGGGCGGCGGTCAGCTGGCGGTCGGCGCCCTGCTCGACGGCATCCCGGAGCAGCTCGTGCTCGGCATCGGACTCGCGTCCGGGGAGCCGGTGAGCATCGCACTCGTCGTCGCGATCCTCGTCTCGAACCTGCCGGAATCGATCGGTTCCGCCGCCGATCTGCTCAAGGGCGGCATGAGTCGTTCGCGCGTGTTGCTGCTGTGGGCCGGAGTCGCTGTCGTCTGCGCGCTCGCCACCGTGGCGGGATTCGGGCTGGCGACGGTCACCGGCGACGTCTTCCGCACCGCGGCCAACGGCTTCGCCGCCGGCGCCCTCCTCGTGATGCTCGTCGACTCCATGATCCCCGAGGCCCAGTCGAAGGCGAAGGAGCTGACGGGACTGGCGACCGTGCTCGGCTTCGCGCTCGCCGCAGGTCTGGCGCTGTCGTCCTGACGCTGTCCGTCTCCCGCTCCCGTCGGTTGCCGCTCCCGTCGGCTGCGGCTCTCGTCGGCTGCGGCTCCCGTCGCGAAAATACATCGAAACAGCCGTCGGATGCCTGACATATCGCGACCGAAGCAGGGGAGCGGGGGAGCGAGGGAGCGAGGGAGCGGGGGCGGCCGGGCCCGGCGAGCGCCCCCGCCACCTGGCGGCGCGCGAGGCCCGGATCGGGCCCGGCTGGCGGGTTACCCTCGGGGAAGACCTGAAGGATGCTGGCGGGACACCGCCGCACGGGCGGCGAGAACGAAGGAGTTCTGATGACTGACACCCTGGCCCGCCCGCCGTTCGACCCCGAGCTCGAGGCCGCTCTGGCCCTGGTCGCCGACCAGCTCCCGACGACGCTCACCGCCGAGATGATCCCCCTGCTGCGCCAGTCACCGGTCGGCGGGGAGGATGAGATCTTCGTCCTCCTGGACGAGCGCGGCTTCACCCGCCGCGACGTGACGATCGCCGGGCACGAGGGCGACGAGATCGTGGTCTCGGTCATCGAGAAAGAGGGCCGCACCGGCACCGGCCCCGGCTTCTTCCACACGCATGGCGGCGGCATGATCATCGGCAACCGCTGGCTCGGCGTCGCCGGGTTCCTCGACTGGGCGGAGCGCTTCAACGGGGTGATCGTGACCGTCGAGTACCGGCTCGCACCCGAGTTCCCCGATCCGTTCCCCGTCGAGGACTGCTACGCGGCGCTGCTGTGGACCGCCGAGCACGCGGGCGACCTCGGCATCGACCTCTCCCGGCTCCTGATCGGCGGCGGCAGTGCCGGAGGCGGGCTCGCTGCCGGCACCGCCCTGCTGGCCCGTGACCGCCGGGGTCCGGCGCTCATCGGACAGCTGCTCATCTATCCGATGCTCGACGACCGCGACGAGAGCGTGTCGACGAAGCAGATCGACGGGATCGGCGTCTGGGACCGCGGTTCCAACATCACGGGCTGGACCGCCTTGCTCGGCGAACGCAAGGGCGGCGCCGACGTCTCGATCTACGCGGCCCCCGCGCGGGCGACCGATCTCAGCGACCTGCCGCCGGCATTCATCGACTGCGGCAGCGCCGAGGTGTTCCGTGATGAGGACGTCGCCTATGCCACACGCCTCTGGGAGGCCGGGGTCCAGGCGGAGCTGCACGTGTGGGCCGGCGGATTCCACGGCTTCGACATGTTCGCGCCGCACTCGGCCGTCGCGCAGGCCATGCTCGCCGCCCGCGACAACTGGATCAACCGCCTGCTCGCCTGAGGTCACCGCCGGGCCGCGCTCGCGGCCCGGCGTAGGGTGGAACCCCCGTGCGATGGAGCCCGACATGCAAGATCTGCTGGGGCGGCTCACCGCCCTCGACCCGGATGCCAGCGAGACGCTCAAGGTCGTCACCTACTTCGACGCGCTGGTCGCGCGCGCGGTCGGTGTGGAGAGCATGCTGCGCGGCGCGGCAGTGCTCAGCGGCGCGACCGTCGGGCACCGGGACGGGACGCAGATCGTGCGGGTGCGGGCCGATGGCGTGCGCACCGCCGCGGAGGATCCGGGTACCGCCTGGACGCTGCGGGAGAGCGGACCGGATGCCGTCGCCTGGATCGAACGCGAGGGCGAGGCCCACACGAACGACGCGATGATCCTCGAACGGCTCGCTCTCGCGCTCGGCATCATCCGCGCGCGCCGGTCGGTCGGGCCGGAGAGCGCCGTCGAGCTCGCGATCAGCTCCTACGCGAGTCCGGATGAGCGGGCCGCCGCGCTCGCCCGACTGCGGCTGCCCGTCGGTGCCGTGCGGGTCATCGCCTCGCCGCCGGACCCGGCGCCCCTGGCGCAGCATCCGTCCGCCGTCGTGACCACGCGTCACGGCCTGACGAGGGCGACCATCCTGTCCGCCACGGCGGAACCGCAGGAGGCGTGGGCGGATGCCGAGAGTCTTCGTCTCGGCGTCGGCACGGTGGTCGCCGGAGACCGCCTCCCGGCATCGTGGTCGGCGGCGATCATCGCCGTGCGCCTCACGACGCCCGCAGAGACCATGGTCGATGCAGCTGACCTCGGCGCGGCGTTGCTTGTCGCCGAGACCGCCGACGCGGGTCCGCTGCACCCGGATGCTGAGGCCCTCGCTGTTCTCGATCACCGCAGCCTCGAACTGCTCGATGCCGTCGTCGATGAACAGAGCGTGCGGGCCGCCGCCATCCGACTCGGCCGGCACCACTCGAGCGTGCAGGATCGCCTGACCGCCCTCATCGACAGCCTCGGCTACGACCCGCGCACCTCCCGAGGGCAGACCCGCTACTCCCTCGCGCGGATGCTGCTGCGCCTCGCCGGCTGAACCCCTGCCTTTCGAATCGCTTGAATGGGGGTGATCCGGCCTCTGAAGGCACCAGTTGCGCGATTCGAAGGCGGGGGTCAGCCGAAGGCGGACTGATCAGTCGAAGCCGGGGTACTCCTCGAGCTTCTTCTCGAACTCGGCGCGGTCGGCCTCACTCAGCACGCCGCTGGCGATCACGAAGAGCTGCAGCCCCTCCAGAGGTTCGCCGCTGCGGGCCTGCTGTGCCTCCCGCGCGGTGCGGAACCCGCCGTCGGGGTCGTGCGACAGGTCGTGGATGTTGGCGTAGAACCGCAGCGGATCGGGATAGTTCTCGGTGTAGTACTCCCAGGTGTCCTGCGTGCGCGGATCGTCACTGCCGTACAGCTTCGAGATCACTGTCGGATCCATGCCCGAGACCGACGGATCGTTGAACGCGTACAGATCCCACAGCCCGTGGTCCAGGACGACCTCGTCGATCGCGGCCATGACCTCGAGCTTGCGGCTGTAGTCCTGGATCGGCTCCTTCGTCGCCCACCCCTTCGACGTGTACTCGACGAGCATCGACTCCCCGCCGTAGCCGTTGCGCTCCGGACGCAGATCCTCCTCGCCGACCTCGACCCAGGTGTACCCGAACTCCTCGGTCAGTCGGGCGCGGATGTCGGCGAACAGCTCCTCGGCCTGAGCGCGCACCTCCTCCAGCGACTGCTGGCTCAGCGTCTGCTGCGGATCGGTGCCCTTGATTGCCGGATAGGCCTCCTCGTGCTTCTGCTCGTCGGTCTTGACACCCTCGTAGTTGCCCGACGCCGACGTCTGCAGGGCGCTCATGCCGCCCACGGTCGCGACGTTGAACAGGACCGCGACGATGAGCGCGATCGCGCCCAGCATCCGTCCGCGCGCCGAGAACAGCGCAGCGATGGTCACGGCGACGACCACGAGCTGCAGCGCCAGCATCGTCACGCCGTAGAGGATGTCGGTACCGCCGGCGAGGAGGGTGACGAGCAGGATCACCGCGAAGAGGACGGATGCCGAGAGCGAGATCCACCCGAGCGCGTTCGCCGGCTTCTTCTCGGCATCCGTCGTCGCCGTCGCGAGACCGGCGGGCGGCTGCGGCATCCCGTACTGCGGCTGCCCGTAAGGCGGCGCTCCCTGAGGTGGCTGGACGGGACCCGCCGGACCCTGCTGGCGGCGCGCACCGCGGTAACCTCCGGGAGGCGGCACGGGAGGTGCACCCTCGGCGCCGGCGAGGTATCGCGCCCGCTGCTTCTCGTGATCCATCACCATGGCTTGTCCGTTCCCGTGCCGCCCGGCTCGTCGCCCTGCTGCTGGTCGCGCTCCTGCGTGCCCTGCTCCAGCTTGTCCTGCAGGTCTTCGAGCTTGTCGTCCGACGGCTGCGGCTCCTCCTCCTCGGGCTGCTCCTCCTCCGGCTGGGGCTCCTGCTCCTGCTCCTGCTGCTTCTGCTTCAAGCGCTCCTCGGTGCCATCCAGCGAGTCCGACATGTCGCGCTCCGGATCGGACGACTGCTCCTGAGCCTCCTCGCTGTTGCACTCCTCCGGCGTCTCGACCGTGATCGTGAGCGCCTCTCCGTAGAGCTCGGCCGCCGTCGCGCCGTCGCCGTCGGCGCGGGCCGCGTCGCCCATCCGCTCCACCACCAGGGCGAGATTGATCCGCACGCCGCAGACCTCCAGGCCGGTCGCGAGCTCGAGGGCCTCTTCGAGCTTCGCCCGCGCCTCGGGCAGCTGCTCGGCCGCGCCCAGGGCGGTACCGACGTTGAACGGCGCCTTGTACGGCTCGAACCAGTTCAGGAACTCCTGTCCGCGGGCCGAGGCCTCCGAGCCCGCGAAGTCGTCGACCACGTAGGCGCTGATCGCCTGATGCGCGAACGCGTACATGCTGAGCAGCTTGCCGACGAAGAACAGTGCGACGAGCGTGAGCGGCAGGGTGCCGATCGCCACCCAACGGCGGATGCTGCGCCGGCGACGATTCGATCGCAGCAGGGCCGCGGCGGCGTCATCGTGTGACGTCATGACGCACCTCCTTCGCGGGTCGTCGTGGGGGCGCCCTTCGTCTCGCTGCGCTCGCTCAGGGACCGGGGTGGTTCGCTGCGCTCGCTCAGGGACCGGGGTGGTTCGCTGCGCTCGCTCAGGGACCGGGGTGGTTCGGGGCGCTCGCTCAGGGACCGGGGCGCAGCGGAGCGGGGCGCGGGCGCGCGCAGCTGGCGCAGCCGCGCGATCAGCATGGTGGCGCGGGTCAGCTCGAAGCCGAGGAGCACGAGGATGACCAGGGCGGCGATCCAGTACAGCTCGGTGACGTTGCCGACCTCGCCGGACTCGGCGTAGTTGGTGGTGGTCGACGGCGCCTCGGGCAGCGTCGGCGCGGCATCCGCCGTCCGATGCTCGTACTCGACGCCCAGCTGGCCGGCGAGCGTCTCGAGGTTCTGCTCGTCGATCACCGACAGAGCGTCCTCGCCCTCGTATTCGATGTAGTCACCGGACTCGGCCCCTGCGCCCGACGAGGGGTCGACGGCGCCGGTGTTGATCCGCATCGGTCCGCCCTCTGCGGTGCCGTAGCCGAACACGGCGCCGGCGTCGGTGTACTTCGCGCTCGAGGTGAACGGCTCCGGCTCGGAATCGACCGTCTGCTCGCCGTCGCCGAAGTAGAACACCATCCGGGAGCGGTCGGGCGAGGAATCCGCGGCCGCCGCGAGCGTGTCTGACACCAGGGGTGCCGCGATGCCGATCGAGCTGCCGCGGGACTGGCTCGTCACTTCGGGGCGCAGCACGTCGAGCGAACCCAGCAGGGCCGTGGTGTCGGTGGTGAGCGGCATCCGCAGTTCGGCGGCGGCATCCGAGGTGATCAGGGCGAACCGTGCTCCCGGGTACTCCTGCACGAGAGCGCGCACGTCCTCGCGGACGCCGTCGAGGCGAGGCTGTCCGTCGGCCCAGTCCTCGGCCACGATGCTCGCCGTGGTGTCGACGACCAGCACGATGTCGGTGTCGGTGGCGAGCGTCTGGGTGGCACCGCCGGGGAGCCCTGGACGCAGCAGCATGACGAAGCAGGCGAGCACCATCACCAGGCGCAGCGCCCACAGGGAGCGGTGACGAGCGGTCGCGCGGGACCGAGTTCGAGACGCTTCGACAGGCTCAGCGACCCATTTCTGCGGGGTCCCTGAGCTTGTCGAAGGGCCGCCCCCGCGCACGAGCGCCCAGATGACGACGGCCGCCACGGGCGCGAAGAGCAGCACGAGCAGCAGCGGATGGAGAACGGGCTGGAAGATCACAGTCGCACCCTCCACAGCACCAGGACGAACGACAGCAGCGCGATCGACAGCACCACGATCCACAGGTTCGGGGTGTCGGTCCAGACCACTTGTGCCTCGCCGCGCAGCTCGGTCGCCTCCTGCTCCTGCACCTGCGTCACGATGTCGGCGACGGTGGTCGTGTCGCGCAGGCCGTAGGCGGCGCCGCCGGTCGTCTCGGCCGCGGCGGAGAGCTCGGCGCTGACCTCGGCGTCCTTGCCCTGCACCGGGTTCAGCGCGAAGACCCGCACGCCCTTCGACTTCGCGTACCCTGCTGCTTCCTCGAGCGTGACGATCGAGGCGCCGTTGATCTCGTTGTCGGTGGCGAAGATGACCGACCGCGAGCGCTCGTCGTCGGGCCGGTCGAAGCCCATCGTGCAGGCCGCGAGTCCGTCGCCGATCAGCGATGCGCCCTCGCCGTTGAGCGTGCCGACCCAGTGCTCGGGGATCTCGTCGACGTAGTCGAAGCTCTCCTTGATGCTCGCGAGGTGCTCGCGGATGAAGTCGTAGTCGTCGGTCAACGGGAAGATCTGCACGGGCGAGCTGTTGAAGATGGTGAGCCCGATGCGCTCGCCCTCGAAGTCCTCCAGCAGCTCTTCGAACACGCTCAACACCTCGACGTCGACCTCGGTCATCGACCCCGAGACGTCGAGGCAGAGCATGATGTCGCGACTGGTGTTCACCGGCTGGATCGTCTGCGACGACATCGGCCGGGCGGCCACCACACCGGCGGCGACCGTGGTCAGCACGCCCAACACGAGGATGCCGGAGAGCGCGAGCACCCGGCGCAGCAGCGCCTGGCGGAAGGTCGGCAGGGTGCGCAGCCGTTCGGCCCGCGCGACGCGAGCTCGGTCGCCTGCGCCATCGAGGCCGCGACGGCGCAGGCCCAGCGCGAGGCCGATCCCGATTGCGATCACCGCGATGCCGAGGGCCACGAGGATCATCCAGAAGTTCGCTAGTGCCATGTGCGCACCACCGTTCGCGCGGCCTCGGCGCCCGCGACGGGATCGATCGCGGGTCCCTGGCGGAAGATGCTCGGGTAGTAGTGGCGCCCCATCGCATCGATCAGTGCGGGGTGCACGCCGCGGGCCTTGAGGTCGTCGAGTGCCAGCACCGGCGCTTCCAGACCGCTGTACTCGTTCACGAACGCGCGGACGACGCGGCTCAGCTCGAGGTTCGCGTTGCGGGCGGAGAGCTTGCGTTCCCGGTAATCGGTCTCGACCATCTGGATGCGGTCGAGGTACTCGGTGCGCAGCTGGGACAGCACGTCGACGAAGAGCGGGCTCTGTTCCGGCGTCTGGCCGGCAACGGAGAGGCTGCGCCGGGGACGCGTGAGCACGATCAGCAGCCAGGCGCCGAGCACCAACAGGGCGAGGATGCCGATGGCGAGCAGCATCCATCCCCAGCCGTACTGCGCCGGCGGGTAGAGCTCGTCAGATCCCGGCATGAGACCTCCGGTTGAGCAGCTGCAGCAGCTGCGAGACCGCGTCGTCCTGGCCCTCGAGCACGGCGTGACTGATCTCCATGCGCTTCAGGGTCTCGGCGAGGTGCGCGGCATCCGCCTCGGTCTGCGCCACCAGTTCTCGGACGATGCCGAGGTCTCCCTGCACGAAGTCGGGGACATCCCACCGGCTGTCGACGTCGCTACGGATGGTGCGCGTCGAGTGGTCGAGCACCGGGTCGGCATCGCGCACGGTGAGCCAGAGCACGTCGTGCTGCACGCGCAGGCGGCGCAGCATCCGCTCCGTCTCGTCGGTGATCGGCGCCTCGTCGGTGATCACGACCACGATCATGCGCCGCGAGATCGTGCGGGTGACGTAGGTGAGCAGGGCGTCGCGGTCGCTGGGAGTCGTGCTCTCGCCGATGGCCCTGTCGATGGTGCGCAGGGCGTGCTCGAGGGCGCCCTCGCTGCGTCCGGGGGCGCGGCGCCGCACGCGCTCGGCGTCGCCGTAGACCATGGTGAAGTCATCGCCGTGACGCAGTGCGAGCACGCCGAGCACGCCGGCGGCGAGGATCGCGAGGTCCTTCTTCGACTTCTCATCGTGCGCCAGCGCGGTCATCGACCGGCCGGTGTCGACCACGAACATGATCGTGTGCATGCGCATCGCCCGGTGGCGTTTGACCAGCGGTGCACCCAGCCGGGCAGTCGCGCGCCAGTCGATGTCGCGCACCTGATCGCCGTACTCGTACTTGCGCAGGTCCTCGAAGTCGAGGCTGCGCCCGTGCAGCAACGACGCGTAGGCGCCGTCGAGCGCATGCAGCGACTTGCGCGACGAGTGGATGAAGAGCTTGCTCTTCACCTGCGTGATCAGGCTGGGCATTCTTTGGGTCCCTGAGCTCGTCGAAGGGTCAGGGGGTCGGGACGGCCGCGAAGATCTCGTCGATGATCTCCTCGCTGCGGATGCCCTCGGCGTCGGCCTCGAACGTCAGCAGCAGACGGTGCCGCAGCACCAGGTGGCGGAGTGCGCGGATGTCCTCCGGCAGCACGTGCGATCGGCCGTTCAAGAGCGCCAGCGCGCGCGACGCCTGCAGGAACGCGATGCTCGCACGCGGGCTCGCCCCGTACTTGATCAGGCGGGCGCGCTCCTCCCCGATGTACGGCGCGGGATTGCGGGTGACGTAGGCGATCGACACGATGTAGTTGCGGATCGCGGGGTCGACGTAGACGCGTCCCGCGACGTCCTGCAGCAGGTGCACGTCGTCGAGGCTGACGGAGCTGGTCACGTGGCGGTCGGGGTCGAGCACGCCGGAGTCGATGCGGCTGAGGATCTCGAACTCCTCGGCGGGGCTCGGGTATTCGACGATCTCCTTGAGCAGGAACCGGTCCATCTGCGCCTCAGGCAGCTCGTAGGTGCCCTCCTGCTCGATCGGGTTCTGCGTCGCGATCACCAGGAACGGCTTCGGCAGCGGGTGGATCTCGCCGCCGATCGTGGTCTGGTGCTCCTGCATCGCCTCGAGCATGGCGCTCTGCGTCTTGGCGCTGGAGCGGTTGATCTCGTCGAGCAGCACGAAGTTCGCGTGCACGGGGCCGAGCACCGTGCGGAACGAACCGGTCGCCGACTCGTAGATCTGGCTGCCGGTGATGTCGCTGGGCAGCAGGTCGGGTGTGCACTGGATGCGCTTGAACTGCGCCTTCACGGTGTCGGCGAGGGTGCTGGCGGCGGTGGTCTTGGCGAGACCGGGCACGCTCTCCAGCAGGATGTGGCCGCCCGCGATGAGCGAGACGAGCAGGCTCATCCGCAGCCGGTCCTGGCCGACCATCTTCGCCGAGTAGGAGTCGGAGATGACCTTCAGCACGCTCGCGGCGCGCGACATCTCGGCATCCGTCGGCGCGCTCTGGTTCTTCGAGCCCGAGACTCCCTGGGTCGCTCCCTGGCTCGCCGGGTTCTGGTCCTGGGTCCCTGAGCCTGTCGAAGGGCGCGGTGCCGGAGGTACCGGCGGTGCCGGCGGGTAGCCGGGAACGGGCGGCGGCGGGGGCGCAGCGTTCGTCTGCGGGTCCTGCGCGTAGGGCTCGTTCATGTGGGGGCTCCCTCGTTCAGCGGGGAATGCACCTCACCGCCATCCCCCGCGGACCAGCGTATCCGCATCCGCCGACGCTCCCGGCGGGTAGCGGTACCCGTCTCAGGCCTCCGGGGTGGAACGGATGCCGCGCCGGCGGCCGACCCAGACGACGAGCGCCGCGGCGCCGATGATGATCGCGGCGATCAGCACGACGTACCCCGAGACCCCGAGATAGCCGCCGGGCACGCGGTGGGGGTCGAGGAACGGGTAGGGATACCACCAGTGGTCGCCCGTGGCCGGGGCGATGATCAGGTTCGCGCGCACCAGCGTGTAGACGACCCAGACGATCGGGAAGATCGCGGCGATGAAGATCGTGCTCCACCCGAGCGCGCGGCGGCGCGGAGCGAACAGCACGTCGAGCAGGAGCAGCAGCGGGATGACGACGTGCAGCACCTCGTTCGACCAGGGCACGGTGACGCCCTGCGGCAGTTCGATGCCGCGCAGCAGGGTGTTGTAGACGACGCCGGTGACGATCATGTAGGTGCTCGCACAGACCAGGAGGATCGCGATCCATCGCGGCTCGGCATCCGTCGTGTCGCGGTGTCGGAGCGCCCAGATCGCAGCGATGGCGAGCGCGATCGCCGCGAGGATGTTCGAGTCGATCGTGAAGAAGCTGAGGAAGTTGGCGGCGACCGTGGGCATGTGGCTGCCCCATTCGGTCGTGTTGGCGACCGCGTTCTCGATCGAACGGCTGAGCTGGGCGATGACGGCGGCCAGCGCCAGAGCGGATGCTGCCAGTCGTGCATACGGCCACCAGGTGTTCATTTCGCCTCCGCCGGTCACTGTAGCGGAACGGATGTCTGGACCGCCGCACCGGTATATCGGTAGTGTCGGCCTCGGGGACGCGACGGTGCACGGCGGAGGGCACATGAGCGACAGCGGTAACGGTACGAGCAGCACGGGCACCGCGGCGCGCGTCCGCAGATTCCGAGGCGGACTGAGCATCCAGTCCAAGCTCCTGATCATGCTGCTCGTCGTGAGCCTGATTTCCTCGCTCGTGGTCGGTGCGATCGGCTTCATCAACGGCCGGCAGTCGCTCCATGACGCGGCGGTCGACCAGCTCATCACCATCCGGTCTATGCGCGCCACAGAGATCACCGAGGCGATCGCCGACGTCACGCGCGACGCCTCGCTGAACTCCCGCAACCTCAGTGCGCAGACGCTGTCGAACGAGCTGAATGCGGCCTTCGACGAACTGCAGGAGCAGGAGATCAGCGACGAGCAGGCGTCGCAGCTCGAGGCCTACTACGCCGACACGTTCGTGCCCGAGCTCGAGGCCCGCGCGGGCGAGGAGTATGGCACCGAGGCGTTCATCCCGCAATCGAACGCCGGGCGCTACCTGCAGCTGCAGTACACGGTGAACAACCAGGACTTCGACGCCGATTACGACGCACTGCTCGTGGGCAACGACGCCGGCGACGGCACGACCTACTCCGCCGCGGCCGAGCGCTACGGCGACTACTTCACCCGACTGGTGCAGCAGGCCGGCTACGAGGACGCCCTGCTGCTCAACCTCGACGGCGACGTCGTCTTTTCCGCGTATAAGGGCATCGACCTCGGAACGAACGTCAACACCGGTCCGTACCGCGATTCGTCGTTCGCACAGACCTATCGCGACTCGATCGCGACGAACTCGGTCGATGCCGTGGGCCTCACCGACTTCGAGCGGTGGATCCCCTCCCTGAACGTGCCGACGATGTGGGTGATCTCTCCGGTCGGCAACGACAGCCGCATCACCGGGGCCATGGCGCTGCAGGTGCCCATCAGCCAGATCAATGACGTGATGACGGGCAACGAGCAGTGGAAGGAGCAGGGTCTGGGCGACACCGGCGAGGTCTACCTGGTCGGTCGCGACGACCTCATGCGGAGCACCTCGCGCCGCCTCGAGGAAGACCCCGAGAACTACGTGAAGCGGCTCATCAGCGGCGGGATCGCGCCGACCATCGCGAACCGGATCGGCGAGGTCAAGGGCACCGTGCTGCTGCAGCCCGTCGACACGTTCGCCGTCGCCGAAGCGCAGGCCGGGCGGACCGGCACCGTGATCGGCCGCGACTACATCGGCGGAGACAGCGTCACGACCTACGCGCCGCTCGAGACGGCGGGCCTCGACTGGGTGATCGTCGCGCGCATCGACACGGCGGAGGCCTTCGAGCCGGTCAACGTCTTCACCCGCAACGTGCTGCTGTCGCTGCTCGGCATCCTGCTCGGTGTGTCTCTGCTCTCGCTGTTGTTCGCGCAGGTCTTCACCCGGCCCATCCATCGTCTGGTCGGTGCCGTGCACCGCGTCGCGGCGGGCGATCTCGACGTGCAGGTGCCGCAGGGCTCGCGCGACGAGTTCGGCGACCTCGGCAGTGCGTTCAACGACATGGCGTCGAGTCTGCGCATCAAGCAGGACCTGATCGAGGAGCAGCAGAAGGAGAACGAGAAGCTGCTGCACACCCTCATGCCCGAGAGCGTCGCGGCGAAGTACAAGCAGGGCGATGAGGCGATCACCGAGGCGCACGAGAACGTGTCGGTGGTCTTCGCCGAGCTGGTGGGGTTCGACGACCTGGCTCGCGCCATGACCGCCGAGGAGGAGATCGGGCTGCTGAACACGCTCATGCGCGGCTTCGACGAGGCGGCCGAGAAGGCCGGTGTCGAGAAGGTGCGCACCCTGCGAGGCGGGTACCTCGCCTCGTCGGGTCTCATCGTTCCGCGGGTGGACAACATCCGTCGGTCGGTCGAGTTCGCCCGGAACCTCGTCGGGGTGATCGAGCGCTTCAACGCGCAGAACGGCACCCAGATCGCGCTGCGCGCCGGCGTCGACACCGGCACGGTGACCAGCGGCCTCGTCGCGCGCACCACCCTCGCCTACGACCTGTGGGGTGATGCGGTGAACCTGGCTTACCGGGTGCGCTCGGTCACCGGTGAGCCCGGCATCTACGTGAGCCAGACCGTGCGCGACCGCACGCAGGAACTCGTCACCTACGTCGAGGCAGGAACGGTGGAGGCGCAGGGCAGGACCGAGACCGTCTGGAAGGTCGTCTGACATGGGCGACGCGTTCGCGGACGGGTGGGCCTGGTGGGTCATCGGGCTCGCGGTCGGCGTGCCCGTGCTGCTCGTCGTGCTCACCGAGCTGATCGGAACGCTGACCCGTCGCGGCAATCCCGTGGCGAAGCCGCTGCGGATGCTTCGCAACTGGGTCATCCCCGCCGGCGCGCTGCTGGCGCTCTTGGCCTTCGCGATCCAGTCGCCCGCGGATCAGGTGTGGACGCGGGTCGTGGCCACGGTGTTCGGGTTCCTCGTCATCCTGCTCGTGCTCTCGTCGTTCAACGTCGCGCTGTTCGCCAACGCCCAGCAGGACTCCTGGCGTGGACGCATCCCGACGATCTTCGTCGAGATCGCCCGGCTGATCCTGGTGGGCGTCGGGCTCGCGCTCCTCTTCTCCTGGGTATGGGATGCCGACGTCGGCGGCCTCTTCACCGCACTCGGCGTCGGCTCGATCGTGATCGGACTCGCGCTGCAGAACGCCGTGGGCGGGGTGATCTCCGGGCTGCTGCTGCTGTTCGAGCAGCCGTTCAAGATCGGCGACTGGCTCGACACCGGCGGAGTGAAGGGCCGGGTCGTCGAGGTGAACTGGCGCGCCGTGCACATCGAGACCGGCGCCGGCATCCAGATCGTGCCGAACTCGACGCTCTCCGGCGCTTCTTTCACGAACATGAGCCAGCCGGACGGACCGTACTCGGCCGAGACCGCCGTGAAGTTCTCGACCGACGACCCGCCGCACGAGGTCATGGGGCTGCTGGTCGAGATCGCGGATGCCCTGCCGATGAGCCTTCCCGGAGACCGGGCATCGGTCGACTACTCCGGTGCCGGTGCCTACGGGGTGTCGATCCCGGTGGCGGGCCCCGCCGACGCGTCACGGGCTCTGTCGATGTATCTCTCCTGGCTCTGGTACGCCGCGCGGCGGCGTGGTTTCGCGCTGGACGGCGACTCCACCGATCCGCTCGCCGAACCGCAGCGGCTGGTCGAGGCGATCACCGCGATCGCCCCCACACTGCATCTGCGCGACGACGACATCGAGGCGGTGACCGTCGGTGCGCGGCTCGAGCGGTTCGGGGTCGGCGAGATCGTGCTGCCGAGCGGCGTCGTACCGGACGAGGTGCGCGTAGTGGTGTCGGGACGGGCGGTGCTGGCCATCGACGCGGACGGCGGACGCATCGAGTTCGCGACCGCGGAGAAGGGCGACATCGTCGGGCACACGGCCCTCACGCGCGAGCGCACGCAGGCGGTGACGGTGGCTGGCGAGATCCTGACGGTCGTCGTGCTTCCGCTGTCGACGGTCGACGCACTGATCCAGAGCCGTCCGCGCCTGGCGGTCGAGATCGGCGAGGCGCTGGAGCTGAAGAGGTCGCTCGCCGCGACCCGGCTGGCCGAGTTGGGTCTCGCGCGGAACGTCATCGGCGAGCGCTAAGTCCTCTTCCCAATTTCGAATCGCGCAAATGGGTGTTTTACCGCGTCGGAAGCAGCCATTTGCGCGATTCGAAAACCGCTCGAAGGGCGTTCAAGCGCGCCGGCTCCACCGCATCCGGGTGACGAGCACGCCGAGCAGGCACAGCGCGCCGCCGAGGAACATCAGCGGCGTCGGTACCTCTCCGAGGATCGCCCACGACATCAGGATCGCGATGGCCGGCACGACGTAGGTCGTCGCCGAGGTCTGGCCGGCCGTGCTGCGCTGCAGAACGTATGCCCACGTCGTGAACGCGACCGCGGTCGGGAAGATGCCGAGGTAGACCACCCACAGCGTGGCGTCGAGCGGCGCGGATTGCAGCGCCCCGATGAGGCTGCCCGACCACGGCAACAGAGCGACCGTGCCGGCGATCGCGCCGAGCCAGGTGAGCGTGGTGGCATCGGCACCGGCGCTGAGCAGGCGCTTCTGAACCAGGGTGCAGCCGGCGTACATCACGGCCGCGAGGAGCGCGAGCAGGAGGCCGGTGATGTCGGGTCCTTCGCTGGAGGACGAGTTCATACCGATGAGCACGACGCCGAGGAAGGCGATGGGCGCTCCGATCACGAGCGGCTTCGGGAAGCCCTCGCGCAGGAACAGCCCGCTGAAGACGACCACCATGAGCGGGGCGAGGTTCACCACCATGGCGGCGGTACCCGCGTCGAGTGAGCGCTCCGCGCTGTTGAGGGCGAGGTTGTACACGCAGAACCAGCCGACGCCCCACACCGCGATGAGCCACCAGTGCCGACGCTCGGGAAGACGGATGCCGTGGCGCACGGCGATCAGCGTGAGCACCAGGGTGCCGACGGCCATGCGCAGAAGCGCGAGCGCGCCGGGGTCATAGTGCGGCCCGGCGCCGCGGATGCCGATGAATGCCGACGCCCAGAGCACCACGGTCACCAGGGCGGCGATGAGGACCAGCGGACCCTGCTTCTTCGGCGCCGCCGCCGCCGGTCGACTGCCCGTGCGGCCGAGGGGCTCGTGCGACGTGGCTTCTGGCATCCCCCGATCCTGACAGGGGCCTCCGACATCGGCGATCACCTGGCGCGACAGCATCCGTCGCTTTTCCGCCATGCCCGACCCCCTCCGCTCCCGTGGCACTTTCTGCGGCTTCGACGCCGCTCAACCCGCACAAGAGGCCACGGGAGCGGGGTGGCCTCAGGGCGCGGTGACCATGAGGGTGATCCGCGCGAGGAGTCCGTCGTCGAACTGCAGATGCAGGTAGCGTCCGTCCACGGCGTAGCGCACGTAGGTGGGCCCCTGCTTCTCCGGCTCTCCGAGGAGCGCGAGCGTCTCCTCCCGCGTGGAGCCGTCGTCCAGCCCCTCGATCAGCGCCGCCGGGTTCGGGTACGCCGGGGCGGCGACTTTGACGATCGGCCCGGTGGCTCGCTCGGTGGTGCGGATCCAGATCGTGCTGATTCCGTGGCGGTCCGACTCGACCTCGATGCCCGCCTTGCGCAGCGCCGCTCCGGACGAACGGAGCTGCCCCTTCGGCAGATCACGGCCGATCAGACCCTGCACGCGCGCAGCGACTTCGGCGCCGTCCGGTTCGCCGAGGATGCTCAGAAGGGCGACGACATCGCCCGTGACGGCGGTGCTCCCATCCGGCGCCGCCACCGCGGTGGCCTCTCTGCCCAGCTGCCGGTCGAGCCACGCAGAGAACTCGTCGTCGCCGACCGCGCGCCACTCCTCCGGAAGCTCAGCGCCGAACTCGTTCTGCACCCACGCGCGCAGCGGGGCGAGTGACTCCAGAGGAAGAGGCTCGTCCGGCGGGTCACCCAGGGTCATGGCGGTGATCTCGTCGTAGCCGACGGCGAGCAGCGTGAGCAGCTCAGCGTCGTCCTCGGCGATTCCGTAGCCGGCGCCGTCGGAGTCGAGCACGACGATGCGGATCCGATCCTGGTCGTCGGCCCACAGCGCGACGAGCGAGCCGTCGCCGGATGCTTCGGCGATCGGCAGCAGGCGCGCATACCCCGGAGCGCCCTCGTCGAGCCAGCCGTCGAGACTCAGCCCGGCGACGAACGCGGGTGCGGCGCCGATGCGGTCCTCCGGGTAGGGACTCAACACGTACCCGGCGGCGGCGTCACGCCCATGCCCCTGCTCTTCCATCCACGCCCACGCGCGCTCCAGCCGCTCGGCCACGGCAGTCCAATCGGGTCGGTGTTGTGCGAGCTCGCGCGCCATCCGTGACATGGCTGCCACTCTAGGGCCGCGACACCCCCCGCTCCCGTGGCACTTCCTGCGGCTTCAAGGCCGTTCAACCCGCAGGAACTGCCACGGGAGCGGAAGGGGGCCGCGCCGGAGGAGCGTCGCCACCCCTTCGATAGGATGGGGACGCCTGAACAGGGCGAGCCATCAGCCGGTGCAAACCCGGCGAAAGCAGGGGGGACACCCATGCCAGGAATCGTTATCGTCGGCGTGCAGTGGGGCGACGAAGGAAAGGGCAAGGCCACCGATCTTCTCGGTGAGCGCACCGACTGGGTGGTGAAGTTCAACGGCGGCAACAACGCCGGACACACCGTCGTCGTCGGCGACGAGAAGTACGCGCTGCACCTGCTGCCGTCCGGCATCCTCTCTCCCGGCGTGACGCCGGTGATCGGCAACGGCGTCGTGGTCGACCTCGAGGTGCTCTTCTTCGAGCTCGAGGCGCTCGCCGCCCGCGGCATCGACGTCTCGCGTCTCAAGGTCAGCGCCAACGCGCACATCATCACGCAGTACCACCGCACCCTCGACAAGGTCACCGAGCGCTTCCTCGGCAAGCGGATGATCGGCACCACCGGCCGCGGCATCGGCCCGGCTTACGCCGACAAGATCAACCGCGTCGGCATCCGCGTGCAGGACATCTTCGACGAGAACATCCTGCGCCAGAAGGTCGAGGGCGCCCTCGACCACAAGAACCACCTGCTGGTGAAGATCTTCAACCGCCGCGCGATCACCGCCGACGAGGTCGTCGAAGACCTGCTGTCGTACGCCGACCGGCTGCGGCCGATGGTCGCCGACACCGGCTACCTGATCGCCGAGGCGCTCGAGCGGAACGAGGTCGTCGTCTTCGAGGGCGGCCAGGCCACCATGCTCGACATCGACCACGGCACCTACCCGTTCGTCACGTCGTCGTCGGCGACCGCCGGTGGTGCTTCGACCGGCTCCGGCGTCGGTCCCGGCGCGCTCGACCGCATCGTCGGCATCGTCAAGGCGTACACGACCCGTGTCGGCTCGGGCCCCTTCCCGACCGAGCTGTTCGACGAGCAGGGCGAATGGCTGCGCAAGCAGGGCTTCGAGTTCGGCACGACGACCGGCCGTCCGCGCCGCGTGGGCTGGTACGACGCGCCCATCACCCGGTACGCCACCCGCATCAACGGCATCACCGACCTGGTGCTCACGAAACTCGACATCCTCACCGGGCTCGAGCAGGTCCCGGTGTGCGTGGCGTACGACGTCGACGGCGAGCGGTTTGACGAGGTGCCGGTCAACCAGACCGACTTCCACCACGCCAAGCCGATCCTCGAGTACTTCCCCGGCTGGAGCGAGGACATTTCGAAGGCGCGCACCTTCGAGGATCTGCCGCAGAACGCCCAGGACTACGTGCTCGCACTCGAGAAGATGAGCCACACCCGCATCTCGGTGATCGGCGTCGGCCCCGAGCGCGACCAGGTCATCGTCCGCCACGACCTCGTCGACTGACCGGAGCGCGCGCATGACACGGTTCTGGCTCGGCGGCTACGGCCCCGCGATGGACGGGCAGGCCGAGGGTATCGGCCTGCTCGCCGGCGACGAAGGCCGCGAGGCCAGCACCCTGGCGTACCGCGGCGTGGTGGCCGAGACGCCGTCGCCGTCGTGGTTGGCGCAGCATCCGTCCCTCGACGTCGTCTACGCGGCGCTCGAAGGGGATTCCGAGGTGCGGGCCTTCGCGCGCACCGGCGAATCGTCGCTGTCGCCGCTCGGCGACCCGGTCGCGGTCGGCCAGTCCGTCTGCCACCTGGCGGTCGCCCCGAACGGCTCCTCGCTGATCGCGAGCTGCTACGGAGACGGACGCGTCGTGCGGATCGGCCTCGATGCGGCGGGCCGTCTCGTGCCGGCGGAGACGAAGGCGGATGCCGCGGCGGCGCTCCGCGCGGCCCTGTTCGGCGACCAGGACCCGGATGCCGCAGCCGTGACCCCCGCGGGCGATGGCGTCGCAGCATCCGACCCGCACGATGCCGGAGGCGACCGCGTCTCGCACGCGCACGCCGCCGTCTTCCTGCCGGACGGCCGCATCGCCACCACCGATCTCGGTTTCGACCTGATTCGGTTCTGGCGCGCCGGCTCGGCGACCTCGGGACTGGTCCTCGACCACGAGGTCGCGCTCCCGCTCGGCACCGGACCGCGCCACATGGTCCTGCATCCCAGCGGCCACCTGCACGTGGTGACCGAGTACTCGTGCGAGGTGTTCACGCTCGCGTCGGCCCCCGACGGCACCTGGAGCATCGTGTCATCGACCCTGTCGAGCCCGATCGTGCAGGTCGGCGTCGACTTCGCCGCCGAGCTCGCGCGCACTCGCGACGGGCAGTTCCTGTACACCGCCCTCCGCGGCAGCAACACGATCGCGGCCCTGCGGGTCCGCGGCGGGGGCGAGGCGCTCGAGTCGGTCGCGCTCGCCGACTCCGGAGTGGACTGGCCGCGCCACCATCTCGTGCACGAGGGCAAACTCCTCGTCGCCGGGCAGCGGTCCGACACGGTCACGCTGCTCGACCTCGATGAGCGCACGGGCGCCCCGCTCGGCATCCGTCACGAGGCGCAGGTTCCGACCCCGACGCATTTTCTGCCGGTTCGCGGAGCCTGATCCGCGTCAGGCGTCGACCGACTCGTCCTTCGCGAGCCAGCGGATCGGGCCCGCTCCTCGCTGCCCGAGCACGTCCCCGGGGTTCTGCAGCGCGCACGACGTGAGGCTCAGGCATCCGCATCCGATGCAGCCGTCGAGGTCGCCGCGGAGGTGCTCGAGCTGTCGGATGCGCGCGTCGAGCTCGTCGCGCCACTGCTGCGACAGGCGCGCCCAGTCCTGCTTCGTGGGCGTCCGCCCTTCGGGGAGTGATTCGAGGGCCGCGCGGATGTCCTTCAGCGGGATGCCGACGCGCTGCGACACCCGGATGAACGCGACGCGGCGCAGCGTGGTGCGGGAGTAGCGGCGCTGATTGCCCGACGTGCGCTCGGACGAGATCAGGCCGTTGCGCTCGTAGAAGTGGAGGGCGGATGCTGCGACTCCGCTGCGCCGGGAGACCTCGCCGATCGTGAGGCGACGGTCCTTGTCGCCGTCCAACTGGGGCATGCTGCCTGCCTTCCGCCCGATCCGCTTGACCTCAACCTTAGTTGAAGTCCTAGCGTCATGATCATGACAACGGAAACGACAGCGACAGCCCCGCCGGATGCCGCGGCGCCCCGCATCCTGGGCGGCGACTACCTCTGGATCACCATCGGCGCCTGCGCGCTCGTCTTCCTCGGGGCGTTCGAGTCCCTGGCCGTGACGACGGTGATGCCGACGGTCAGCGCCGACCTCGACGGGGAGCGGCTGTACGCACTGGCCTTCGCGGGACCGCTGGCGACCAGCGTGATCGGCATGGTGATCGCCGGGAACTGGGCGGATCGCCGCGGCCCGGTCGCCCCGCTGTACACCTCGGTCGTGATGTTCGTCGTCGGCCTGCTCATCGCCGGCTTCGCGCCGACCATGGAGGTGCTCGTCGCCGGCCGCTTCGCCCAGGGACTCGGCAGCGGAGCGCTCACGGTCGCGCTGTACGTGGTGGTCGCCCGGGTCTATCCGCAGGCGCTGCATCCCGCGATCTTCGCCGGCTTCGCGGCCGCCTGGGTGATCCCGTCGCTGATCGGCCCGACGGTCGCGGGCGCGGTGACCGAGCTCTGGAGCTGGCACTGGGTCTTCCTCGGCGTGGTCATCCTGGTGCTCGTGGCGCTGCTGATGGTCATCCCGGCTCTCCGCGGGCTGGCGAACGACGGCGACGCGTCGGTGCCGTGGGCCTTCGGCCGGCTGGGGTGGTCGGTGCTCGCCGCCGTCGCCGTGCTCGCCCTGAACCTGGTCGGCGACATCCCCGCGGTCGGGCCCGTGCTCGCCGGGGTCGCGATCGTCGTCGCCCTCGTCGCCGTCCGGCCGCTCGTTCCTCGGGGCACGTTGCGCGCCCGACGGGGTCTGCCGTCGGTCATTCTGGTGCGGGGGCTCGCCGCCGCGGCCTTCTTCGGTGCACAGGTCTACCTGCCGTACCTGCTCACCGACCGCTACGACCTCACCCCGACCCTCGCCGGGCTCTCGCTGACCGGCGGTGCCCTCGCGTGGTCGGCTGCGGCGACGGTGCAGGGGCGGATGGGTGCCCGGCTCTCGAGCGTCACCGCGGTGCGGGCGGGCACGGTGCTGGTGTTCGTCGGCATCCTGCTGACCGTCGCGACGGCGGGCTTCGGGTGGGATGCCGCGTTCGTCGCGGTGGCCTGGGTCGTCGCCGGTGTCGGGATGGGGTTGATGAGTCCGCGCTCGAGTGCGCTGACGCTCGCGCTGTCGACCCCCGAGAACCAGGGATTCAACAGCGGCGCCATGACCGTCGCCGACTCGTTCGGGAGCGCGCTCGCCCTCGCGGTGACCGGATCGCTGTTCACCGCGCTGGTGTCGGTCGCCGACCCATTCACGGGCGTGTTCATCTTGGCGGGCGTGATCGCGGCGGCGGCAGCGGTGCTCGCGCCACGGATGCGGACGGATGCCGGGCGCGCGGCGATCGTGCCGGAGGCGGGCGCATGAGCGTCGGCAGAGTGAAGGAGAGAACCATGCGGGCCATCGTGCAGCGCGAGTTCGGAGGGTCAGATGTGCTGAGGGTGGAGGAGGTGCCGCTGCCGGAGCCCGGAGAGGGACTGGTGCGGGTGCGGGTCGCCGCAGCGGGCGTGCACGCGGTCGACACCGACATCCGTCGAGGAGACGGACCTCCGTCGATGCCGAAGCCGCAGCTTCCGATGACGCCGGGACGAGAGGTGGCCGGCACTGTCGACGCGGTCGGTCCGGGCGTCGACGGGGCGCTCGTCGGCACGCGGGTCGTCGCTCACGTGGGCTTCCGCAGCGGGGGCTACGCGGAGTTCACGCTGGCCCCGGCCGCCGCACTGCATTCCGTTCCCGACAGGGTGACTTTCCCGCAGGCCGTCGCAGCCATCGGCACCGGCCGGACCGCCCAGCTCGTGCTCGAGTCGGTCGAGATCAGACCCGACGACGTCGTGATCATCCCAGGCGCGTCGGGTGGACTCGGGAGCCAGCTCGTGCAGCTCGCCCTATCGGTCGGGGCGACCGTCATCGGGCTCTACGGCGGCGAGGCGAAGCGCGTCGTGGTCGAGCTGCTCGGGATCGGCGAGAGGCGTGCCGGTGGGCGGCTCATCGCGCTGGACGCGAACGACGACACGTGGCCGCTGCGGTTGGCCGGGCTCCTCGAGGGAGTGCAGCCGTCCATACTGATCGACGGTGTCGGAGGGTCGACGGGCAGGGCGGCGGTCGAGACGCTCGGGCGCGGGGCTCGCGTCGTGATCATCGGGTGGTCGAGCGGAGAAGTAGTCCGGCTCGACTCCGCAGACATCGTCGAGCGCTCACTCACGGTCGCCGTGCCACTGGGTCGGCCGATCACAGAACTGCGGGTGCTCGAGGCGCGCGCGCTCGCCGCAGTAGCGGAGGGGCGGGTCGATCCGCCTGTCGACGAATACCGGCTGGAGGATGCCGCGGCCGCACACGACGCCATCGAGCAGCGTCGGCAGTGGGGGAAGGTCGTGCTGATTCCGTAGGACTTCTGATTTGCGTCGGTGCGTGAGGTGTGGCTACTGTGCTGAACAGTGTTCAGGTGAACACTGTTCAGGAAGGATTCCAATGCCCACCTCACCCCGTGAGACCAGTGCGACCCTCGGCCGGGTGGCCGTGTTCGCCGCCCTCATCATCGTGCTCGGCACCGTCGTCGTGCCGCTGCCGGGAGGCGTGCCCATCACGGCGCAGACCCTCGGCGTCATGCTCGCCGGTCTCGTGCTCGGACCCCGGGTCGCGCCGTGGGCCATCGTGCTGGTGCTCGCGCTCGCGGCCCTCGGGCTGCCGGTGCTCGCGGGCGGACGCGGCGGCCTCGGCGTCTTCGTCGGGCCGACGGCGGGATACCTGCTCGGCTGGATCGCCGGAGTCATCGTGATCGGCCTCGTCATGCGCACCGGCCGCGTCACCTGGTGGCGCGCCGCGGCGGCTTCCCTGGTCGGCGGGGTGCTGGTGGTCTACGCCTTCGGCATCCCGGTGCAGGCGCTCGTGACGGGGGTGCCGTTCGGGCCCACGGCGCTGTCCAGCCTCGCGTTCCTCCCGGGTGACCTCATCAAGGTGGCCGTGGCGACGCTGGTGGTCGTGGCGCTGCAGCGGGCGTATCCGCGGGCGTTCCCCGCCCGGCGCGAGGCGCCGGTCGCGGCTTGAGGCGGTGCGGTCGGGCCTGAGCGCGGTGCACAACTCCGCAAGAACCTCCGATTTCGGGGCGGATTCGGGGTGCTGGACCCGGTTCCGACGCGGAATGGAGGAGTTGTGCACGCGCCGGCGGGGAACAACTGACCCGTGACTCGGCGTTGCTCTTGAGCGAGACTGGGCGACGGAGAGGTGCGACACATGACTGCTGCCGAGAAGACCGACGAGTACGACCTGATCGTCCTGGGCGGAGGTGCCGTCGGCGAGAACGTCGCGGACCGCGCTGTACAGGGCGGTCTCACCGCGATCATCGTGGAGAGCGAGCTGGTCGGAGGCGAGTGCTCCTACTGGGCGTGCATGCCGTCGAAGGCGCTGCTGCGTCCGGCGCAGGCGCTCCGCGCCGCCCAGAACGTGGGCGGTGCGTCACAGGCCGTGACGGGAAAGCTCGACGTGCGGGCGGTGTTCGACCGCCGCGACTCGTTCACGAGCAATTGGTCAGACGACGGCCAGGTGAAGTGGCTGGACTCGGCCGGCATCGCTCTGGCCCGCGGCTTCGGCCGGATCACCGGCGAGCGTGAGGTCACCGTGACGGATGCCGACGGCGGCACCCGCGTGCTCCGTGCCCGCCATGCCGTCGCGATCAGCACCGGATCCCAGGCGGTCATCCCGCCCATCGACGGACTGCGGGATGTTGCGCCGTGGACCAGCCGCGAGGCCACGAGCGCCGAGGAGCTGCCCGACAGCCTGGCCGTGATCGGCGGCGGCGTCGTCGCCGTGGAGATGGCCACCGTCTACGCCTCGCTCGGTTCGACCGTGACGCTCATCGCGCGCGGCGAGCTGCTGTCGACGATGGAGCCGTTCGCCGGTGAGCGGGTGGCCGCCGGGCTCAAGGAGCTCGGCGTCGACGTGCGCACGTCGACCGGAACGGCGTCCGTGCACCGCGGCGACGGCGGCGTGACCGTCACGCTCGAGGGCGGCGAGGAGATCGTCGCGAGCGAGGTGCTCGCCGCGACCGGCCGCTCGCCGCACAACCACGACATCGGGCTCGACGTCGTGGGGCTCGAGGCCGGGAAGTGGATCGAGACCGACGACACCCTGCGCGTTCCCGGATCCGACTGGCTGTACGCGGTCGGCGACGTCACCGGCCGCGTCCTGCTCACCCACCAGGGCAAGTATCAGGCGCGGGCCGCGGGTGACGTGATCGTCGCGAGGGCAAAGGGCGACGAGGTCGACGACGCCCCCTGGGGCCGGCACGTCGCCACGGCGGACCACGCCGCGGTGCCGCAGGTCACGTTCTCGTTCCCCGAGGTGGCGTCGGTCGGACTCACCGAGGCCGCCGCGCGCGAAGCGGGCCACGAGGTGAAGGTCGTCGACTACGACCTCGGCGCCGTCGCCGGATCGAGCGTCTACGAGGACGGCTTCGAGGGTCAGGCCCGGCTGGTGGTCGACGCCGCCCGCGACGTCGTGCTCGGCGCCACTTTCGTCGGTCCGGAGGTCGCGGAGCTCGTGCAGGCCGCGACGTTCGCGGTCGTCGGAGAGGTGCCGATCAAGCGCCTGTGGCACGCGGTGCCCGCCTATCCGACCATCAGCGAGGTCTGGCTCCGCCTGCTGGAGGGCTACGGACGCGACTCGGCCTGAACATGACCGAACAGGGCCGCTCCGCCCGCAATCCGCTGGCGGCGCGGTACCGAACAGATCGGGGATTGTTTCTCACATTGACGGTCCGGTGCGCAACCCCACGCCGGATGTCCCACCCGTCTTATACGCTCGAACCCACATCCGAGGAGGCAGGACCATGAAGGCTGTACTCGCAGGAACCGTCATCGCCGAAGCCGACGAGAGCGATCTCGTCCGCATCGAGGGCAATTGGTACTTCCCGCCGGCATCCGTCGCCGAGGGCGCGCTCGTCGAGAGCCCCACCCCGTACACCTGCCCGTGGAAGGGTGCCGCGCAGTACTTCTCGGTGCAGACCGGAGACGAGCTGCACACCGACTACGCCTGGTCGTACCCCACGCCCTACCCGTCCGCGTTCGAACGCGTCGGCACCGACTTCTCCGGGTACGTCGCCTTCGACCCCCGCGTGCAGATCAGCGAATGACCTCCGTATGCCGGCGCCGGGGCGCCGATGCGCGCCTCGTCGATCGACCGACTGGAAAGTGACCCATGATCGAGTTCCGTAATGTCACCAAGCAGTTCCCCGACGGCACCGTCGCCGTGGACGACTTCAGCCTGGTCCTCCCGTCGCGCAAGACCACGGTGTTCGTCGGATCGTCCGGATGCGGCAAGACCACACTCCTGCGCATGATCAACCGCATGGTCGAACCGACCTCGGGCGACATCGAGATCGACGGCGAGAACGTGCTGGTCGGCGATCCGGTGCAGCTGCGCCGCCGGATCGGCTACGTCATGCAGAACTCCGGCCTCATGCCGCACTTCTCCGTGATCGACAACGTCGCCACCGTCCTCCGCCTCACGGGCGTCAAGAAGCCCGAAGCCCACAAGCGTGCGCGCACGCTGCTCGACACGGTCGGGCTCGACCAGGCGCTCGCCGAGCGGTATCCGAGCCAGCTGTCCGGTGGCCAGCAGCAGCGCGTCGGCGTGGCCCGCGGCCTCGCCGCCGACCCGAACATCCTGCTGATGGACGAGCCCTTCGGCGCGGTCGACCCGATCGTGCGCGCCGACCTGCAGCAGGAGACCCTGCGGCTGCAGCACGAGCTCGACAAGACGGTCGTCTTCGTCACGCACGACATCGACGAGGCGTTCCTGCTCGGCGACCAGGTCGTCATCCTCGACAAGGGCGCGCGCATCGTGCAGGTGGGCAGCCCGAGCGAGATCATCGAGAACCCGGCCGACGACTTCGTCGCCGCCTTCATCGGGGCCGACCGCGGTCGGCGGGCGCTGCGCCTCAAGGAGACCCCGCACGGCACCGTCGTCGTCGACTCCGAAGGACGCACGCAGGGAGCGATCGTCGCCGACCCCGAAAAGCAGGACGGCGCGGCGTGAACTGGGTCACCGACAACCTCGGTCTGATCTTCGAGCTGACGCTGGTCCACCTGCGTCAGAGCATCGTGCCGATCGTGCTCGGGTTCGTGCTGTCGCTTCCGTTGGGCTGGGTGGCCTGGCGCTACCGCCTCGTGCGCGGCCCGATCATCGTGCTCACGGGTCTGCTCTACACGATCCCGTCGCTGGCGCTGCTGATCCTGCTGCCGGCCACGCTCGGCTACTCCGCGATCAGCGAGACCAACCTGGTGATCGCGCTCACGATCTACGCCGTCGCGATCCTGGTGCGCTCGGTCGCCGACGGCCTCGACTCGGTCGATGAGGGCGTGCGGCAGGCGGCGACCGCCACCGGCTTCGCCCCGTTCCGCCGCTTCTGGGCGGTCGAGTTCCCGCTCGCCGGTCCGGTGATCCTCGCCGGGCTCCGCGTCGCGGCGGTCAGCACGATCTCGCTCGCGACGGTCGGCATCCTCATCGGCGTCACGAACCTCGGCTACCTCTTCACCAACGGGCTCGAGCGGCGCATCATCGCCGAGGTGCTCGCGGGCGTCGTCGCGGTCGTCGTCATCGCGCTGCTGATCGACCTGCTCCTGCTGCTGATCGGTCGCGCGCTGATGCCGTGGACCACGGCCCCCAGCCGCGTCGCCGCCGCCAAGTCCGTCCCGGTGAGGGCTGCCGCATGAATCTCTTCGCCGATGCCATCGCCTGGATGCTCGCCCCGAAGCAGTGGCAGGGCAGCTACGCCCTTCCGGTGCTGCTCGGTCAGCACCTCGCCCTCACGCTGATCTCGGTGCTCATCGCGGCCGCCATCGCTCTCCCCATCGGCTGGCTCATCGGCCACACCGGGCGCGGGCGTGAGATCGCCGTGGCCGTCTCGGGCGCGGCGCGCGCCATTCCGGCCTTCGGTCTCATGGTGCTGCTCGTGCTCCTGCTCGGCGTGCTCCGGGTTCCCCAGGCCGCGATCATCACCTTCGTGCTCCTCGCCATCCCGTCGCTGCTCGCCGGGGCGTACACGGGCCTCGAGGCCATCGACCGGCGGGTGATCGACTCCGCGCGCGCCATGGGCATGACCGAGTGGCAGATCTTCTGGAAGGTCGAGGTTCCGCTGGGCCTGCCGCTGCTCGTCGGCGGCATCCGCTCCGCCCTTCTGCAGGTCATCGCGACCGTGACGATCGCGGCCTACGTGAACCTTGGCGGCCTCGGGTATCCGATCATCCAGGGCATTCCGCTGCGACGCTTCGACCAGGTGCTCGGCGGTGCGCTGATCGTCGCGGTCCTGGCGCTGCTCGTCGACCTGCTGCTTGCCGCGGCTCAGCACGCCGCTGTTCCCCGCGGCCTCCGCACCGGGCGCCAGACCCGGCGCCGCACCCGTCCGCTGGCCCCGGCAGCGGAGCCGTCCACCGCGACGGCCTGACCTTCATCGTTCCCTCCCGCACCCACAGCATTCAGCACGTCCCAGAGAAGAGGAAGTCCATGTTCACAGCACGAGGCAAGCGCTCCGTCCTGGCTGTCGGCCTGGTGGCCGCGGCCGCACTCGCCCTGACCGCCTGCGGCGGCAACCCGCTCGACGAGCCCTCCGAAGACACCGGTTCGGGCTCCGGCAGCTCCGACACGATCGTCGTCGGCTCGCAGGGGTACTACTCCAACGAGATCATCGCCGAGATCTACGCCCAGGCTCTCGAGGGGGCCGGGTTCGACGTCAAGAAGCAGCTCAACATCGGTCAGCGCGACGCGTACATGCCCGAGGTCGAGTCCGGCGCCATCAACGTCTTCCCGGAGTACACCGGCAGCCTGCTGGAGTACCTCTCCGACGACGAGGTCGACGTCACGGCATCGGACGAGGTCTATGCCGCTCTGCAGGATGTCCTCCCGGACAGCTTGACGGCTCTCGACTACGCCGAGGCCACCGACCAGGACACCTACACGGTGCTCAAGAGCTTCGCCGAGGAGCACGACCTGAAGACGATCGAGGACCTCAAGAACGTCCCGACCGAGGTCACGATCGGCGCTCCGCCGGAGTTCGAGGAGCGGCCGTACAACCCCGCAGCCGCCAAGGAGGTCTACGGCGTCGACCTGAAGTTCTCGGCAACCGGTCCGACCACGCTCCAGTCGCTGCTCGAGGGCCAGATCCAGGTCGCCGACATCTACACCTCCGAGCCGGCCTTCCAGACCGAGGACATCGTCGCCCTGGAAGACCCGAAGAACCTGATCATCTCGTCGAACGTCGTGCCGATCGTCTCGAGCGACATCGCGGATGACGTCTCCGACGTGCTCAACGCGATCAGCGAGAAGCTCACCGCCGAGGAGCTCGTCTCCCTGAACGTGCTGAGCGCGGTCGAGGAGCAGTCGTCGGCCGACATCGCGAAGAAGTGGCTGGAAGACAACGACCTCGTCTGAGTCGTCGTTCTGACAGCGATCTTCTGAACGAGAAGTGCCCGGGCCCGATGGGACCGGGCACTTCTGCGTGCGGGCGGCGTTCTCGGCCGCCCTAGACTCGGGCGTCCTGCCGTGGCACGAGCACCTGCTTGATGATGATGAGGATGGATGCCGCGACGGGGACGGCCACGAGCGCGCCGAGGAGGCCCAGCAGCGTGCCGCCGGCCAGGGCGCCGATGACGACCAGCGAGCCGGGGATCGCGATGGCCCTGTTCATCACGCGCGGGGTGATCACATAGGCCTCGATCTGCATGTAGATCAGGTACACGATCGCGAAGATGAGCGCCCCGATCGGGTTCGTGAACAGGGCGATGCCGGTGCCGATGATCCAGAACAGCACGGAGCCGACGAGCGGGATCAGCGTGATGCAGAACGCGATCGTGGCCATGAGCGGCGGGAACGGCAGGCCGAGGAACAGGTAGAGCAGGAAAGCGAGCACCGCGTTGCAGAAGGCGAGCACCACCATCCCCATCACGTAGCCGCCGACCGAGTCGGTGATCTGGTCGGTGATGTCACCCGCGCGGGCACGATCGCGTGCCGGCGCGAGCCGCAGCAGGCCCTGCTTCATCGTCGGGAGGGTGGCGAGGAAGTAGAGCGTGAGCACGAGCACGACGATCGCACCGGAGATGCCCGTCGCGATCGATGCCCCGACCTGCAGGGCGCCGCCGCCGATCGTGGCGATGTTGCCGAAATCGGAGAGGAACTTCTGCACCTCCGACACCAGATCCTGGAACTGCTCGCCGAACTGCTGGTTCAACGTCGCGTAGAGGTCGGTCCGGGTGAACTCCTTGATCATCCCCGGAACCGAGCGCACGAAGCTCGCGATCTGCTCGATGACGATCGGGATCACCGTCCAGAGGATCAGCCCGACCAGCACGATGAGCGCGAGGATCACGGTGACGACCGACGGTCCTCGGGAGAGCCCGCGGCGCTCCAGAAAGCGCACCGCGGGGTCGAGCCCGAGCGCCGCGAAGAGGGCGAGGGCGATGTAGATCAGCACGGTCGATAGACTCGTCAGGGCGAGACCGAGCACGAGCGCGCCGAGTCCGCCGAGGGTGACCAGGAACCCGAACACGAACGGTCGATCGATGCGGGTCCAGAACGAGCGGCTCGGCGCCATGGGCTCCACGACGGCGGGTCGGGGCATCGGCGCGGTGACGATCGTGGTCACGGTGTGCGGCGTGGTGTCGGGTTCGTCGGAGGTGGCCGTGGCCGCGTCGGCGGGGACGTCGGGCGTCTGGTCGTCGGTGGGTGCGGAGGCCGGCGACTCGTCGTTGCTCATGTGCTCACGATAGCGGTGGCGCTCTTCCGGACCGGGCGTTCCGCGGCTCTAGAGTAGGGGCATGACAGCCGCTGAGGACCCGCAGGTCGAACTGCTCCGACTCCGCGCCAGCATCGACAACATCGACGCCGCGCTCATCTTCATGCTGGCGGAGCGCTTCCGCGCCACCCAGCAGGTCGGCCGCCTCAAGGCGGAGCACGAGATGCCGGCATCCGATCCGAACCGCGAAGAGCAGCAGGTCGGTCGGCTGCGTGCTCTCGCGGAAGAGGCGCACCTCGATCCGGAGTTCGCGGAGAAGTGGTTCAACTTCGTGGTGGCCGAGGTCATCCGCCACCACACCGAAGCGGCCGGGAGCCGCTGAGAGAAGTGCCGGACGGGCGACGGTGTGTGCAGCACTCGCCCGTCCGGAGCTGTGAGAGGCCGAGAGGCCAACTAAGTTCAATGAATAAACTTAGGGAGAGACTACGGATCGCCGCCCGATCTGTCAACAGCTCTCAGGAGTGCCGGAGGGGAACGCATGCTGAATTCGGATGACGCCCTCGACACGCAGGCGTCGGTGCGGCGTGCGAACCTGCGTCGGGCGTTGCAGCTGGTCTTCCGGAGTCCTGGTGCGCAGACCCGTGCCGGAATCGCGCGCGCGACCGGACTCACCGCAGCGACGGCATCCTCCCTGGTCGCCGAGCTCATCGAGAACAGACTCGTCGTCGAGGGCGAGCAGGCCGCGAGCACCGGCGGCAAGCGGGCCACCACCCTGAGCGTCGATGCGAGCCATCACCTGATCCTGGTCGTCGTGATGCAGCCGACCGACGCGCGGATCGCTCTCGTGGCGCTCGACGGCGCGCAGGAGCACACCCGGCGGGCGACCTACACCGCGACCACCAGGGAAGACGTGCTCGGCAGCGTCCTGGCCGAGATCGCGGCGGAGTTCGGGGACCGCCTCTTGATCGCCGCGGCGCAGCTGCCGGGCACGACCGACGGGCGCTCGGTGCTCGAGAGCGTGCAGCTCGGTTGGCACGACGTCGCCCTCGCCGATCAGTGGGAGAGCGTCCTGCGCGTGCCGGTGCTGCTCGTGAACGACGTGGATGCCGAGGCCATCGCAGAAGCCGCCGTCGATGACGCGAGCTCGGGGTATCGCCTGTTCATCCACATCGGCGGGGGGATCGGCGCGGCGGTCACACTCGACGGCGAGCTGGCACCAGGGCCCCGCGACCGCGCTGGCGAGATCGGTCATGTGCAGATCGAGTTCGGCGACGACGCTCGCGCCTGCACCTGCGGCCGCCGCGGCTGCCTCGAGGCCGTGGCCTCCCTCACCGCGATGCTCGGAGCGGACTTCAGCGATGCGATGGATGCCGACGCCATCGCCCTGCTCGCGGCCGAGGCTGACGAGGCAGCGGTGGGCGCCGGCGCGCGGGCGCTCGCCCGGGTGATCAAGCTCGTGTCGGCCCTGCTCGATCCGGCCGAGGTCGTGATCGGAGGTCCGGCCACGGTGCTCGGTACCCGCTTCCTCGAACGCGTGAGGGCCGAGATCGACTACGTGGCGACCGGCACCACCCAGGTCGCTGTGCGGTACGCGGACAGTCGCGTCGACGGATACAGCGGAGCAGCCCAGGTCGCCCTGTCGGCTGCCCTCGGCGTGCGCTGGGGCTCGGGCCGCGCCTGAGCCATACTCAGCACGGTCAGTCCGGCGCCGTCAGTCGAGCGGCTTCAGCCCTTCGGGCGTCTCGACCAGGAACGTGAGTTCGTCCGGGGTCGGCCAGCCCGCCAGGTCCTGCATCGAACCGCCTGCTTCCATCCACGCGATCTGCTCTTCCACATCCCAGTCGTCGCCGGTGGTGATGCTCAGGCTCGCCAGCCGCCCCTCCGAGATCGAGAGGTAGACGTCGGCGCTGCGGCCGTCGAACGGGTGGTAGCGACCGATGACCGGGAAGCGCGCCTCTGCCGGCACGGCCAGGAGCAGGTCGGCCGGCATGGTGAAGCCGATCCCGGGATAGAACGATGCCTCGTCCTCGCCGAGATACTCGATCGCCCGAGCGGCGGCGAGCTGGGCCCGCAGCTCGCCCGCACCGAAACCGTCGGTGCGGGCGAGGAGCGCGGCCACGAGTTCGCGCACCGCGGCCGGGATCTCGATCGGCTCGTCCTCGAGGAAGTCGTCGTCGAGCAGGTCGTCGTGGTCGCGGTCGAGAGCGGCATCGATCTTGAGGCTCAGGGCGTGGGCGCCGAGCATCAGCGCGGCGGCGCCCAGCCCAAGGATCAGCCGCGGGTGGCGCATGCCGCGGCGGCGGACGAAGCCGTCGAGGCGGGCGTCGATCGCATCGCCGGCTTCACTGAGCGCGAGACCCGCGCCGACCGCCGCCGCCGTCATCCCGAACCGCCCGATCGCGGGATTGGAGCGCCCCGCATCGCACCACGCCATGAACCCGTTCAGCACGGCAGCGCCGGCGCGGAGCGCCACGCGACCTCCGACACCGCGCCGCGCGGGATCGAACAGAGCGAGGGCGCCGGTCGCCGCACTCGTCAGCGCGATGTGCCACGCGCTCGTCGGATCCGTCAGTCGGCGCAGCCTGTGCTGCAGCGGGCGGATGGTTCCGGATTCGTGCGTGCTCATCGGTCAACCGTAGCCGCCTTGCGGAGACGCCGCCGCGGAGGACCGCCGAGGAACCGCCCCTACTTGACGCTGCCGGCGGTGAGTCCGCCGACGAGGCGCTTCTCGATGAGCATGAAGAGGATGACGACGGGCAGGATCGCGACGAGGGAGACGCCGAACACGTACTGCCAGCTGGTCTCGTACTGACCCACGAACTTGGTCAGAGCGACGGACAGGGGCTGGTTCTTGTCGGTCGACAGGATCACGAGGGATGCCGCGAACTCGTTCCAGCAGGCGACGAAGGTGAACACGATCGCGGTGACGATGCCGGGCCAGACGAGGGGCAGGTTGATCTTGAACAGGACGGTGAAGCGTCCGGCGCCGTCGATCTGGGCGGCTTCGTCGATCTCTTTGGGGATGCCGGCGAAGAAGGAGTGCATGATCCAGACGGCGAACGAGAGGTTGAAGGCGGCGTTGATGAAGATCATCGCGACCCAGGTGTCACCGAGTCCGAGGGTGGTGAATTGTCGGAAGAGTCCGGAGGTCAGCACGGCGGGCTGCAGCATCTGCGTGACGATCACGAGGAACAGGAACACCATGCGGCCGGGGAACTTGAACCGGGCCGTGTAGTACGCGGCCGGGAGTGACACGGCGAGCACGAGAAGCGTCGCGAACACCGAGATGACGATCGTCGAGATGAGGTTGTACGGCAGTGGCGTCTCGGGCGTCGACCACATCGTGATGAAGTTCTCCCAGTGCCACTCGGTGGGGAGATACGTCGGGTCGACGGAGCGGATCTGCGGCTTCGTCTTCACGGACCCGAAGAACATGATCAGGTACGGGAGTACGAAGATCGCGAGCACGAGGAATCCGGCGGCCATGCGCAGGATGACCCGCGGCAGGGTGACCTGGTCCTCGGTGTAGCGGCGCGCGCGGCCGTTCAGCGGGGGGAGGCTGCGTCCGCCGCGACCGGTGGTGGTGACGAGTTCGGTCTCGGTCACGGTCACGATCAGACCTCCTTCATGGGCTTGACGGTCTTGACGTAGATCGCGACGATCACGATGACGATGAGGAACGCGACGACCGAGAGGGCGCTGGCGACGTCGACCTTCTTCTGCAGTTCGATGTATTTGAAGATCATCGTCATGATCGTGTCGGCGCCGTAGCCGGGGATCGACCCGGTCATCACCTTCAGGATCGGCAGCGAGTTGAACACGTTGATGATGTTGATCAGGATCGCGACGGCGAGAGCGCTGCGCAGCTGCGGGAGCACGATCGACCAGTAGGTGCGGGCGGGGCCCGCGCCGTCCATCTTCGCCGCCTCGATCGCGTCCGCCGGCACGGACTGGAGGCCCGCGAGGATCGTGTAGGTCGTGAAAGGGAGGGACACGAAGACCGCGATGACGATCGACCAGACGAACGCGGTGGTCGGGTTCTTCGTCCACCCGTAGCCGACCGCGTCGTCGGAGAGCCCGATGTCGTAGAGGAACTTGTTGAACACGCCGAAGTACGGCTCGAGGCTGTAATAGAAGACCATGGTCGTCATCACGACGGATGCCGCCCACGGCACGATCACGGCCATGCGCACCAGCTGGCGGCCCGGGAACGCCTTGTTGAGGATCTGTGCGAGACCGAGCGAGATCACGACGGTGAACAGCACGGTCGACACGACCCAGATGATCGTGCGGCCGAAGATCGGCCAGAACTCCGCGAACGCGAACACGGTCGCGAAGTTGTCGAACCCGACCGAGCCCTTATCGAGGCCCGACAGGGAGATGTCGCGGGTCGAGTTGAAGAACATCACCCCGGCGGGGAACAGCACCACCCCGATGATGAGGAGCAGTGCCGGCCCGATCCAGGGCAGCGCCTCCAGGAGGTCCTTGCCGCGGGACTTCCCCCGCGGACCGGCAGCCGGGGTGCGGAGGGTGCGGGGGCGGCTGGTCGCCGCCCCCGCGAGGTTCGAGGACTCTGTGGTCTGGCTCATGGAATACCCGAACCTCTCCGTCGTTCGATCAGCAGTGTTCAGCGAGCGTCAGCCCGCGTCGACCTGCGCCTGGATCTCGGTCAGCACATCCTGTGCGGGCTTCGACTGCAGCTGGCCGAACAGCGACTTGAACGCGCCGTCGGCAGCCGACCACTGCGCGTTCGTCGACGGGTAGAACTGCGCGTCGGGCAGCACGTCGAGGAACGGCTTGAGAGCCTCCTCGCCGGACAGCGCCTCGGAGCCGGACTTCGTGACGGGGAGGAAGCCCTCGGCCTGCACCCACGGCACGTACACGTCAGCCGAGTAGTAGTAGTCGAAGAACGCCGTGATCGCGTCCTTCTTGTCGTCGTCGTTCTGGAACGCCATCAGCTGGTCCATCACGCCGAGGGTGAACGGCGAGCCGTCCTTGGTCGGGATCGGGACGATGGAGTAGTCCAGGTCGGGGTTGCCCTCGGCGATCTGGCCGACCGTCGGCGGAAGGCCGACCTGCATGCCGATCTTGCCCTGGATGAAGATGTCCATCAGCGGCGAACGCTGCGTCGAACCGGGGTCGGCCTGCGTCGCACCGGCATCGATCATCTTCTTGATCTGCTCGGCACCCGCGAGGTTCTCCGGGGTGTCGATCGTGATCTCGGAGGCATCGCCGAACGATCCGCCGCCGCCCCACAGCCACACCGCAGCCTCGGCCTGCGCCTCTTCGGAACCGAGCGGCATGCCGTAACCGGCGACACCGCCGCCGAGAGCCGAGACCTTCGTCGCCGCATCCAGCAGCGAATCCCAATCGGTCGGCGCCTCCACGCCGGCCTGCTCGAGCAGGGCATTGTTCACGAACAGCGCACGCGCCGACGCGATCAGCGGCAGAGCGTACGCGGTGCCATCGACCTCGGCGTTCGCGATGAACGAGTCCTGGAAGTCGGCGAACGTGTCCTCCGACACGACATCCTCGACGGGATAGAGCAGCTCATCGCCCACGAAGCCCGCGAACGGACCGCCGTTGTAGATGTCCGGCGCCTCACCCGCCTGGATCTTCGTCGAGACGACCTTCTCCAGGTTGTCCCAGGACTGCACCTCGAGCTTGACCTTGATATCGGGGTTCGCCTTCTCGAAACCCTCGATCACGGTCTCCCAGTTCGCCTTCGTGCCGTCCGAGTAGCTCGGGACGAGGAGGTCGATCGTGGTGGATCCCTCGGCATCGCCGCTGTCGCCGGACGACCCGCCGAACCCGCACGAAGCGAGCGAGAGCGTGGCGACGGCCGCAATGGCGGCGGCGCCGAACCGCAGTGACTTCTTCATGTGTATTGCATTCCTCACTGTGAGTGTCCGCTCCGGCGGCGGGGATCGTCTCCGGGGTGGGGTGGTGCACAGTCGCTAGCAGGACACGCGACGGTGCGGTGGTGATCGTCTCGCCGGATGGCGGCCACGATCGTTCGAGCCTGGTGAGTTTCTGATGGAACTCGTTAGATTATTTGTCAAGGGAACAAACAAATCAAGCATGTTCGTCCTTTGGCCCTCATGTTCGCCATACTATGATCGAATCGGACTTCAAACGATCACAACTATGCAACATATTGCCTGGAGGATTCACAAAATGACCGACCTGCTGCCCGGCGCCCGGATGCGCGAAGAGCTCTTCTCCCAGCCCGAGATGTGGGCGGCGGCGGCGGAGCTCCGCGATGCCCAGGCGCAGCTGCCGGCCGCGGGCGCACGCATCGCCGTCGTCGGCTGCGGCACCTCCTGGTTCATGGCCCAGGCCTACGCGGCCCTGCGCGAGTCGTCGGGCCAGGGCGAGACCGACGCGTTCGCGGCATCTGAGGCGTTCATCGACCGCGGGTACGACGCGGTCGTCGCGCTCACCCGCTCCGGCACCACCACCGAGGTGCTCGAGCTGGTCGAACACGTCAAGGGGCGCGTCCCGACGATCGGCGTGATCGGCGATCCGGACTCTCCGCTCGTCTCGATGGTCGACGAGGCCGTGCTGCTGCCCTTCGCCGACGAGAAGTCCGTCGTGCAGACCCGCTTCGCCACCACCGCGCTCGCCCTGTTCCGGGCCTCCCTCGGCGAAGACCTCTCTGCGGCGATCGCCGACGCGACCGCCGCGCTGGCCGAGAGCGGTGACGACGAGCTGCGCGATGCGGAGCAGTACACGTTCCTCGGTCGTGGCTGGGCGACGGGGCTCGCCCACGAGGCGGCGTTGAAGCTGCGGGAGTCCTCGCAGTCGTGGACCGAGTCCTACCCGTCGATGGACTACCGCCACGGTCCGATCGCGATCGCGGCTCCCGGCCGCGTGGTGTGGCACTTCGGCGCGGCTCCCGAGGGTCTGGCCGCCCAGGTCGAGGCGACCGGCGCCCGCTTCGAGCAGCGCGGCATCGACCCCATGGCCGACCTCGCGCGACTGCACCGTGTCGCACTGGATCGGGCCGTCGCGCGCGGTCTCGACCCCGATCAGCCGCGCAACCTCACTCGATCCGTCATCCTGGATGCATGAGCGGATCTTGCGATGACCGGACCTGACGGCGCGGCATCCGTCCCCGAGACGATGCACGACAGTGCGGGCGAGACGCTCGGCGCGGTGCGCGCGCTCGGCGACGGCGCCCCGGTGCTGGCGTTCGACGTCGGCGGGACCGACATCAAGTCCGCGCTGTTCGATGCCGCGGGACGCGCGCTCGGATTGCGTCGCACCCCGACGCCGATCGTCGACGGTGACCGCACGCAGGCGATCCTCGGGCAGCTCGACGTGCTCGCCGCCGAGCTCCGCGCCGCCCACCCCGACGTGGTTCCGCAGGCGGCGGGACTGGTCGTCCCGGGAATCGTCGACGCGGATGCCGGGCTCGGCGTCTTCGCCAGCAACATGGGGTGGCACGACGCGCCCCTGCGCGATCTGGCCGCCGCCCGGCTCGGTCTTCCGGTCGCATTCGACCACGACGTGCGCGCGGCGAGCTGGGCGGAGCGCCGCCTGGGCGCCGCCCGCGACTACGCCGATGCGGTCGTGCTCGTGATCGGCACCGGAATCGCCGGCGCCCTGCTCGTCGGCGGCGAGCCGTACACGGCGGGCGGATACGCGGGCGAGATCGGCCACTCGCCCATCGCCGACGGGCCGCTCTGCCCGTGCGGCGCTCGCGGCTGCCTGGAGGCCGTGGCCTCCGCGGGAGCCATCGTTCGCCGCTACCGCGCAGCCACCGGCAACAGCCCCGACGGCGCCAAGGATGTGATCGCACGCGCCGCCGCGGGCGACGAGGTCGCCGCCGAGATCTGGAACTCGGCGCTCGACGCCCTGGCCCTGTCGCTCGCTCAGCTCACGGCCGTCGTCGCTCCCGAGGCCGTGGTCATCGGCGGCGGACTGTCGCGGGCCGGCGGAGCGCTGTTCGACGAACTGCGCACCCGTCTCGCGGCGCGTCTCAGCTTCCACCGCATCCCCGCGCTCGTCGCGGCGGAGCTCTCCGGGAACGCGGGCCTGCTCGGCGCCGCCCTACGTGCAAGGGAACTCGCATGATCCTCACCGTCACCCCCAACCCGGCGCTCGATCTCACCTGGCGCGTCGATCGCCTCGTCGAGGGCGGGACGCATCGAGCGGATGCCGGCGCCGCGCGCGCCGGCGGCAAGGGACTGAACGTCGCCCGGGTCGCCCATGCGGAGGGCGCGGACGTGCTCGCCCTCACCACCAGCGGAGGTCGCGTCGGCGACGAGTTCGCGGCCGAGCTGCGGGTGAGCGGCGTGCCGCACGCCCTGGTTCCGGTCGCGGCCGAGACCCGCCGCAGCATCGCCGTGGTCGACGAGGAACTCGGCGACACGACCATCATCAACGAGCGCGGGCTCAACCCGACCGACGCCGAGTGGGCGGCCGTGCTCGCCGAGGTCGTCGAACGGCTGCCGAGCGCGCGCGTGCTGGTGATCTCCGGCAGCGTCCCGCCCGGGGCGCCGGACACGCTGCTGCCCATGCTGATCGCGGTCGGGAAGGACGCCGGGGTGCCGGTGATCGCCGACACCTCGGGCCCCGCGCTGCTGCGTGCGGCGGATGCCGGGGCCACCGTCCTCAAGCCGAACGTGGCCGAGCTGCTCGAAGCCACCGGCATCGCCGATCCGGTCGAGGGCGCACGGTCGCTGATCGCCCGCGGCGCCGAGCTGGTGCTGCTGTCGCTCGGCGCCGACGGGATGCTGGCCGTCACGGCATCCGATCTCGTGCATGCGCGGCTCGACGAGTCGCTGGCCGGCAACCCGACCGGCGCGGGTGATGCCGGAGTCTCGGCCTGCGCGGTGCTGTACGCGCAGGGCGTGCGCGATCCCGAGCAGATCCTCCGTCGTGCGACCGCCTGGTCCGCGGCCGCAGTGCTGATGCCCCTCGCGGGCGACATCTCTCCCCGCTGGCCCGAGATCGAGCAGCAGCTGCGCGTCTCGCGCCCCGACCCGGCATCCTTCCGACCCGCATCGTCCTGAAAGGACCCCTCGTGACCCTCGTCTCCGCTCGCGAACTCGTCTCCGCGGCATCCGCCGCCGGCACCGGTGTCGGCGCCTTCAACGTGATCCACCTCGAGACGGCCGAAGCCCTCGTCCGCGCCTCGGCCCTCGCGCAGTTGCCGGTGATCCTGCAGATCTCGCAGAACTGCGCCGACTACCACGGCGGCCTCGAGCCCATCGCCGTGGCCACTCTCGCGGTCGCTCGCCGCGCGGAGACGCCGGTCGCGGTGCACCTCGATCACGCCGAGCGGCCCGAGCTCGTCGACGAGGCCGTGGCCCTGGGGTTCGGGTCGGTCATGTTCGACGGCGGGGCACTGCCCTACGACGAGAACGTCTCGCTCACTGCCGAGGTCGCCGCCCGCGCGCACGCTGCGGGCGTCTACGTCGAGGGAGAACTGGGCGAGGTCGGCGGCAAGGACGGCGCTCATGCGCCAGGTGTGCGGACCGATCCCGACGAGGCCCGCGCGTTCGTCGCGGCGACCGGTGTCGATGCGCTCGCCGTCGCGGTGGGCTCCTCGCACGCCATGACCGACCGCACCGCCTCGCTCGACCTCGACCTCATCGCGCGGCTGCGCGCCGCACTGCCGGTGCCGCTGGTGCTGCACGGCTCGTCCGGCGTTGCCGACCGCGTGATCGCCGACGCCGTGCGGGCCGGGATGACGAAGATCAACGTCTCCACGCACCTCAACGGCTTCTTCACCCGCGCGATCCGCGAGAAGCTCGACGCCGACGAGCGCCTGGTCGACTCGCGCAAATACCTCGCGCCCGCCCGCGACGCCCTCGCCGACGAAGCCGCACGCATGCTCCGACTGTTCGCCCTCGCCGAGACCGATACGGTGGCGTGATGAAGAGAGCGGCGCGGCTGAACGCGATCCTCGACCTCCTCGCCGCGGCCGGTGAGGTCACGGTCGACGAGCTCGTGGAGCGGTTCGGGGCGTCGGCGGCCACCACGCGCCGCGACCTCGACAGCCTCGCCGAGCAGCGCCTGCTCACCCGCACCCACGGCGGCGCGGTGGCGCAGACCGTCGCCTACGAGCTGCCCATCCGCTACAAGAGCCACCTGCGCACGCACGAGAAGGCGACCATCGCTCAGGCGGCCGCGGCGCTCGTCGCACCGGGCATGGTCGTCGGGCTGTCCGGCGGCACGACGACCACGGCCATCGCGGCGGCCCTCGCCGCTCGCGACGATCTCGGCGCGAACGGCGGCCTCACCGTCGTCACGAACGCGGTGAACATCGCCGCCCAGCTCGCGACCCGCCCCGACATCAAGGTCGTCGTCACCGGCGGGGTCATCCACTCGCGCACCTACGAGCTCGTCGGCCCCTTCGTCGAGCAGCTGCTGCGCGGCGTGCGGCTCGACATCGCCTTCATCGGCGTGAACGGACTGGATTCCGTCGCCGGCGGCACCACGCAGGACGAGCGCGAGGCCGCGGTCAACCGAATGATGGCCGAGCGGGCCCGCCGCGCCGTCGTGGTCACCGACAGCAGCAAGCTCGGCGTCGTGGCATTCGCGACGGTCGGCGGCGTCGAGCTCTTCCCGACCGTGATCACCGATTCCGGAGCGGATGCCGGGGTCGTCTCAGCGCTGCGCGAGGCGGGTCACGAGGTGCTGCTCGCCTGAGTGCGGGTGGCGCTCGAGCCCGCCGGGCACGCCGACGGGCCTCGGCGTCCCCAGAGCGCCGAGGCCCGTCGAGAGTGCCGCGGCCTCCCAGCCGCAGCACCCTCGGAGCAGAGGGTGTCCGTGTCGTATCCGCGCTCCCCAGCGAGCGGATGTCCCCAGCCGACTGCGCCTCCTCGCACCTCACACCTTCGAGGTCCTTCGCATGGCACCTTCTGAAAGACAGGAGCGAGCGGCATCCGTCCTGATACATCGAATGGAGAAACGCTCAGAATCCGTTTCCATGGCACTGGAACGGGGCGCGCAACCCGGTCGAATCGGATGCCGCGGCCAGCGCGACCGCGGGAGTTGAGCCCGCCGCGAGCTCGGCGTGCACCGCGCTGAGCAGCTCGCAGGCGACGTCATCCGGCACGGCGACCGGCGCCGCGATCACGCAATCGGCCCCGGCATGCAACCACACCCGGGTCATGCCCAGCGCCTCTTCGCCCCAGCGCACCGACGAGCGACCGAGCTCGCACGCCGACAGGATCACGGTCGCGGGAACCCGCGGGATCAGGTCCACGTCGTAGCCGAACAGGGTCCCGTCGGCGAGCTCGAAGCCCGAGAAGAGCGGGTTGTCGACGGCATGGCGGCCGTGCGCGGCGATGTGCAGCAGGTCGACGTCGGCCGCGAGGGCGGTCACGGAGGCGACCGAGGCGTCGGCCAACTCGAGCATCGTCGTCGAACCCGTGCCCCCGTCGCGCCAGACGGCGGCCGCGCGGCGCACCTCCTCCTCGGCGCGGGGCACGCGGGGCCCGGTCGCGAAGCCGATCCGGCGCGGGTGGCGGGTGCCGGCGGTGAACAACTCCTCCGAAACGCCTGCCGCAGGCCGCGGGGCGGCGTTTCCGAGGGACGGAGCGCTCGTTCTCGAGGAGTTGTTCACGGCCAGCCAGCGTGACACCGACGTCGCGAGGGTGAACGGGGTGCCCGCCATGCCCGGCAGCATCGCCCACGGCACTCCTGCGAGGGCGCCGGGCACCGTGATCACAAGCCTGGAGGCCCCGGCCGCCGCCCGCCGCAGCGGAACGAGCAGCTCGGCGTCGAGCAGCTCGAGCCGCGCTACCAGCGCCCGTTCGGTCACCGGCCCCATCACCCCGCCGCGGGTGAGCGCGGCCATGTCGAGGTCGGCGCGGAGGCCGTCGAGCGCCGCGCGCACCCGTGCCCACGACAGGTCGACGATCGTGGCGCCGGATGCGGCGACCACGACCGCGCACAGCTCGGCTCCCGTGAACACGTACGACAGCACCGCCGTGTCGGGGCCGAGGAGCGCCATCGCCTCCGCCAGCCCGACCCGCTCGCGGGTGCCGCCTGACCCGGTCGTCGCCCACTGCCGCTCGCGCACCTGGTCCCGCAGCCCCCGCACCCGGGCATCGGTCGTCCAGTCCTGGCCGGCGAGCTCGGCGCGCAGCATCCGCAACTCGGCCAGATCGTCCGCGAGGTCGTCGTCGCGCGGGGGTCGCACCGGCGCCACCTGCTGGCTGAGGTGCCGTGCGCGCTCCGACCACTCGAACAGCACCGCGGGGTCGCGCAGCCGTGCGGCCGCCGACAACCCGGCGAACATCAGGTCGCTGCCGTGCATCGCGACCGAGGCCTGCAGGTCGAGCGCGCCGAACGACCGCTGCCACGCGGTCAGCAGGTCGAGACCGTCGGCCGCGGCGCGCAGTGCATCCCGGTCCCGTCCGGCCGCTGCCGCTCGCGCGGCCCGCACCTCCTGCGCCCGGAGCCGCAGCGGAGTCGGGGCGGCGGCGGCGAGCCGTGGCATCCGTCCGCTGCCGTCGCGTCGCGCGCCGAGCCGGAGCGCCGCCGCCTCGGTACGGAACCCGCTGCGCGCGAGGGTGTTCGCGGTGCGGGCGAGCTCGGCCGTGTCGATCGGTCGGCCCGGTCGCGCGCGCTGCTGCGCCTCGAGACGCACGGCATCGGCGCGTGCAGCCCATGTCTGGTTGTCGAGCGCCGCGAAGCGGCGGGCGGCGATGCGCGCGGTGCGCTCGGCCGCGGCGGGATCGTGCCGCACCAGGGAGCGCGCGAGGTGGAACTCCGCCTCACCGCGGGCCTGCTGCATGCGCTGCGCACCGAACTGCTGCGCGACCCGACCCAGCAGGGCCTCGGCCTCGGTCGTGAGCCCGGCATCGCGGAGAACCTCGGCCCGGTCGAGGTCGCTGATCGCGGCGGCGAGATCGCTGGTCGCGGCGATCGTGGGGCGCGAGCGCGTCATCATCGTGAGCGCCGTGACCAGGTCGCCGCCCAGGAGGGCCGCGTAGCCGAGGTTGTGCCGCGCCTCGGCGAGCGGTTCCTCGGCGTCGGCGGCCTCGTACACGGCCACGGCGCGGCGCAGATCGTCCACGCAGGCATCGAGCTCGTGCCGCTGCATCCGCACGATCGATCGATTCATCAGGCAGTTGGCGAGCTCGATCGACTCCGCGCCTGTGTCCGTGAGGGCGACGATCGCGCGGGTGAGCATCGTCGTGGCCTCGTCGAGCCGCCCGCCCTGCAGGAGCAGCGTGCCGAGCTGTCCGCTCAGCAGCGCCACGGTCTCCGCACTCGCCCCCGCGCGCTTCAGCGCCGCGCGGCAGAGCTGCTCGGCCGCGACGGGCTCGCCGGTCTGCGCGAGGACGTAGGCGATCGTCCCGTCGATGCGGGCGCGCAGGTCGGGATCGTCGGTGCGTGCGGATGCCGCATCGAGCGCACGCCGCGCCTGCGTGAACCGTCGGGCGTTGGCCGCCTCGACTCCACGCCGATGCAGCTCGCTCGGGGACAGGGGCACCCGTCCAGGATGCCCTGCGTCGGAGTCGCGGGGAAGTCCGCTGCCCGAATGCGCCGACCAGCCTGCGGTGTCAGCCCCGGTCGACCGGGGCCGGCAGCGTCTTCAGCACGGCGGCGACGGCCTTGGCCGCGGCATCCGCTCCGACGCCCTCGATCGGCACGGTCCCGAGCTGCGCCGCGATGCGCCCCGCCACGTACGGCGCGGCGAACGAGGTGCCGCTCCATACCGCGAACCCGCCGCGGTAGTCGTCGGGGTCGAGCGTCTCGCGGCGGAGTCCGTCGACGTCGGCGCGCGTCGTCGCCTGCTCGCCGCCGACGAAAGCCGGCGAGGTGCTGACCACGGCCGCACCCGGCGCGTACGCCTGCACCCACGGCCCGACGTTCGAGAAGAGCGCGACCGACTGCGCCGACGGGTTGAGCGCCCCGATCGAGACGTGCGGGGCGGCGCCATCGGGACGGATACCGTTGTCGGCGCCCGGCCACGCCCACAGCGATGCGGGGAACGACGGCCGGTCGATCGCATCGTTCCCGGCCGAGCACACCACCACGCAGCCGAGTTCGCGCGCCTGCGCGAGCAGCCCGAACAGAGTCAGGCTGAACAGTCCGTCGGTCGGAGTCTCGTGGTAGTAGCCCAGCGACAGGTTCAGCACGTCGATCGGGAAGCCGGTCTTCGGGTTCTCGCGGTGCCGCCGCAACAGCTCGACGACCTGGGCGACCGTCTCGAGCAGGGTGCTCTCGTCGATCACGCCGAGTGCTCCGGCGACCCGGATCGAGAGGATGTCGGCATCCGGCGCCGCCTGCCGGACGATGCCGGCGATGAACGTGCCGTGACCGGCGACCGCGTCGATCTCGCCGTCGAGCTGACCGTACAGGTCGGGGTAGCGCTCCGGGTCGGCGTCGTCGGTGAGCCCCACCGCATGGCCGTCGAGCTCGACGCGCCGGGTGACGATGTCGGCGGGCAACCAGGCGTGCTCGCCGCATCCGGTGTCGAGCACGGCGACCACCGGGCGACGCCCGCGCTTCGGTGACGGCCCGCGCTGCGGAGCGGGGCCCAGCCAGCTGACCGGCTGCCGCGCTCCGCGGCCCGGCTCGAGGTAGTCGTCGCTCCCGCCCGCGCCCACGCCGCGCACCGGGTTGGTGCGGGTGAAGGGGTTCGTCCGGGTGAACGGGTTCGTGCGCGTGAACGGATTGAGCCCGACCGGATCGATCGACAGCACGTGCTCGAGACTCGTGCGCGGCATCGTCGACCGCGACATGCGACGGGCCCGTTGCAGCACCCGCCACGCATCCGGCGCGATCGGCGCCTCACCGCGCCCCGGCACCTCGGGTGTGGTGAGGTGCGCGCGCAGGAACCCGGTCAGCTCCGGCGCCAGACTGCCCGCGACCCGCGCCCTCGACTCGATCTCCAGCTGCCACCCGAACGAGTCGGCGGCGTCACGGAGCGTCCGCACCTCCTGGTCGTAGGCCTCCTGATCGTCGTCGACCCGCGCGATCAGCAGGTGCTGCGGCAGGTAGGCGGTCGGGAACGCGCGGATGCCGTCGACCGGCTCCACGCTCGGGTCGAGCGCCGTGCCGCGGCGGATCGATCCCTCGGCGCGGTCCTGCCAGGTCCATCCCCGGGGCTGCTCCATGGTCATCCTCTTCCTGCGGGTCGCCCCGCGACATCACCGACGGGAGGAGCCCGCGGTCACAGCTCGAACTGCGGGGTCGACAGCGCGCGCATCTCGTCGCCCTCGCCGGTGGTCAGGCGCACCCTGGTCAGCCCGGGTGGCACCTCGTCGAAGGCGAAGCGTCCGGTCTCGGCGGGTGTCGTCGTCCGCGAGTGCTCGCCCTGCGTCAGCACGATCTCGGCCGCACCGGTGTCGACCCACCCGTCGACCCGGCGGCGTCCGGATGCCGTCGTCGTCACATGCAGCAGGATGCTGGTGGTGCCGTCGCTGAACTGCAGCGTCAGCGCATCCGTCTCGCCGCGCACCGCGCCGAGCTCTTCCTCCACCAGGGTCAGGAGGGCGTACTCGCGGTTCAGCCCGTCGGCGGCGACCGCGGCGACCATGCGATCGATCAAGCCCGCGGGGACCGGATCGACGTCGCGCCAGAGCGTCCGCAGTCGGGCGAACAGCTCGGCATCCTCGTGATCGGTCATGAGAGCCCCTCCGTCCGTGGCGCCTGCGGTGGTTCGAGCAGCGTCCGCAGCTTGGCCAGGCAGCGGTTGCGGGTCGGTCCGATGCTGCCGATCGGCATCGCGAGGTCGGCGGCGAGCCGCGCGTAGTCGGGCCGGTCCTCGAAGGCGATCACCCGCAGCAGGCGCTGGCAGCGTTCGGTGAGACGCTGCACGGCGAGCCACAGCCGTCGGCTCTCGTCGCCGGCCGCCGCGTGCTCCTCGGCGGACTGCTGCTCGGGGAGGAGTGCGTCGAGGTCGTCGGCCTCCGTCGTGTCGACGCGTCCGTTCGCCTTGCCGACCTTCCACGCCTCTCGGCGGGCGGTGGTGGTGAGCCACGCCGACACCGCACGGGGGTCGGCGATCGATCCGTGGCCGCGCACCAGCTGCAACCAGGTGGTCTGCACGACGTCTTCGGCGAGGGTGCGCTCGAGCCCGTAGGCCCGCGCGACATGCCAGAGCACGGGCGTCATCAGACGCACGAGCTCATCCATCGCTCGACCGTCACCCTCGCGCCATGCCTCGAACAGGTTCGCGGCGCGTCGCCAGCGAGCCGAACCGTCGTCCGAAGCAGGATCGAGAGCGGCGCCGGGTGCACCGTCGATCATGAAGCCCATTGTGATCACACTGACCAGGAGCACGGCAAGAGCCGCCTGATACATGTCCGGGTCCAAGAACCCGGCGGATGCCGACGTCAGGCCGACTCGAACTGCTTCGCGTGCTCCGACCACTGCGACTCGACGGGCAGTGCGCGCAGCGCCCGGTTGCCGAGGGCGAGTGCGACCGCGACGAGGCAGAGCGCCGCGCAGACCAGCAGCGTCCATTCCCGGCCGACCCAGCTCAGACCGAAACCGGCGATCAGCGGCGCGAGCGGCAGGGCGCCCATCCCGAGCACTCCCGCGGCGCTGTTGGCCCGGCCGAGCAGATGCGTCGGCGTCGCGACCATGAAGTAGCCCATCATCCCGGCGTTCAGTGCGGGGATCATGAACACGGCCACCCCGAGCACCGCGACGATGGCCCACGGCTCGGTGACCAGCGAGAGCGCGATCGACCCGACGGCGGCGATCGAGAGGCCGGTGATCGCGAGGATGCCGGCCTTGATGCGCGGGACGAGCAGGGGAGCGACGATCGCGCCGACCAGCATCACAGCCCCGACCGCCGCGGTCATCCCGCCGATGAGGAGCTCCGGGTGGCCGGCCTGCTGCAGCGCATAGATGACCGTGGTGATCGCGGCGTTGAAGCCGAGGTTGATGATCGTGATGATGAGCAGCACGCCGCCCAGGTCGGGCCGTGACAGCAGCCAGCCGAAGCCCTCGCGCAACTCGGCCCAGGCGGTCGTCCTGGCCTTGACCTCCGGTGCCGTGGCGGGTTCCGGGTCTACCGCCGCCCCGGCATCCACGATCCCCGCTCGTCGCGCTTCGCGCCCCAGCATCCAGGCGGTCGCGGCGGCGACCAGGTGGCACACGGTCATGGCGACGCCGACGAGCCATCCGCCGACGCCGAGCAACAGGCCGCCGATCGGGCCGCCGGCGAGCTGCAGCGCGGCATCCCTTCCCTGGTTGGCCGCCTGTGCCCGCCCCATCGCCTCGTCAGGCACGATCTCCTTGATCGCGCTCTCGCCCGCGACGTCGAAGAGACCGCTGCGGGCGGCGAGCAGCACGTCGACCACGAGCAGCGACCCGAACGTGAGCGCGTCGCCGAGCGCCAGCAGCGTGAAGCCGCCGGCGAGCACGACGCCGATGAGCGATCCGAGCACCATGAGGGCGATGCGGCGGTGGCGATCGGCGAGGATGCCGCCGGCGAGGGTCGTGAGCAGCCGGGCGACCATGCCGGCACCGCCGATGATCCCCGCCTGTGCCGGGTCGTTCGTGATGATGAGCGCGAGGAGCGGGATGGCGAAGGCGAAGAGAGTCGCCGCGAGGCCCTTGCTTGTGTCGCTGACGAGCCAGGTCAGGTAGCGGCGGTTGCGCCAGAGGCGATGCGGCTCGGTCACGGTGGTCATAGCTCGACGATAGATGCGCAACAACAATTGCGCAAGTCTGATTGCGCAACTTTCGGTGCAGGTAGGATCGGGGCATGGCGGAGAACCGGAAGAAGCCCTCGAGCGAAGACACGGTGTGGATGACCTCGGCCATGCTCAAGGCCTACTCGCATCCCCTGCGCCGGCAGATCCTGCGGCTGATCGCCCGCCGCGGATTCCTGCGCGCCACCGACGTCGCCGGCGAACTCGGCGTGCCGGCGAACAGTGTCAGCTTCCATCTGCGCACGCTCGCGGATGCCGGCCTCATCGAAGAGGCGCCCGAGAAGGCACGGGACCGTCGCGATCGCGTATGGACGGCGAGGAAAGGGGCGCTCAACCTCGGCGGACCCGAAAACCCCGTCCCCGACGAGACCCTCGGCGCGGCCGTCGTCGGTGCGCTCGCCGAGGACCACGCCGATCTCGTCCGTCGAGTGCTCGAATGGACGCCCGAGTACGTCACCGGCCGCACCGCCGAGGTGCACGCGGCCTTCACGCAGCGCACCATCCGTCTCACCGAGGCGCAGTTCGAGGCCGCCATGACGGCGCTCAACGAGGTGCTCGAGGCGGCCGAGAAGGAGCACGACGACGCCGACCCGGACGGCCGCTACTGGCAGCTCGACCTCATCGCGGCCGACGACACGATCTAGGGCGCGAGCCGACCGCAGGTCGGGGGTCGGCGCGCACCCGGCATACCGGTCCGGCGCGCCCGGGTGCGGGATACTGGCACTGTGACGCCGCGCGAGAAGCCGAAGGTTCGTGAGCTGAACCTGGCGCGCACTCTCCGGGAGATCCGCGCGGGGTCCGAGACGACGATCTCTCAGCTCGTGCAGTCCACGGGGCTGTCGCGGCCGAGCGTGAACTCGCTGATCACCGAGCTCGCGGACCTCGGCTGGGTCGAGACGGTCACCCCCTCGCCCGACGGAATGGGCGGGCGGCCCCCGCAGCGCTACCGGTTCAACGCCGGCGCCGGACGCCTGATCGGTCTCGACATCGGCGTGCACCGGGTGAGCGTCCTGGTGACCGATCTCGCGGGCGAGGTCATCGCCGCTGAGAACCTCGACGTCGCCCCGGAAGCGCCTCCGGCAGCGCGTCTCGAGCGGATCGACGAAGCCGTGGAGCTCGTGCTCTCTCATGCGGCCCTGACCGCGGACGACATCTGGGCGGTGGGTGCCGCCGTGACCGGTGCGGTCGACGCACAGGGACGCACCTCGATGTTCAGTCCGATGCCCGGATGGGGCGAGGTCGACCTGATCGGTCACCTCGCCGGCCGGCTGTCGTGCCCGGTGCGGGTGGAGAACGACGTCAAGCTCGCCCTGCTCGCGGAACACGAGTGGGGAGCGGTGCGCGGCGCCAAAGACGTCGTCTACGTGCTCGCCGGTCAGCGCACGGGTGCGGCATCCATGGTCAACGGGCAGCTGGTGCGCGGGCATGGCGGCGCTGCCGGTGAGATCGGCGCCCTCCCCGCCGTGCGCTGGGCTCGGGCCACGGAACGCTTCCTCCACCTTCCCGGTATGCCGGATTCGTTGCGGGAGAACGATCGTGCGGCCTGGACCTTCGAACAGGCGCAGCGTGCCGACCCGGCCGCGAAGAAGATCGTCCGCAAGTACGCCCGCGACGTCGCGACGGGTGCGGCAGCCGTGGCGCTCACGCTCGACCCGGAGATCGTGGTGATCGGCGGCGGAAGCGCGAAGTGGGCCAGTCTGTGGATCCCGGAGTTCAGCGCGATGCTGAACAAGAGTGTGGTGCGGATGCCGGAGGTGCGGGTCTCCACCATGGGCGGCGACCACGTCGCCCGCGGCGCGATCCGGATGGCGATGTCCGAGGTCGAGCGACGCCTCTACGGCGACAAGCTGCTGCCCGCGAAAAGGCCCACCGCCCGGGCGTGATGCCCCGGCGATGGGCCGATGGTCGCGGGGACCTCAGATCGCGTAGTTCCCTGCCGTGCCGGTGATCGCGGGCTCGAAGTCGACGAGCCGCGACCCGATCCGGAAGCGGTAGCGGTCGACCTGCTCCGTCTCGGCGGTGCCGGTGAAGAACTCGCGCATCGCCTGCCGCTCCTCCTCGTCGAGCCACTCGGGCGGGTCCGAGACCGCACGGAAGTCGGAGAGGATCGCGCAGTCCTGCAGCCACTGCATCTGCTCGGCGTTCAAGAGGTTCCGCTGACGCCGGAAGTAGACGACGTCGGGGTCGAGCCCGATCAGGTCCCGCATCCAGAGCCGGTTGACCCCATTGAAGACGGCGTTGCTCGCCATGGCGTCGGAGGGGTCGTCGCTGGCGTAGTTCGCCCACATCGGGGCGACGTCGGGCCCGGTGCGGACCGCGTTCACGATCCCCAGCGACGGGAAGATCGGAGCGCCGGAGCCGAGGATGTAGGTGTCAGCCCCCGCTGCTTCGCGGATCGACTCCATCGCGGAACGGTACGCGCCCTCGCGGTCGATGTCCTGGCTGCGCACGCCGTCCACCGCGCCGGCATTGATGAAGTCGAGCTTGAGGTAGCTGAAGCCCCAGTCGTGCACCGCGCGGTGCACGGTCTCGACGAGGAAGTCACGCGCATCCGAACGGGTGAAGTCGAACGTGTAATAGCCGGTGTCCCAGTTCGAGCCGGCGATCACCGGCGAACCGTCGGCGTTGCGCAGCAGCATCTGCGGGTTGCGCTGCACGATCTCCGACGACGGCAGTGCGATGAACGGGGCGATCCACAGCCCGGGCCGCATTCCCTGGTCGATGATCGAGGTCGCCGTGTCGCGCATGCCGGCAGTGAACTTCTCGTTCGGCTGCCAGTCGCCGACCATCTTCTCCCAGCCGTCGTCGAGCTGCACCGTGTCGATCCCGAATGACGGGAGCTGCGGCACGATGCGGTCGAGGTCGGCTCGCGAGATCTCCTCGTAGAACGAGTACCACGACGACCACACCATGCCCGGATGCTGCGCGAGCACGCGGTAGCGATCGGCCAGCAGGTCGCGGTAGCGGGCCATGACCTCCTGCTCCTGACGGCCGGTGATCAGCACCCAGGTCGCCGGGCGCTCGGTCTCCGTCCAGGCCGCGAGCAGATCCCGGTCGGCGTGCAGTCGCGGTGTGTCGCCCTCGAGGCAGCCCAGCAGCAGTGTCCGGGAGCCGTCGGTGACGACCATCATCCACGACGAGTGATGCCGCTGCGGGTCGTCCCACCGGGTGTCGTCCGCGGTCTGGCGCCGCACGGGGTTCTCGACGCGCAGGGGCTCCTCGTCGAGGCGACGCCATCCGGTCGGCGACCATGAGTTCTGTCCGTTGCGGTAGACGTCTCCGGTCGCGAACCCGTGCAGCAGGGAGACGCGCGATGCGGTCAGGAACGTCTCCTCCACCGCCTCCGTCGGCCGAGCCCAGGTGGGCCGCTCCGAGACGGATCCCGTGAGGTTCATCGGGACGGATACGTGGGTGTCAAGCGACATGATTCTCCTCGGTGGACGGCGGAAGCGGTTGTCCGCCGCTTCCGCCGTTGAAGGACCGGCGCGTGACCGGTCGATGACTGCTGATGGTTCGATGTGGCCGCAGCACTCTCCGCCGACGCGATGTCAGCGCCCGCGCCGGCGGAGAGTGCCGTGTTCTTACTGGAAGAGGGACTCCACGGCCTTGTTGGCCTCGCTCAGAGTCGACTTCGGGTCGGCGCCCTGCGCGATCGCCTGCATGGCGTCCTGGATGGTGGTGTTGACCTCCGCGGAGCGCTCGAAGGCCGGGATGAGGTACGTCTCGCCGGCGTCCGCGACGCTGACGAACGCGGAGGAGTCGAAGCCCGCGGCGTCGCGCGCCTCGAGCGCAGCATCCGTTCCCGAGTTCAGCGCCGGGAAGATCAGGCCGGCGGCGCCGACCTTGTCCTGGCAGTCCGCGGACGCGAGGTACTCGACCCAGGCTGCGGCCTCGTCGGGGTGCTTGGTGCCGGCCCAGACCGAGTCGGCCAGGCCGTTCGTCGCTGCCGTGCGGCCCGTCGGGGCCCTCGGGCACCATGGCGAACGCGAACTCGACGGGTGCGTCTTCGGCAAGGTAGGTCGACGCCATCCAGGACCCGGTGATCGTGGACGTGACGTTCTGGTTCTCCATCACGGCCTGCGTGCCGAGGGTCGACTGCGCCTCGAACTTCGGCGCGTAGCCGTCTTCGATCAGCGACTGCAGCCAGGCCGCGGTCTCGACGAGCGGCTTCGAGTCGTAGTTGAACGTGGTCGCGCCCGCGCCCTTCTCATCGCTGAAGGTGAAGCCGTTCGAGTGCGCGAAGTTGCCCCAGCCGTTCTGGCCGACGGCGCCGTCCGCCCACTCGGGGTAATAGCCGTAGCGCACCACGTCGTCCTTGTCGAAGGCGGGGTCGAGCCCGTTCCGGCCGGCGGAGTCGAGCGTCGTCGCCTTGACGAACTCGGTGAACGTGCCGCCATCGTCAGGGTTCCAGGTGAGGTCGCTGAGGTCCTCCGCGGTGTAGCCGGCCTCGGTCGCGGCCTCGACGTTGTAGAGCAGGGCGACGGTGTCCCAGTCCTTCGGCAGACCGAAGCGCTTCTCGTCGGTGACCCAGCGATCGGCGAGGCCCTCCTTGTACTGACTGAAGTCGATGTCGGACTTCTCGACGTAGTCCGTGAGGTCGAGGAGCTGGTTGTTCTTCACGAACTGCAGGTAGTACGAGATCTGGTTCGTGAAGACGTCGGGAGCGGTGCCGGCCGTGATCTGCGTGCTCAGGTTCTGCCAGTACTGCGCCCAGCCGGTCTGGGTGATCTTGACGGTGATCTCCGGGTTCGCGGCGTGGAAGTCGTCTGCGCACTCCTGGTAGAGCGGCAGCTGGGTGTCGTCCCACAGCCAGTAGTTCAGGGTGACGTCGCCGCCGCTCGCCTCGTCGCTGCTGCCGGGTGAGCAGGCGGTGAGTGCGAGCAGTGACACGACTCCGACTGCTGCGAGGGTTTTTGCCTTGTTCATGCGATTCCTTTCGAATCCAACAACGGTGTTGTTCGGGGGTACCTCGAGGTGATGGGCTGCGGGGCGGCTACTTGCCGCCGGAGAAGTTGAGGGATTGCACGAGCTGCTTGCCGAGGAAGATGAGGATGAGCAGCACGGGCAGCACCGAGAGCGTCGCGCCGGCCATCAGACCCGTCCAGTCCGGGGACGTGTTCGGCGACTGCTGCTGGAAGACGCTGAGCGCGACCGTGAGCAGTCGGGTGAACTCCGAGTTGCCGGCCACGAGCGGCCAGAGGTAGTCCTTCCACATGCCCACCAGGGTGATGAGCATCATCGTCGCGATGGGACCGCGGCTCATCGGCAGGGCGATGCGCCAGAAGCGGCCCAGGCTGCCGACGCCGTCGATCATCGCCGCCTCCTCGACGTCCTGCGGGAGCGAGAGGAAGAACTGACGGAGGAAGAAGATGGTGAAGGGGCTCATGAGCAGGGCCGGGGCGACGAGCCCGAACATCGTGTTGAGCAGCTCGAGCTCGCGCAGCAGCGCGAAGTTCGGCAGCAGTGTGAAGATCCCGGGGATCATCAGTCCCGCCAGGATGACGCCGAAGAGCACGTCGCGTCCGGGGAACTTCAGGCGGGCGAAGGCGTAGGCCGCCGCCGCACAGGAGAGCGTCTGGACGATCGCGACGGAGCCCGCGTAGATCACGGAGTTGATCGTGTACCGCACGAAGTCGATGCTCGCGCCGGATCCTCCGGCGGCGACCGCCTCTTCGATGCTGGTGAGGCCCAGGACGCGCTGGAAGTTGATCAGCGTCGGGTCGGTGGGCCAGAGGAGCGAGGCATCGGCGACGAGACCTCCGGCCGGCGTCAGTGCGGTGCGGATCATCCAGTAGAACGGGAAGATCGTCGCGATGATCGTCGCCGCCACCAGGAACCAGGCGATCGTCTTGCCTGGGCGGACGCGGACGCTCTTGCGGATCTTCTGGGGGCTCGACCCCTGGCGGGTCGCCGCCACGGTGCCGGCGCTCATGCGAGGTCCGATCGGTTCGCGCGCATCAGTCTCATCTGCACGAAGGTCAGAGCGCCGAGGATCACGACGAGCAGGATGGCGATCGCCGAGGCGTAGCCCATCTGATAGAACGAGAACGCCTGCTGGTAGATGTAGTAGTAGATGACGCGCACCTCCGGGATCGGGTTGTTGCCGTAGCCCACCTGCACGAGGTCGAACACCTGGAACGACCCGATCAGCGACACCACGAGCACGAGTGCCAGCACCGGCCGGATCAGCGGGAGCGTGATGCGGAAGAACATGCGCACCTCGCTCGCCCCGTCGAGGGCCCCCGCCTCGTAGAGCTCGGTGGGCACCTGCAGCATGCCCGCGTAGAGCAGGAGCGCGGTGTAGCCGAGGCCCGACCAGACCGAGATCAGGATGATGATCCAGAGCGCGGCATCCGCGTTGTAGAACGTGAAGCCCTTGATGCCGATCGAGCCCAGCAGGTTGGTCAGGAAACCGACGTTGGCGTCGAACAGCCACGCCCAGATCAAGGCGATCGCCACGTTCGGCACCAGCCAGGGGAGCAGCAGCAGGGAGCGGACCCAGGTGCGCAGCCGGAGCCGCTGCATGAAGGCCGCGAGCACCAGGGCGAGGAACATCACGATGATGATGTTCAGGACCGCGAACACCGCGGTGATCCGGAGCGAGTCCCACACCTGGGGGTCGGCGACGAGCTCCGCGAAGTTGGCGCCGCCGACGAAGTTCGGCTCGTTGAGCAGGTTGAAGTCGGTGGTCGAGTAGTACGCGCCTCGGATGGTCGGGAAGACGTAGAAGACCGCGAAGCCGACGAGTGCCGGGAACAGCAGGATGAGGGCTGCCCACTTCTCGGAGCGTCGCATCCGAGAGCGGCGGGGTGCCTCGGCGGGAGCCTCCGCTGACACGCGCTCCGTGCGCGGTGCGAGGTGGGTCGTACTCGTCATCGAGATCCTCCATGCAGGACATAGGCGGCTCGCTGCTGAGGGAGCCAAGGTTATATAAACAGGATTACGAGGTTCTGTCAAACTGCTTGCATAACCTCGACGGTCGTGTCATCGTCGGGATGCGACGGACATCCGTCCGCCACCACACCGGCGCCGACGGCGGTGTCGCAGCAGAGACGCTGCGCGTGCATCTCCTGGCGCCACGACACGGAAGGAGTGGCTCATGTCAGCTGCTCGTAACGCACGTGCAGGGACGCAACGCCTCGGCGCCGTCGTCATGGCGACCGCTCTCGTCAGTCTGATCCTGGCGGGAACCGGACAGGGAGCGACGGCGCAGGCCGCCGACGACGCAGACGTCATCACGCTGGAGCCGACGGCGGCGCGCGCCGACAATCCGCTGAAGGGGTTCCTGCCCTTCGCACCGGAACCCGGGCAGGTGCTCGAGGCGGCGGATCCGGACTTCCCGCACACCCTCGAGTGGTTCTATCTGCCCGTCAATGCGGTCGTCACGGGGGAGGACACCTACGACTGGACGGTCGTGGAGAGCTATCTCGCCAGCATCGCCGAGCGCGGGCATCAGTCCGTGCTCCGGTTCTTCCTCGACTACCCGACCCGGCCGACCGGCGTGCCCGACTATCTGCTCGGACCCGACGGCATCAGTCAGGACCGCCGGTACGACTTCTGGGACAACAACGGCGTGAGCTTCTCGCCCGACTACGACGACCCGCGCGTGGTGGACCTGATCGTGGACTTCATCGACGCGCTGGGCGAGCGCTACGACGGGGACCCCCGCATCGCGTATCTCACCGCCGGGCTCGTCGGCTTCTGGGGCGAGAACCACACCTACCCGATGAACGGCGCCGTCGAGCCGACCAACCCCGACGGCATCGACTGGATGCCGACCGCCGCGACGATGGACACGATCTGGGCGGCGTGGGACGACGCGCTCGACACGACCTGGCTGCAGGCGCGCTACCCCTCGGCATCCGTCGCTCAGCACGGTTTCGGGCTGCACGACGACTCGTTCGCCTACTCGACGCTTCCCACGACCGACTGGCATTTCCTGTCTCTCGTGCAGCAGGCGGGGATGACGGATGCCTGGCAGCAGGCGCCGATCGGCGGCGAGCTGTACCCGCCGCTGCAGACGTGCATCTTCTCGGAGCCGCTGAACTGCGCGAACGCCGACGCCGAGATCGCCGCCGGCCGCGACTACGACTTCGACGGCGCGGTCGCCGCGTCTCACGCCACCTGGATCATCGACCACCAGGCGTGGGCGACCGGGTACACCGGCGCGGACCGCGAGCGGGCCGTCGCCGGAGCCGCCTCGCTCGGCTACGACCTGAGCGCGACGCAGGCCTCGATCAGCAACGACGGCAGCGCGGCATCCGTCTCGCTCACGATCACCAACCGGGGCGTGGCGCCGTTCGCGTACGACTGGCCCGCGGAGTTCGTGATCCTCGCCGATGACGGCAGCGTGACCGCGCGCGTGCCGGTCGACGCCGCTCTGCCGGGCATCCAGCCCGGCGCGAGCACGACGGTGCAGGCGTCGATCCCCGTCGACGCGGCGACCACGGGCACTGTGGCCTTCCACATCCCGAACGTGATGCCCGGCGGGGCGCCGCTGCGTCTCGCGAACGTCACTCAGGACCAGGATGCCGCCGGCTACCTCAGCCTGGCCGCGCTCCCCGCTCCCGGGGCCGCGGGTGGAGGCGCCGGTGGCGACGGCGATGAGGGATTGGCCGAGTCGGGCGCCGACTCGACCACTGCGGCGGTCGTCGGCATCACGACGCTGGTGCTCGGCGTGGTGCTGCTCGCCCGTCGGCGCTTCGCCGTCCGCCGCTCCGTCTGAGAGCAAGCGTTCCGGTCGCAGTCGATGCCGCCTGTTTCACGACGAGGCGACAGAAACTGCGACCGGAACGTGCGGCCTAGCTGCGGCTGCGCGCGAGGAAGCTCTCGAGCACCTCGGGCGGGAGGCTCGGCACGTCGATCGGTCGGGAACCGTCGCGGATCGACTCCGCCGCAAGCGCTCCGGCGGCGACCGCGGCGCGCGCGGCCAGCGGAGACACCACCGTCGGGGCACCGTGGAAGACATGCTCGAGGAACTCGCGCATGGTGGCGAGGTCGGCATCCTCATGTCCCGTCGGGTCGCCCTCGATCGGATACTCGCTGTCGCCGGCGACAGCCCACTCGCGACGCCGGTTCCAGACCTTGACGGTGCCGCCGGCGGTGTCGCCGATGTTCTCCAGTCGGCCCTCGGTGCCGATGACCGTGTAGTTGCGCCAGTAGTCGGGGGTGAAATGGCACTGCTCGTAGCTGGCCAGCACGCCGTTGTCGAGGGTCATCATCATCATCGACACGTCCTCGACGTCGATGACCGGGTTGAGGCCGGTGGATGCCGATGCCGGCCAGTTGTCGTACGAGAACCAGTCGGGCATGGTCTCGCCCGGGCGCTCGCGCCGGTCGGTGACGTCGCCGAAGACCATCAGGTCGCCCATGCCGACGACCCGGCGCGTGAAGCCGCCGGTGAGGTAGTGGATCACGTCGATGTCGTGGCTGGCCTTCTGCAGGAGGAGGGTGTTCGTGCGCGAGCGGTCGGCGTGCCAATCGGTGAAGTAGTAGTCGCCGCCGTTGCCGACGAAGTGCCGCACCCAGACGGTCTTGACGTCGCCGATGTCGCCGCGGTCGATGATCTCCTTCATGCGACGCACGACCCCGGCGTGCCGGAAGTTGTGACCGACGTAGAGGGCCGTCCCGGTCTCGGCGGCGACTCGGAGGACCCGGTCGGCATCTTCCAGGGTCGTGGCCAGGGGCTTCTCGAGGTAGACCGCGACCCCGGCGCTGAGCAGCGCCACGGCGATGTCGGCGTGGGTGTCGTCGGGGGTGGTCACGATGGCGGCATCGATGGTCTCGGCGGCGAGCAGGGCCTCGACCGAGGAGAAGACCGGGACGCCGGGGAACATCGACTCGGAGCGCGCGCGGCCTGCCGCCGCGGAGTCGGCGGTGGCGACCACTGCGGCTCCGGCCATGGCGATCGGCACATGGTGGGCGATCTCGCTCCTCGCACCGACGCCGATCACGGCGATGCGCTTCTCCATCGTGGGCGGGGCGCTCGACATCGTCATCTCTCCTCCTGTGGCTTGAGGCCCATCATGCCAGGCGTGATCTTCTGTGCTGATATTCGACCTCAATTAGCCAAGATCAATCATTCGGGGTGCGCGCATCCTCCGCATCGCCCTCCGGTGCCCCGCTGAGGATCAGGATGCGGCGCAGGTGCATGGCCGTGAGGATGCCCGGGCCCATGGTGCGGCGCACGTCCAGCGTGCGGTCGTCGACGCGCTCCAGCAGCAGACGGATGGCGCGGGCGGCCTCGCCGCGCTGGCGATGGCTCTCGGCCGACGTCGGGTCCTGCTGTGCGATGACGTCGGCGACCGCGTGACAGGCGGCGGACAGCGGTTCGGGGAGAGCCGGGTCGAGAGGCAGCGCGGCCGGGCGCTCCCAGATCGTGTCGGCCGTGGCGTCCGAGATGTCGCGGATCAGGTGCGCGATCCGGTCGAGGGCCGCGAGCTCGTCGTGGATGTGCTGGGTCTCGCCGCGCCGGCCGCGTGCGCGCGGGTTGCCCCGTCGGCTGTCGTCGGCCTCGGCGAGTGCGACCCGCAGCGTCGCCGTCGTATCGGCGAGGGATGCCGCGTCGTCCGCCCACTGCTCATGCTCGGGGGGCCACGACTCCGACACAGCCGATCCGATGTCGTGCAGATGCGAGCTCAGCTGCGCGCGGAAGGCGTCGACCCGTGCCGCCGCCTCCCCGGTGAGCGGCGCGGGGGCGATCACGAGATTGATGAGCAAGCCGATCACCACGCCCACCGCCATCTGCGTCAGGTAGCCGAGCGAGAAGTCGTCGGCGTCCCGCCCGCCGACAGCGAGCACGAACAGTGCCGCCATCGGCACGTACTCGCGCCCGATGCCGAACCAGCCGGTGCCCGACAGCAGCACGCCGATGCCGATGATCACCGGAACGGTCCACCAGGTCGGACCGATCGTGATCACGACCAGAGTGGCCAGACCGATTCCGGTCGCGAGCCCGAGCAGCGTCTGCAGACTCGAGCGCACCGACCCCATCAGAGTCGGATACATGCTCACCAGGGCGCCGAGCGGCGCGTAGTACGGGTACTCGTCGGCGACCCCCGGCATGTGCGGAGCGATGATCCACGCCAGGCCCGCGGCGAGCGTCGTCTTCGCGACGAACAGCAGCCGGGCGGGCAGCACGGCCTCGCGGAGGGAAAGCGCGATACCGGATCGGCGCGCGCGGAGGGAGGAGGTCTTCACGGGAAGCGACGGTAGTCGCCGGCATCCGTACCCGACACCCGGTTGCGTTCTCGGCCGGCGGCGCGTAGCCGTGCATCGCCCGGGCGCGAGGCGGCATCCGCCCATCGAGGACTGTCCTTTCGGACAGGGCGATCCCGTGCGGCGGACGGGGGTGCTCGAGAGCTGCTCTGGCGAGGCTGAAGACATGAACATTCCCACATCTCCGCCGCTCGAGGCGCGCGGACTGCACAAGACATTCCACGGTCGCTCTCGCGTCGACGACGTCGGTTTCACGATCGGCCCCGGAAGGGTGGTCGGGCTGCTCGGACCCAACGGCGCCGGCAAGACGACCACCATCCGCCTGCTGCTCGGGCTCATGGCGGCGGACCGGGGCGAGGGGCTGGTCTTCGGGCACCCCTACCGCGACGTCGAGCGACCCGCCACGATGGTCGGGGCCGTGCTCGACGCCGGTGGCCTGCACCCTGCTCGCACCGGACGGGAGCATCTGCGCATCGCCGCGGCCCGCGCCGAGGTCTCTTCCGAGCGCGTCGATGCCGTCCTCGCCGAGGTGGGCATGACCGCCGAGGCCGACCGCCGGTCCGGAGGCTACTCGCTCGGCATGAAGCAGCGCATCGCGATCGCCGCGGCGCTCCTCGGAGAGCCGAAGCTCCTCGTCCTCGACGAGCCGTCGAACGGCCTCGACCCCGCGGGCATGCGCTGGCTGCGCGACCACCTGCGGGCCTTCGCGGATGCCGGTGGCACGGTGCTGCTCTCCTCGCACCTGCTCTCCGACGTGCAGGACATCGCCGACGACATCGTCGTGATCGCCGAGGGGCGCGTCGTCGCCGACGTGACCGTGGCGGATGCTGTCGCCACGGCGAGCGGAGACCTCGAGGGGTACTACCTCCAGGTGACCGGGAACGCGGGGGTGCGCTGATGTTCCGCGCCGAACTCCTCGGACTGGTCACGACCACGGCGACGAAGGTCAGTGCCCTCGTCGCCGTCGTCGGCCTCTTGCTCACGCAGCTGACCTTCGTCACGCTGCTCCCTGCTCTCGGCCGTGGCGACATCGGTCCCGGGGCAGAGGCCCTCGGACCGGACTTCCCGGTGCTCGACCTGACCTCCGCCGCGGCACAGCTCGACACGATCAACCCGCTCGGTGCCTCGATGGGAAGCGGTTCGATCGGTATCGCGCTCATCGCCGTCGTGCTGCTCGGCACCCTCGCCGGCACCAGCGACGATCGATACGGCGGCATGGTCGGCGCGGCCCTCGCCTCTCCCCGGCGTGGGCGCATCGTGGTGGGCAAGGGCCTGGCCACCGGCCTCGGCGGTCTCGTCGTCGGCGCCGCGATGGCCGTGGTCAGCCTCGCCGCTCTGCTGATCACCCTCGCCGTGTCGGGGACCCCCTTCACGGCAGGCATCGGCGATGTCGTCGCCACCCTGGGCCGGGGCGTGGTCGCGGTCGCCGCCCTCGCGCTGATCGGCCTCGCCGTCGGCATCCTGGTTCGGACGCAGCTCGCCGGCGTCATCACCATGCTCGCGATCCTCTTCGTCGAGCCGATCCTCGCCGCCCTCACCTCGTTGGTCAGCGGAGGCGTCTCGCCGGTCTGGGCCCAGTTCCTTCCGGTCGCGCTCGCGCAGAACATCATTCACGGCGGATCGGCCGACGTGAACCTCGGGGTCGCCCTGATCGCCCTGGCTGCACTCACGGCAGCGGCGCTCGCCGCGGCATCCGTCGCCCTCAGTCGGCGCGACCTCTGAATCCCTCTGAACCTCGATCCAAAGACAGGAAAGGACACATCATGAACGACATCACCACACCCCCGACCCCGCCCACCCGCCGCCGCAGGGCACGCGCGGTCATCGCGATCGCTGCTGCCGCCGTGCTCGTCGGCGGAGCCCTCACGGCCGGGGCGCTCTTCCGCGCCGCCGATCGCCCGGCCGCCTCCGCCGAGACGGCATCCTCCACCGCTCTCGAGACCAGGATGCAGTCGCTGGTGGATGCCGGCTACCCCGCCGTGCTCGCAGCCGTGACCTCACCGGACGGCGACGTCGAGAACGTCGTCGCCGGGGAGGGGAACATCGAGACCGGCGAGGCCCCGCCCATCGACGGGGAGGTGCGGATCGCCAGCAACACCAAGATGTTCGTCTCGACGGTCGTGCTGCAGCTGGTCGATGAGGGCCTCGTCGACCTGGAGGCGCCGATCGACACGTACCTCCCCGGCCTGATCCGGGGGGACGGGATCGACGGGACCGCCATCACCGTGCACCAGTTGCTGCAGCAGACCACCGGCCTGCCGGAGTACGCCGATCAGATCGCGGCCGACGCGTTCGGCGCGCAGGAGAAGTACATCTCCCCGCGCGACATGCTCGACATCGCCCTCAGCCGTCCGGCGGGGTTCGCGCCGGGCGAGAAGTGGGAGTACAGCAACACGAACTACCTCGTGCTCGGACTGCTGATCGAGGCGGTCACCGACCGCGCGATCGCCGAGCAGATCGACGAGCGCATCGTGCGCCCGCTGGGTCTCGAGCACACCTACTTCCCCGCGCCGGGCGAGCGGGAGCTGCGCGGCGAGCATCCGATCGGCTACCACGCCGACGTCCCGGGAGAGCTCCGCGACATCTCCGCGATGGACACCTCCTTCGCCTGGTCGGCCGGCGCCATGGTCTCCACCCCCAGCGAGCTCAACACGTTCATGGCCGCCCTGCTGAACGGCGAGCTGCTGAGCGACGCCTCGCTCGGCACGATGCAGACCACCGTTCCGGCGGGCGATGAACTGTGGCCCGAGGGTGCGTACGGTCTCGGCCTGCAGCGGTATCCGCTCAGCTGCGGCGGCGTCGCCTGGGGTCACGGCGGTGACATCCCCGGCACCCAGACCCGCAACGCCGTCGGCCCGGACGGCACAGCGGTGACCGTCGCCGTGACGTCGCTGCCCTGGGCCGTGGTCTCGAAGGACGACGACGAGGTGCTGCTCGAGCAGTACCGGATCGTGGTCGAAGCCCTCGACGAGACGCTGTGCGACCGGTGATCACACCCTCGCCCACGCCGGGTCCCACCTCCCTTCGGAGGCGGGACCCGGCGTGGTTGACTGAGGCCATGACCCCTGCGGAGCGCTCTTCCTCGCGTGCCGGGCGTGCGCGCCGGGCGATCCCGCCGGTGCTCGTGCTCGCCGCCGCGGTGGGCTACCTCGGCGCCGATCTCTGGATCGAAGAACTGCCCGCCGCGGTGCCCGGGGATGTCTCGCCGTTCGTTCACGCCGGACTGGTCGCTCTGCAGGCCCTGCTCCTCGTCTTCCGCGTGCGTGCGCCGATCATCGTCTTCGCCGGCGCGGTGCTCCTCGACGCCGTGATCCTGGCGACCTCGGCGGGGGAGCTGGGCGTCGGCTCGCTGGGCGTCATGCTCGCCGCCTACGGGCTGGCTCGACGCAGCGCGCGAAAGCCGGCGGTGACGGCGCTGTGCCTCGGCGCGCTCGTGACCACGGTCGTCGGCGGCAGCGCCCTGCTGCTCGGATCCCGCGAATCCGTTCTCGTCGTGATCCTCACCGTGGTCGCGCGCATCGCGCTGCAGTACGCCGCCCCCGCGGCCGTCGCCGAGTACTTCGCCGGGCGCGAGCGCCTGGCCGATGCGCTGCAGGAACAGGCGCGGATGACCGAGCACGAGCGACGCGAGCAGGCCGACCGCGAGGTGCGCGCCGAGCGCGAAGCCCTCGCGCGGGAGCTGCACGACATCGCCGGGCACCATCTCTCCGGCATCATCGTGAGCGCCCAGGCGGCCACCGCACTCACCCGCAGCGACCTCGATCGGGCGCGGGAGATGATGCAGACCGTGCAGGACGACGCCCGCATCGCACTCGCGGACCTCCGACGGACGGTCGGGCTGCTGCGCAGCGACGACGACGCGCCCTCGGGCGGCCCGAGCCCCGTGCCCACCATCGCGGGTATCGGAGCGCTCGTCGACGTGGCGCGGGAACGGGGTCAGCGCGCCGTGCTCACGACCTTCGGCGATGCGCATGCCCTGGGTGCGCTCGCCGAGACCACCGCGTATCGGATGGTGCAGGAGTCGCTCGCCAACGCCGCACGGCACGCTCCCGGTGCGGCCTGCGCCGTCACCGTGCGGTTCGATGCGGATGCCGTGGAGATCGCGGTCTCCAACGAGTCCCCCGGCGAGCGGGGAGCGCGGGCGACGGAGAAGCCGGGCGTCGGCTACGGACTCTCCGGCATGGCCGAGCGGGCCGAGCTCGTCGGCGCGCAGCTCTCGGCCGGGCCGAACGAGAGCGGCGGATGGACCAATCGCCTCCGCATCCCCCTCGACGGACGGAACCCCGCATGATCCGCGTCCTCATCGCCGACGACCAGGCCGTCGTCCGCGCCGGCCTCGCCGTCATCCTCGGCGCGGAGCCCGACATCGACGTGGTCGGCGAAGCGGTCGACGGCGCCGACGCCGTTCGACTTGCCCGCAGCCTCCGCCCGGACGTCGTCTGCATGGACATCCGGATGCCGGGCACGGACGGCATCGCGGCCACCCGCGAGATCGTCGGGGATCCGGCGCTGACGAGCGACGTGCTGATCCTCACCACCTTCGATGTCGACGCCGACGTCTTCGCCGCGCTCGAGGCCGGGGCCGCCGGGTTCCTCCTCAAGGGCGCAGACGAGAACACCCTGCTCGCCGCGGTGCGCTCCGTCGCCGCCGGGGAGGGGACCCTCGACCAGCGGCTGACCCGGCGCATCCTGCACGAGTTCGGCGAGCGCCGCCGTGCGAGCACGACGCCGACGGCCGCGGTGGGGCTCCCGCTCACCGAGAGGGAGCTCGACGTGCTGCGCCTGCTCGCCGAGGGACTGTCGAACGCCGAGATCGCCGACCGCCTCTTCGTGGAGCTCACGACCGTCAAGTACCACCTCGCCGGCATCCTGCAGAAGACGGGAGCCCGCGACCGGCTGCAGGCGGTGCTCTGGGGGATCAGGGCCGGGGTCGTGCAGGCGGGCTGAACGCGGCCCGCGTCGCTGCGGCGAGCGCTTCGCGGCGGCGCGCATGCAGCGCGGCGGCGTCCTCGGGGCGCGCGACGTCGGTGATCGAGGTCTCGGCCCACGTCGACGCCATCGAGATCAGCAGAGACCAGACGTCCGCGGGATCCATGTCCTGCCGGATGGTGCCGCGCTGCTGCTCTTCGCCGATGTCGCGCAGATGCGCGACATCGTTCTCTTCGAGTCCGGGGTAGAGGTATCCGACCGAGAGGCGTTCGAGGCGCTTCCAGGAGATCAGGCGGAGCAGCGCGGGGTCGGCGAGGTAGTCGTCGTACAGGCGCGCCGCATAGTCGGGGAGGTCGCTCGCGTCGAACGGCACGCGGTCGCTGTTCGCGATGACGTGCGAGGTGAACACGACCTCGAACAGCTGCTCCTTCGAGCCGAAGTACCGGTAGAGCATGGGCTTGCTCGCCCCTGATGCGTCGGCGATGCGATCGACGCGGGCCCCGGCGATGCCTCGGGCGGCGAACTCCTCCGTCGCGGCATCGAGGATGCGGCGGCGGGTGGTCTCGGCGGATTGCATGCTTCCACTTTACAGGTTACCAACTAGTACGTAGCATGGCGGGATGACTGTTTCTGCTCTCCAAGCCGCCACGCCCGGTGCGCCGTTCATCCGCACCGCCATCCCCCGCCGCGAACTGCGCGCCGACGATCTCGACGTGCGTGTCACCTTCTGCGGCGTCTGCCACTCCGACCTGCACGCGTGGCACGGTGACGCCGACGGCTTCCCCCTGGTGCCCGGACACGAGTTCGTCGGAGAGGTCGTCGCGGTCGGACCGGCGGTGACCCGATTCGCCGTGGGGGACGCCGTCGCGGTGGGGAACATCGTCGACTCCTGCGGCGCATGCCGCATGTGTCGAGCGGGGCAGGAGAACTTCTGCGAGAAGTTCCCCACGCTCACCTACGGCGGCACCGACCGGGTCGACGGCACGCCCACACTCGGTGCGTTCTCGTCGCACTACGTCGTGAGCGAGCGCTTCGCCTACCATCGCCCCGAATCGCTCGACCCTGCGGCAGTGGCACCGCTGATGTGCGCGGGCGTGACGGTCTGGGAGCCGCTCCGCTCGGCGGGAGTCGGGCCGGGAACGCGTCTCGGCGTCGTCGGACTCGGCGGCCTCGGTCACCTGGCTGTGCGCCTCGGTCGCGCGCTCGGTGCGGACGTCACGGTGTTCACGACCTCGCCGGAGAAGACGGCGGACGCGGGTGCACTCGGCGCCACAAGGGTCGTGGTCTCGCGCGACGACACGGTCATGAACGAGGCGCGGAACAGCCTCGACGTGATCATCGACACCGTCGCCGTGGAACATGACCTCGCTCCCTACCTCCGGGCACTCGATCTCGACGGGACGCTGTTCTCCCTCGGCTACCTCGGACCGGTGACCGTCCAGACCCTCGACCTCCTGATCGGTCGCCGCCGACTCGCCTCGGGTGGGAGCGGCGGACACCACTACACGCAGGACCTCCTGGACTTCTGCGGCGAACACGGCATCACGGCAGACGTCGAAGTGCTCCCGGCTGCACAGGTCGACGTCGCATTCGATCGGCTCGCCCGCAACGACGTGCGCTACCGCTTCGTGCTGGACATGCGCGAGCTCGACGCCTGACCCCGCGGCATCCGCATCCGCATCCGCATCCGCTCTTCCGCATCCGCCCGTTCGACAGAACGTCGCACAATGACAAGAACTTCGCAGGGATCCGGATGAATCCCTGCGAAGTTCTCGTCGTCGTATGACGTTCGGGCTCAGCGGCGGATCACGGGATCGTCCGCCGGAAGGCGAGGAACGACACCCCCGTGAGCACCGCGGTGATGAGGAGCAGATAGAGGGCGAGCCCGAGCGCACCGAGGTCGTTGACCGTCGCTCCGATCTGCATCCAGAGGTCGAGGCGCACCACCAGGAACAGCAGTCCGATCAGCACCAAAGTGAGCCCGACGCTGACGATGATGAGCACCAGCTGGCCCCAGCTCTTGTAGATCGTCGCGCCGGTGAACCCGACGACGAAGAAGAACAGTGCGAGCGCGAAGTAGACCACGAAGGCGCCGAACGGGCCGGCATCCCACAGCCACGGCAGGTAGAAGACGTAGCCGTTCACTCCGTATCCGTTCGTCGCCATCTCGATGCCACCGCCGATCAGGAACAGCACGCCCATGAGGGCGCTGCCGATGATCGCGGTGAGCAGGGTGCCGACGAAGAACTCCCGGCGCGTGATGCTCATCGCCTGCGAGAACGGGAACGTCAGGGTCATCGCCGACATGCCGATGGCGAAGAAGTACCAGAGCGGAGCCTGGCCGCCGCCGCCGTACTTCGGGGTGTCGACCGGGATCATCGCGTAGATGAGCACCGAGATCACGACCGCGGCGGCGAGGATGATCAGCGGATACCAGACGAAGGTGCCCTTGTTGATCAGCTGCAGGCGGATGACGTTGACTGTGCGACGCATCAGCGCACCTCCTCTTTCGTGATCGCGTCTCGCGTGTCGGAGTGGACGCCCGCCTTCTGGGTCAGGCGGACGACGAGCTGCTGGAGGGAGACCGGGGCGAGATCGAGACCGGATGCCGTGACCTCGGCCTTCTCGGTGGCGGACAGTCGTCCGAGCACGGTGACGGATGCCACGCGGCCCAGCGCTTCCCGGTGCAGGACCTCGCGGCCGGCGACCCAGGCTTCGACCTTGGCCGCGTCGCCCACGAGGGTGACGGCGCGGTCGCGCACGGCATCCGTGTCGTCCTGCAGCAGGATCTGGCCGTTGTCGATCACGATGACCTTCTCGATGAGGTTGGAGACCTCGTCGATCAGGTGGGACGACAGGATGATCGTGCGCGGATGCTCGGCGTAGTCCTCGATGAGACGGTCATAGAAGATCTGCCGGGCGACCGCGTCGAGCCCGAGGTAGGGCTCGTCGAAGAAGGTGATGTCTGCGCGAGACGCGAGGCCGATGATCACGCCGACGGCCGAGAGCTGCCCACGGGAGAGCTTCTTGATCGTCTGCTTCATCGGCAGTTGGAACTCGTCGATGAGCTCGTCGGCGAGCTCCTGATCCCAGTTCGGAAAGAACAGGCGCGCGGCCTTGAACGCGTGCTTCGGGTACGCGTCGTCCGGGTACTTCTGGCTCTCTCGGACGAAGCAGATCCGTCCGAGCACGCCGGCGTTCTCGTACGGGTGCTCGCCGAAGACCTTGACGGTCCCGGACGTCTCGAAGTTCTGCGCCGTGAGGATCGACATGAGCGTGGTCTTGCCGGCGCCGTTGCGGCCCAGGAGGCCGTGGATGGCGTTTCCTTCGATCGAGAGCGAGACGTTGTCGAGCGCCCGCTTCTCCTTGTAGCGCTTGGTGAGGTTCTGCACCTCGATGACGGCGGTCATGCGGGGGACTTCCCTTCTGCGGTGGTGGACGGAGCGTGTGCGGCGCGCTGCCGGAGCAGGTCGGCCAGGTCGTCGGGGCCGAGCCCCAGCGTGCGCGCCTCGGCGAGGAGCGGGTCGATGTAGCGGTCGGCGAAGGCCGAGCGGCGCTCGCCGAGGAGCATCTCGCGCGCCCCCTCGGCGACGAACATGCCGATTCCTCGGCGCTTGTAGAGCACTCCCTTGTCGGTGAGCATGGCGACTCCCTTGGCTGCGGTGGCGGGGTTGATCCGGTAGAACGCGGCGAGCTCGTTCGTGGACGGTGCCTGGGCTTCCTCGGCGAGCGAACCGTCGATGATCGAGTCCTCGATCTGTTCGGCGATCTGGAGGAAGAGCGGCTTGCCTTCTTCGATCACGGGTCCTTCCGAGGTGGTTGGTGGGTTACTTACATGAGTAACTAACCATGGAACCTATGGGGTGTCAACCCCTCCGCTCGCGTGCTCGCCCGAACAGGGGGCCGACACGCCAGATGTCGGACGGATGCCGCGGACCGGTCCGACATCTGGCGTGTCGTCCGACGGGTGTATCCGAGGTGAGCGGATGCTGGGCGGGGGCGGATGCTGGGGGGAGTCAGTCCGGGCGGCGCTGTGCGCGCCAGTCCTCGACGATCTGCAGCATCCGCTCGGAGAGGAACCGGAAGAAGTCGGCGAGTTCGGCCGCGCGCTCCTGGGCGCCGGGGTCGTCGTCGTGCTCGGCGGCGATCTCGTCGATGAACTCCGAGAGGCGGGTGTAGACCGGGGTGTTCGCGACCATCGAGCCCGAGAAGGTGTCGTGCACGAACTCGTAGCGGTCACGGCGATCGCCCGGTCGTGACCGCCGCACGATGAAGTGGAGCTGCTGCAGGTAGCGCACCGCGCCCGACACCGCGGCGGCAGAGATGCCCAGCCGGTCGGCGATCTGCGCCGCCGTGTACCCGCCGTCCGGCGCGGCGACCAGGGCCATCATCACGCGGGCGGGCATGCGCGGCATCCCCGCGGAGGTCAGCATGGCCGCAGCCTGTTCGGCCGGCCCGGTCGCGCGGTGCAGGTCGGAAGCGGATGCCGCGGCATCCGCCGTGTCGTCGTCAGCCATCGGGGCTACCCTATCCGCGGTCTCAGCCACCGGTCGCGAGCTCGCGACGGCGCATCAGGCCCAGCGACGCCGCGGCCCCGGCGGCGACCGAGAACAGCAACCACCACAGCCCCCGCGCATCCACTCGTTCGCCGTCGACCACGGGCGTCACCGCGAACGGCGAGATGTTCGCGCTCCACTCCGGAAGCCCCAGCAGCGGGCCGAACATGCCGAGCATCGTCGCGACCAGCACCAGGGTCCAGGCGAGGCCGATCGTGGCTCGAGGTACGAGCACGAACACCAGCGCGGTCAGCACCGTGAACACCGAGGCGGCGGCGATCTGCCCGAGGCCGGCGACCGCGACGATCCGGTAGAGCGAGTCGTCGGCATCCGTCGACCAGGCTCCGATCCAGCCGGCCAGCACGGCGGCCGCGACCACGATCACCACCGCCGACGTCCCCACGATCACGTGGTCGGCGAGCCAGCGCACGCGTCCGACCGGGGTGGCGAGCACGACCTCGGCGGTGCCGCGCGCTTCCTCCTGCCGGGCGCGGACCACGGTCTGCACCGCGCAGCAGGCCGCGAGGATGCCGACCAGGGTGAAGAACACGGTGACCACGGTCTCGCCGAGCCCGCCGGTCGCGCCGCCGATCTGTTTCAGCACCTCGGTCACCGCCGGGTTGTCGCCCGAGATCTGGTCGATCACGCCGCTCAACGTCGTGGCGAGCATGCCGGAGACGGCGCCGCCGACCGCCCATCCTGCGATCGCGCCCGCGGTGAGCCGCCACAGCAGTGCGTGCGGCGAGGCGAGTGCCGGTCGCGCCGACACCCGGCCGCGGCGCTCGGGCACGAAGCTCGCGTCGATGTCGCGCAGGGCCTGCAGGGCGACCGCGGTGGCGGCGAGCACGAGGCCGAGTCCCAGCAGCGGCAGCACGGGCCCGACGATGTCGGCGTCGTAGGGGCGGGTCTGCTCGGCCCAGGCGAACGGCGACAGCCAGGCGAACCAGGCGCTCCTCATCTCGGAGAGATCATCGCTCGGGGTGCCGGCCGCGTTGCCGAGACCGCGGACCAGGAATGCCGCCATCAGCACCCAGACGGTCAGCGAGTTCGCTCCCCGGGCGGTGCGCATCAGCTGTGCCGCAAGCAGCCCGACACCGAGGAACACGATGCCGCAGGCGCCGGCCGCGGCGCCGGTCAGGACAGATCCGGTCGCCGGGAGCCCGACGCCGAGCAGCGCCAGAGTCGTGAGTGCGGCGAGCACGACGTTGGCGAGCACACCGTGCGCGATCGTGGCGATGGTCGGCGCGCGGCGTCCGGCGGGGGTCGCCCAGATGAGTTCCGACCGGCCGGCCTCCTCGTCGCCCCTGGTGTGCCGCACCGCGAGGAACGCGCTCATGAGGGCGGCCAGCAGCGCGAGCCAGGGCAGCAGCTGGAACGCCATGAACGCGCCCTCCGACGTGCCGGAGGGGAGTCCGCGGAACAGCAGGATCACCGGATTGGCGAGCGCCGCGGCGAGGATGCTCTGCCGATCCTCAAGCGTCGAGAACGACCGGGAGACCCCGGCATACCCGGCGAGGGCGAGCGCCGCCGTGCCCCCGATCCACAGGGTCAGCTGGAGCCAGTCGCGGCGGATGCGCTGCCGCAGCAGCACGGCGAAGGCGGTCATCACGCCCGGTCCTTCGACTCGCGGCGCTCACGACGCGTGCGGGGTGCGGCGGTGGGTGCGACTCGATCTTCGGCGGCCTCGAGGCTGGCGAGGTCGTCGCCGTAGTGGCGCAGGAACAGTTCCTCGAGCGACGGGGGTGCGACGCGGAGGTCGGTGATGCCGAGCGCCGCGAGCGCCGGGAGCACGACGGCGGTGCGATCGCTGTCGACGGCGAGGCGGATGCGGTCGCCCTGCACCGCCGGGTCGTGCACCTCGGGGATGGCGGCGACGTCGGCGAGCGTGATGTCGGATGCCGTGAACGACACGTCGCTGCGGGTGAGGTGGCGCAGGTCGTTCAGGGTGCCGCTCTCGACGATGCGGCCGGCGCGGATGATCGACACCCGGTCGCACAGCTGCTCGACCTCGCTCATGATGTGGCTCGACAGCAGCACGGTCGCGCCGTTCGCGTGGGCGCGCGCGACCTCCCGCTGGAAGATCACCGCCATCAGCGGATCGAGCCCGCTGGTCGGCTCGTCGAGGATGTACAGGTCGGCCGGCACCGCGAACGCCGCGATCAGAGCGACCTTCTGCCGGTTGCCCTTGGAGTAGGCGCGGCCCTTCTTGCGCGGGTCGAACTGGAACGCCTCCATGAGCCGGGTCTTCTCGTGCTGGTAGGCGGCATCCTTCGTCTGCGCACCGCGTAGCCGCGCGAGCAGGTCGACGGCCTCCCCGCCGGAGAGGGTGGGCCAGACGCTCACGTCGCCGGGCACGTAGGCGATGCGGCGGTGCAGATCGACCGCTTTGCTCCACGGGTCTTCGCCGAACACGGATGCCTCGCCTCCGGTGCGTCGGGCGAGCCCGAGCAGGATGCGGATCGTGGTCGACTTGCCCGCCCCGTTCGGCCCGAGGAATCCGTGCACCTGACCCTGCTCGACGGTGAGGTCGAGCCCGTCGAGCGCGTGCACGTGGCCGTAGTGCTTGGTGAGGCCCTGGGTGGCGATGACTGTGGTCATGGTCGGGACGCTACGCCTATTTCACAGATTTGTGAATACTGCGAAGAAACGCATGCGGAATCCTCACGGCCGGCGCGTACAGTGGGCGGGTGCCGGAGTTCCCCTACAGCCGCCTGCGCCGGTGGCCCGACGTCGAGGCGGAGAACCTCCAGGCCCACGACGCCACCGATCTGCTGCTGGTCGAATGGGCGCTCGCTCTCGACGTGCCGGGCGACGAGATCGCGGTGATCGGCGACGAGTACGGCGCGGTCACCCTGGCGTTGACGGATGCCGGACGCCGCGGCATCCGTGTGCATCAGGACCTCGCGACCGGGCGACGGGCGCTGGTGAGGAACGCCGAGGAGCTCGGGCTCGGGGGTTTCTCTTCGCAGGAACTCGATGCCGCCCTGCTCGAGGGTGCGAGGGTCGTGTTGCTGCAGCTGCCGAAGTCTCTCGCCGAGCTCGAGGAGATCGCCGACGCGGTCGTCCGCTGGGCCGCGCCCGACGTCGTGCTCGTCGCTGGCGGGAGGGTCAAGCACATGACGCTCGGACAGAACGAGGTGCTCGGCCGCAGCTTCGCGCAGGTACAGGCCCAGCGGGCTGAGCGGAAGTCGCGGCTCGTGGTCGCGGCGGAGCCCCTTCCGGCGGGGCTCCAGCGGCCGTTCCCGGTGACTGCGCAGCACGACGGCCTGACCCTCGTGGCCCACGGTGGGGCGTTCGCCGGCCCGCGGCTCGACATCGGCACGCGCGTGCTGCTGGAGGTGCTCGGGCTCGGCGGTGCACAACTCCTCCAGAATTCCGGGCGCGACGCCGGTGAAGGCCGTGATTCCGGGGCCGGCCCGCGCGAGAGCGACCGTCCTCGAGGAGTTGTGCACGGCGGCGGGCCTGCACTCGACGTGATCGACCTCGGCTGCGGCACCGGCGCGCTCGCCGCGGCCTACGCTCTCGCCCACCCGGAGGCCCGCGTCATCGCCACCGACCGCTCGGCCGCAGCAGTCGCCTCGACCCGGGCCACCGCGGCGGCGAACGGGCTGGCCGACCGCATCGTCGTCACGCACGACGACGCGGGATCCGACCTGCCGGATGCGAGCGCCGACGTCGTGCTCCTCAACCCGCCGTTCCACCTCGGGACCAGTGTGCACACCGGCGCCGCGACGCGTCTGTTCGAAGCCGCGGCACGCCTGCTGCGCCCCGGTGGCGATCTCTTCACGGTCTTCAACTCCTCGCTCGGATACCGTGCCGAACTCACCCGCATCGTCGGCGCCACTGAGCAGCTGCACCGCACCTCGAAGTTCACCGTGACGCGCAGCATCCGTCGCTGAGACGACCCGCTGAACATATGACCAATTCCCCGGTCAGCCGGTGAAACCCGGGCGATTCCGACCGCACGGATTTGCCCCTGATCAGCCATTTCGTTACGTTGGTCTGTGGGCCTGATGGCCCGAAAGACCAGTCCGCGACCACGTCCTTCTTTCGATGTGCTGTGCTGCGAAGAGGCGTGGACGTACGGTCGATGCTCTCTGCGGTGGATCCGAAATCCGCTGCCCGCGCCGCCACAGCAGTCATGTCGAACGGCCTCGTGAGGATCACCCGGGCGTAACCGAAGCAGGCTCAGCCACCCGAAGGCGAGCCGCAGGGGAAACGTGTCCGAAATCGCACTTGAAGCGCGCAATCTGTACAAGGTGTTCGGGAAGAATCCGAGCCAGGCAGTCCGTCGGCTGAAGGCCGGTGAGTCCCGCACCGCCGTCACCGACGCGGGCACCGCCGCCGTCATCGACGCCAGTTTCACCGTCAACCGCGGTGAGATCTTCGTCATCATGGGACTGTCCGGATCGGGCAAGTCCACCATCATCCGGATGCTGAACGGCCTGCACGACGCCACCTCCGGCACCGTGACGGTGAACGACGATCCGATCACCGGCATCCCGAGCGGGCGGCTGCGCGAGATCCGCCGGGATCGCATCTCGATGGTGTTCCAGCACTTCGCCCTGCTGCCGCACCGGACGGTGGCCGCGAACGTGGCGTATCCGCTCGAGCTGAAGGGCGTCGACAGGTCCACGCGCCTGGCCAAGGCGGAGGAGATCCTCACGCTCGTCGGCCTCGACGGGCTCGGCGAGAAGATGCCGTCCGAACTCTCCGGCGGCATGCAGCAGCGCGTCGGCATCGCCCGTGCGCTCGCCGCCGACAGCGACATCCTGCTCATGGACGAGGCGTTCAGCGCGCTCGACCCTCTGATCCGCCGCGAGATGCAGGAGCAGCTGCTCGAACTGCAGGCGAAGCTGCAGAAGACCATCGTCTTCATCACGCACGATCTCAACGAGGCGATGTTCCTCGGGGATCGGATCGCTGTGATGCGCGACGGCCGGATCGTGCAGATCGGCACACCCGAGGACATCCTCACCGACCCCGCGAACGATTACGTCGAGCAGTTCGTGCAGGACGTCGACCGTGCTCGCGTGCTCACCGCCGCGAACGTCATGGAGCGTCCGCGCCCGGTCGTGCCCCACACCGCCGGACCCCGTACCGCTCTCCGCCAGATGCGCGACTCCTACATGTCGGCGACGTACGTCGTCGGCCGCGACCGGCAGCTCGTCGGCGTGGTCACCGACCGCGATGCCGTCAAGCTCGTGCGTCAGGGCGTCACGACCCTCGACTCGATCATGAAGCCGGTGCTGCAGAGCGTCCGCGAGGACGAGGTGCTGATGAACCTGTTCGTCCCCGCCGTCGAGTCCCCCGTGCCGCTGGCGGTGGTGGATGCCGAGGGGCGGCTCACGGGTGTGATTCCGCGTGTGACCCTGCTGGCAGCCCTCGGCCCCGGCCCCGGTGCCACCGAGGAGATCACCCTTCCGCTGATGCCCATGCCGCAGGCCGAGATCGACGCCGTGCTCGATGACGGGTGGACGGCTGACGTGCCGCCGGCCGATCCGACGTCGGGCTCAGGAACCGAAATGAATGAGGACGTGCGCTGATGGATGGTTTCCGCATTCCCCTCGGCAGCTGGGTCGAAGGCGGCGTCAGCTGGGTCAAGGCCAACCTCGACGGCCTGCTCGACGTGGTCTCGTTCGTGGTGACGTTCCTCGTCGACGGACTCACCTCGCTGCTCCTGCTCCCCTACTTCTTCGTCGTGATCGCGCTCGCCGCGCTCATCGCGTGGCTGGTGCGCTCGTGGCAGCTGGCCATCGGCACGATCATCTCGTTCACGCTGATCGTCGCGATGGGCCTCTGGGTTCCCGCGATGCAGACGCTCGCCCTCGTGCTCGTCGCCGCTCTCGTCGCGGTGCTGATCGCCGTGCCGCTCGGCATCTGGTCGGCGCGCAACGCGACCGTGCGCGCCGTGCTCAAGCCGGTGCTCGACTTCATGCAGACAATGCCCGCGTTCGTGTACCTGATCCCCGCGATCGTGTTCTTCAGCATTGGCGTCGTCCCCGGACTGGTCGCGACGGTCATCTTCGCGCTGCCTCCGGGCGTGCGACTGACTGAGCTCGGCATCCGCGGAGTCGACTCCGAGACCGTCGAGGCGGGTCAGGCCTTCGGTGCGAAGCCGGGGCAGATCCTGCGCGGCATCCAGCTTCCGCTCGCGATGCCGACGATCCTCGCCGGTATCAACCAGGTCATCATGCTCGCGCTCTCCATGGCGGTCATCGCCGGGATGGCGGGAGCCGACGGCCTCGGGAAGATGGTCGTCGAGGCCATCTCGACCGTGAACATCGCGAAGGGTGTGGAGGCCGGTCTCGGCGTCGTCCTGATCGCCGTCTTCCTCGACCGCGTCACCGCGGCGCTCGGAACCCTGGGGCAGAACCCGGCATCCCTGCTGGGCGTGATGCGTCGTCGGGGCGCGCAGCGTCAGGCGGATGCTCGAGCGACAGCATCCGCACAGGTCGCAGAGACACCCGAGACGCCCGCCGAAGAGAAGGAGCTCCAGAATGCGTAAGCACAGGATCATCACCATCGCGGCCATCGGTGCTGCGGGAGTCCTCGCCCTCTCGGGCTGCGCGAGCGACGGCGCGGGCGGCACCATCGAACTCGGCGGCGGCGGCGGAAGCACCGGCGGCGGAGGCGAGAAGGGCACCATCACGCTCGGCTTCCTGCCCTCGTGGACCGACGGTCTCAGCACCGCCTACCTGCTGCAGGATCAGCTCGAGAAGATCGGGTACGACGTCGAGCTCAAGACGCTCACCGAGGCGGGGCCGCTGTACACCGGTCTCGCGCAGGGTGACGTCGACCTGTTCCCGTCGGCGTGGCCCGAGGTCACGCACGCCGAGTACATGGCGACGTACGGCGACTCGATCGAAGACCTCGGCACGTACTACGACAACGCCCGGCTGACGATCGCGGTGCCGGAGTACTCCGAGCTCGAGACGATCGACGACCTGGCCGGGGCCGACCTCGGCGGCAAGATCTACGGCATCGAGCCCGGCGCCGGTCTGACCGCGCAGACGCAGAAGATGCTGCCGACCTACGGCCTCGACAGCGAGTACGAGCTCGTCACCTCCTCGACCGCGGCGATGCTCACCGAGCTGAAGTCGGCGACCGAGAAGGAGGAGGACATCGCGGTGACGCTGTGGCGTCCGTTCTGGGCCAACGACGCCTTCCCCGTGAAGGACCTCGAAGACCCGAAGGGCGCGATGGGCGAGGCCGAGGGGCTGCACTTCCTCGGCACCAAGGGCTTCGCTGCGGGAGTTCCCGGATGCGGCGAAGCTGATCGACCAGATCAAGCTCGACGACGAGCAGTACGGCTCGCTGGAAGACCTGGTGGTGAACGAGTACGGCGAGGGTCGCGAGGCCGAAGCCGTGGATGCCTGGCTCGAGGAGAACGGCGACCAGTTCGACTGGGTCGTCGAGTGAGCTGACGCGGTCCGCGCGCAGCGTCGGGCTGACTTCGCTGTGATGGGCGGAGGATCTGTGACGGATCCTCCGCCCATCGCTGTGTCTACCTCCCGAGTCAGGATGCCGGGCTCTGCGCCTTCTCATCCGGATGGTTCGGGGTCCAGCCGACCCAGCCCGTCGGGGTCTTCGCCACGCTCCACGCCCCGCACGCGAAGACGTCGGACACCTTGTAGACGTTCACCGTGTCCTCGAGGACGTACGCGGGGGCGGACTGCCGCGGAACCTCGGTGCAGATGTCGGCGGACAGCTCCTCCTTGCTGAGCGCCGCGACGGTCGCGTCATCCGCCTGCGTCGACTGAGTACTGCGGATCTCGGAGCTGTCGGAGGGGAGCCACGGAGCATCCAGGTCGCTGTCGGTCTCGAAAGCCGCACGGTCCTCGAACGTGGCGGACTTCTGGTGATGCACCAGCTCGTCGACCATGGCGCAGCCGGACACGGTCAGGCCGGAGGTCACGAGCAGGGCGGCCACGGCGAGGCCGCGGGAAATTTTCTTTCTCATGCTTCCACTCTCGCCGCGGGTGATGCCGGAGTCGTCGGCCGCAAGGCTGACCCCGCATACATCGCAGGAGGTGTCTTCGAGCCCGGAGCGGCGGGAGGCGACACCGACTGCGACCGGAAAGACTGGGACGGATGCCGCGGCCGGGCGTAGCCTGTCGCCGTGGACGGGTTCGCGGCGGTCGACTTCGGGTTCGCCCGCGAGGTCTTGCAGCGGGGCATCGCGGCGCTGTACCTCGTCGCGTTCGTCTCGACGCTGAACCAGTTCCGTGCGCTGCTGGGCGAGCGCGGGCTGCTCCCGGCGCCGGCGCTCCTCGACTGGATCCGGCAGAACCCGGAGCGACGGCGGATGCTGCATCCGACGCTGTTCTCGCGCGTCGGCTACACCGACCAACGGCTCGCGATACTGTGCTGGCTGGGGATCGTGGTCGCCGCGACCCTGGTGGTCGGCATCCCGCAGTGGGGCCCGCCGTGGGTGCCGATGCTGTGCTTCCTCGCGCTGTGGCTCGGGTACATGTCGGTCGTCAGCATCGGGCAGACGTTCTACTCGTTCGGGTGGGAGATGCTGCTGCTCGAGTGCGGATTCCTCGCCGCGTTCCTCGGGTCGCGCGACCAGCATCCGCCCACCGTCGTGATCGTGCTGTTCTGGTGGCTGGTGTTCCGGCTCGAGTTCGGCGCCGGGATGATCAAGATCCGCGGCGGGCGCGAGTGGCGCGATCTCACCGCGATGACGTTCCACCACGAGACGCAGCCGATGCCCGGACCGTTGAGCCGGCAGGCGCATCTGCTGCCGCGGTGGTTCCATCGGGCCGAGGTCGTCGGCAACCACTTCGCGCAGCTGATCGTGCCGTTCTTCCTCTTCGTTCCGCTGCTGTCGCTCTGGATTCCCCACGACTGGGCCCCTGAGCTCGTCGAAGGGCCGCAGGTGGTCGGTGCCGCGGCATCCGTCATCGTGATCGCGACGCAGGTGTGGCTCATCGTCACCGGGAACTTCGCGTGGTTGAACTGGGCGACGGTCGTGATCGCGTTCGCCGGCATCGGGCTACCGTCGACTGCAGGACGCGCCGAGGAGGACATCCCTCTCTCCTGGGTCATCGTCACGTCCGCCGTCGGCGCGCTCTACCTCGTGCTGAGCTGGCCTTCCCTGCGGAATCTGTTCGCGCGGCGCCAGCTCATGAACGCGAGCTTCAACCGCTGGCAGCTCGCCAATGCGTACGGTGCGTTCGGCACGGTCACGAAGGAGCGCATCGAGCTCGTCGTGGAGGGGTCTGCGTCGGAGGATGGCGATGACTGGCGCGAGTACGAGTTCACAGGCAAGCCGGGCGACGTGCGCCGGATGCCGCGGCAGTTCGCGCCGTACCATCTGCGGCTCGACTGGCTGATGTGGTTCCTGCCGCTCGGCCGCTCGCTCGACGACTGGTTCACGGTGTTCCTGGTGCGGCTGCTCGAGGCGGACGCTGCCACCCTCGCGTTGCTGCGCGTCGATCCGTTCGAGGGTGAACCGCCCCGATGGGTGCGCGTGGTGTCGTACCGCTACCGCTTCACGACGCGGGTGGAGAAGCGGGCGTCGGGTGCACGCTGGGTGCGGTCCGACCGGCGCGAGGTGCTCGGGCCGCTCGGGCTGGGCTGACGCGGGCGCGCCGTGCGCAGCATCCGTTCTCCCGCACCCGGTGCGGAGGAGATCTCTCGGTCGGGCTGAGGAAGCTGCTGCAAACCTCCGCCCGAGAGTGCGAAGTCAGCCCGACAGGGCGCCTCCGGGTGTCGCGGCGCACAGCACCGAGCGCAGCGAAACGCCCCGGCCGGAGTCGAAACCCCGGTCGGAGCGTCCCGTCCCGCTCGGAAGACTCAACGGACCTTCTTCCGGTAGGCGATGATCGCGAACACGTAGGCGACGATGAGGATGCCGACGCACCAGGCGAGTGCGACCCAGATGTCAGACCCCACGGGCTTTCCGGCGAACAGCGCCTGGATGGTGTCGACGATCGACGTCACCGGTTGGTTCTCGGCGAACCAGCGCACCGGTCCCGGCATCGTGTCGGTCGGCACGAACGCCGAGCTGATGAACGGCAGGAAGATCAGCGGATACGAGAACGCGGTCGCACCGTCGAGGGTCTTCGCGCCGAGCCCCGCGATGATCGCCAGCCAGGTGAGGGCCAGGGTGAACAGGAGCAGGATGCCGATCACGGCGAGCCACGCCAACGGGCTGGCCCCGGTGCGGAAGCCCATCAGGAATCCGACGCCGAAGATGATCGCGAGGGTGATCGCGTTCGCGGTGAGGGAGGTGAGCACGTGCGGCCCACAGCACGCTCGACCGGGCGATCGGCATGGAGTGGAACCGCTCGAAGATGCCGCTCTGCAGATCGTTGAACAGCCGGAACGCGGTGTAGGCGATGCCGGATGCGACGGCGATGAGCAGGATGCCGGGGAGCAGGTAGTTCACGTAGTTCTCGGCGCCGATGCTCGATCTGAGGGCGCCGCCGAAGACGTACACGAACAGCAGCATCAGGGCGATCGGGGTGACCGCCGTGGTGATGATGGTGTCGGGGCTGCGGAAGATGTGCCGCATCGAGCGGCCGGTCAGTGTCGCGGTGTCGGCGACGAAGTGCGTGCTCATGCTGCCTCCTTGGATGCGGTCCCTGAGCCCGAAGGGCCGATCAGGGTGAGGAAGATCTCCTCGAGGGTGGGCTGCTTCTCGACGTACTCGACTTTCGCGGCCGGGAGCAGCTTCTTCAGTTCGGCGAGGGTGCCGTTCGCGATGATCCGTCCTTCGTGCAGGATCGCGATGCGGTCGGCCAGCTGCTCCGCCTCGTCTAGGTACTGCGTGGTGAGCAGCACGGTGGTGCCGGTGTTCGCGAGTTCCTTGATGACGTCCCACACCTCGATGCGCGCCTCGGGGTCGAGGCCCGTGGTCGGCTCGTCGAGGTAGATGACCTCGGGGTGTCCGACCAGGCTCATCGCGATGTCGAGCCGCCGCCGCATGCCGCCGGAGTAGGTGCCGACCTTGCGGGCGCCGGCATCCGTCAACCGGAAGGTCGCGAGCAGGTCGTCGGCCACGCGGCCGGCCTCGGGCAGGTGCCGCAGCTTCGCGACCAGCACCAGGTTCTCGCGCCCGGTGAGGAGCTCGTCGACCGCGGCGAACTGTCCGGTGAGGCTGATCTTCTCGCGCACACCGAGCGGGTCGGCCGCGACATCCACGCCCTGCACCGTCGCCGTTCCGGCATCCGCCGTCAACAGGGTGGAGAGGATGCGGACGATCGTGGTCTTGCCGGCGCCGTTCGACCCGAGGAGGGCGAAGATCGAGCCCCGCTCCACCTCGAAGTCGACGCCGCGCAGCACGTGCAGGTCTTTGTAGGACTTCTCGATGCCGCGCACCGAGATGGCTGCATCCGTCATGATTCCTCCTTCTGCTTCGCGTCGTCGAACGCCTTGATGAGGCGCGCGCGCTCCTTGTCGATCCACTGGCGTCCGCCGTAGGCCGCCGCGTAGTTCTCGGCGAACTCGACGGGGTCGTCGCCGACGATCGCTGCGACCGGGGTGCCGTCGATCGCGGCGCGCTCCCACAGGTCGGCGATGTCGAGGAACATCTTCACGATCGTGTCGCCGTCGGTGACGCCGCCGTAGTACATGTTGTAGCGCTGCTGTGCCTTCGCCATCTCGCGGTACGGCTCCGGCAGGGCGTTGATGCGGGCCTGCGCCTGCTTGTACTGCTTCTTCTCTTCGAGGGATCCGGTGATCGCTTCGATCCACTTCGCGGCCATGGTCAGTTCTCCTTGATCTCGGTGTTGTTCCTGGTGTTCGTGTTCAGCTGTTCGATGCGGGACTTGAGGAAGTCCCAGGTGTTCCAGAAGTCCTCGAGCTCCTGCGTGCCCGCCGCGTTCAGCGTGTACACCTTGCGGGGCGGCCCCTTCTCGCTCGGCACCTTCTCGACGTCGACGAGGTTCTTCTGCTCGATGCGCACGAGGAGTGCGTAGATCGTGCCCTCGGCGATATCGGTGAACCCGTGGTCGCGCACCCGTGTCGTGATCTCGTACCCGTACGCGGGCTGCTCGGCGAGGAGGGCCAGAACGATGCCCTCGAGAGTGCCCTTGAGCATCTCGGTCATCTGCTTGCCCATCGGATCCTCCTTTCTTCATGTCAGTACTCAGTGTTGCTGGGTACCGGTACAAAGTAACACTGAGTACCGGTACTTAGCAACACCGAATACTGGTGCGTTCCGCTAGCCTGTCGCCGTGGCTCTCACCGATCTCCCTCTCGACCAGCTCCGCTCCTTCCGGCCCGACGTGGCCGAGCCCGCGGATTTCGACGACTTCTGGGCGCGCACGCTCACCCAGTCACGCGCTCTCGCGACCGCCCCGACAGTTAAGACCGCCACCACTCCGATCACCGAGCTGATCGTCGAGGACCTGACCTTCAGCGGCTTCAACGGTGAGCCCGTCCGCGCGTGGATCACTCGCCCGCGCCGGGAAGGACCGCTCCCCACGGTCGTCGAGTACCTCGGTTACGGCGGCGGTCGCGGTCTTCCGGGCGAACGCCTGCAGTGGGCGGCCGCCGGATACGTGCACGTGCTGATGGACACCCGCGGGCAGGGCAGCGGCTGGGGGTCGGGCGGAGACACCCCAGACCCGCACGGCTCAGACGGCGCGACTCCCGGGTTCATGACCCGCGGCATCCAGCGTCCTGACACCTACTACTACCGCCGCGTCTTCACCGACGCGGTCCTGCTGATCGATGCGGTGCTGCAGCTGGAGGCGGTCGACGCCGGTCGCGTCAGCGTGACCGGCGGCAGCCAGGGCGGCGGCATCAGCCTGGCCGCCGCGGCGCTGCATCCCTCCGTCTCCGCGGCGATGCCCGACGTACCGTTCCTGTGCCACTTCCGCCGGTCGGTGGCGCTCACCCCCGACAACCCGTTCACCGAGGTCGCGCGCTACCTCGGGGTGAACCGGGGTCGCGTCGACGAGGCGTTCGCGACGCTGTCGTACTTCGACGGCGTGAACTTCGCGCGCCGCATCACGGCCCCGGTGCTGTTCTCGGTGGCTCTGATGGATCCGATCGTGCTGCCGTCGAGCGTGTTCGCGGCGTTCAACCATTGCGGATCGACGGATGCCGAGATCGAGGTCTACGAGTTCAACGGGCACGAGGGCGGGCAGGCCGTGCAGTGGCTGCGCCAGACCGACTGGCTGGCTGCGCGGCAGTAGAGCCTCAGCCGGCGAGCACCGAGAGCACGTTCCCGGCGGGATCCTTGAACCAGGCGATGTCGGGTCCCTTACCGGGCTCGCCGTGAGAGATGCCCTTCGTGTCAGTGCCCATGTCGGGGTCGCTGTAGATCTTGGTCACGACGCCGCGGGCGTTGAGCTCGTCGACCGCCGCCTCGACGTCGTCGACGGGGAAGTTCAGGATCGTGTAGCTCGCCGGGGTGTGGTCCGGCTTCGGGTAGACGAAGATCGTCCCGCCCTCGGGCAGCCGGATGCTGAGGAATCCCATGGCGTTCGTGTCGACGTCCATGCCGAGAGTGTCGCCGTAGAAGGTCCGGGCAGCCTCGATCGAGTCGACGCTGAACCCGCTGAAAGCGTGCGCGGTCTGGAAAGCGGTCATGCACTCAGCATGCGCCCGTCACGGGAGTCTGTCCAGGGTGACGAGCCCCCACCGAAGCGGTATCCCTTCCCTCGCCCGCAGATCTCTGCTGCACTGGAGCGATGCGATCCGTACGACCGATGCCCGGCAATCCCTGGCCGCACGACATGACGATGATGGTGGAGGACCGGCCGAGCTCTCTGCTCGAACTGCTCTGGTTGCGCGAGGCCCACGGTCTCGACGTTCAGGGCGAGCTGCTGCCGCCGCTGCTGGTCGAGACGCCGACACCCGCGGAACATCCGGTCGATGGTGAGGTCCGCGCAGAGTGGGCGGCTGCATGGCCGCAGCTCTGGGAAGCCGTGCTCGCGCACGCCGGGACCGAGGGGGATCCCGACCTGTTCGAGAAGCTCCGTCTCACGGCTGACGGCTCGCCCGAGCGGGCCGCGCTCCTCGCGGAGGCCATGGGGCCGAGCGCGGTCGACGTGTTCGGCCCCGACGTCTTCGGCGACCCGTCCTACCGCGTCTGGGAGCGGAACGGCATCGAGCGCCACATGGCCACGCGGCGCGAGGTGCTCGAGAACAGTCCGGAGCGCCGTGATCTCGAGGCGCTCATCCCCGCGTGGCGTGCCGGGCTGACCAAGGTCGTGACGATTCCCTGCCGGGGCGACCACACCCGCCGGGTCGGCGACAACGCCGTGCTCGTCACCGACGAGACCCGGGCGGACAGCGAGCGGTACCGGCGCGCACTGGCCGCTTTCGCCTGACCGGGGTGCGCTCTTCTCGGCATCCGTCCCACGGGGCTGCCGGATGCGAAAGACTGGACTCATGACCTCGCCCCTTCTCGACAGCCTCCTCGCCCGCATCGTCGACAGCGGAATGCTGGATGAACCGGTGGCCGAGAACGGGTTGATCTACGGCCGCGCGAGCATCGACGCCGCCGGCACCGTGGTGACCGTCAACGTCGACCCCGAGCTCGAGGACGAACCCGACGAGCTCGATGAGGACGCGCTGGTCGAGGCGGTCTCCCGCATCCTCTCGGTGGGTGAATCGCGGTGGCGCGACATCATCGACGAGGTCGCCGACGACATCGACGAGGCGGTCGATGACGAGCCCGTGATCGAGCAGGTCGATCTGCGCGACGACCTCGAGGCCACCTCGGTCGTCGTGTTCGCCGACGCGGCGCTGATCGCGTTCGACGCCCCGAAGCAGTTCCCCGATTCCCGCATCCTCGTGCAGCTCGACGAGGATCTCGAGGTCGCGAACATCGAGGTGCGGGATCGCGACGGCGCCGAGAAGTTCGACGGCATCGAGGAACTGCTCGACCAGATCAGCGGGCCCGACGAGGACTGATCGCGCTCAGAGCCACCTCTTGTACTTGAACACCCCGTACAGCGCGACCGCGAACGCGGCCATGGCGCCGATCGCCATCGGGTAGCCGAACGCCCACTGCAGCTCGGGCATCGCCTCGAAGTTCATGCCGTAGACGGTGCCCACGAGCGTCGGCGCGAAGATGATGGCCGCCCACGAGGAGATCTTCTTGATCTCGTCGTTCTGCGCGAGCCCTGCTTCGGTCTGACGCCGGGCGACGAGGGCGGAGTGCACGGTCAGCGCGTTCTCGAGGATCGCCCGGAACGAGTCGACCCGCTCGTTGACGCGGATCGTGTGGTCGAGCACGTCGCGCAGCGACCGCTGCAGCTCCTCGTCGATGCGGTACTTCTCGGACCCGCGGCGCAGCCACTCCAGCATCCCGCTGAGCGGATGCACGGCCCGCTGGAAGTTGATGACCTCGCGCGAAAGCTCGTAGATGCGGCGGGAGAGCAGGTCGTCGTCGCTGTCGCCGAAGAGCTGGTCCTCGATCTCGTCGATGTCGTTCAGCAGGCCCGCGACGATCGGCTCGTACCCGTCGACGACCTCGTCGAGGATCGCGTAGAGCACGGCCTCGGGTCCCATCGCGAGCAGCTCCGGGTTCGCCTCCATGCGCCGCCGTACCGCTGCGAGATCCGGCGACTCCGCGTGCCGGATCGTCACCACGAAGTCGGGCCCGACGAACAGGTGCAGCTCGCCGAACTCGATCGACTCCTCCTTGTCGCGGTAGCGGGCAGGGCGGAGCACCGCGAAGAGCGTGTCGCCGTAACGCTCGACCTTCGACCGCTGGTGACCCGACAGTGCATCCTCGACGGCGAGCGGGTGCAGGTCGAACTCGCGTGCGACCGAAGCGACCTCTTCCGGGCTCGGACGGTAGAGGCCGATCCAGGCGGTGCCGCCCGCGGCATCCAGCATCCGGTACGTCTCGTCCAGGTTCTTCGGGGTCTCCACGCGACGTCCGTGGACATACACGCCGTTGTCGATGAGGGCCATGATGCGGCTCCGTTCCTGCAGGCGCACGCCGCTGTCGGCGAGGTGCGCAGATTCGTCAGATGGCGGGAGACGCCGCCGACGCTGCAGGCAGGACGTGCGAGATCGAGGAGCGGATGCTCAACGCGAAAGCGCAGGGAGTCGCGACGCAGCGGTGGCGGCGTCGCTAGTATCACCGGACATCGCCATCACCGCCTTTCGGACTCTTCTCGGGTCGGGTGACCCGAGGGGCCATGTTACTCCTGTTCCGGACGACGGCTCGCGGCTCTCATGCTCCGCCCGCGATACCCTGACCAGCGTGAGCAGCCCCGAGACGACGGACTTCCTTGATCGGCTGTCATCGCGGGACCCCGCCTCGGCCCGGCTGGCGCGCGAGCTGCTCGATGCCGGATGGGCGGTGCGTGATCTCTTCGGCCCGGAGCAGATGGATGTGTGGCAGCTGCTGCTGCACCGCGGGACGTGCACCGTGCGCTTCGGGATGGAACGAGGCTATTCGGACGGCGTGCACGTCGCCGATAGCACCGGCGCGTATCGACCCCTCGCCGCGGCCATGTCGGTGACCGATCCGGGGATCCGGGTGCCGGCAGACGCGACCGCTGTCATCGACTGGTTGAAGAGACAAGCGGGCGCCTCGGAGTCCTGACGCTCCGGGAGCTCGATCGGCCGGTCATCAGCGCGGCAGCAGTACCGCGATCGGAACGACGATCGACGTGACGACGGCCATCGAGATGACGTTGCCGATGAACGGGTGGAAGTCTGTCGGCAGCCGCGACGAGATGGGGCGAGCCACCAAGGGGCAGAGCACCGCTCCGGCGATCGCGCCGAACAGCAACGGGAGAAGCGCGCCGCCTGTGGCCAGCACCGTCGCCGGGGCGACCGACACCAGCGAGACGTACGTCGGCGCCCATCCGCCGTTCCGGTAGAGGTGCCGCCAGAGCAGCACGCCGACCGCGGAGGTCAGGGTCTGCGCCACGATGATCTGCGGGATCAGGTCGGATCCATATGCGGGGAGGCTCGACATCAGGGCGACCTGAGCTGTGAGGCCTAGGAGCAGACCGATGCTCGCCCACTCGGTGGCCCAGAACTGGGTCTCGGTGAAGTCGCACAGAACTCGCCGCACTGTCCAGACGGCATCGCCCAGCAGCGTGCTCCGCGGCGCGGGCCGCGGAGACGCGTCCTCGAGTCGCTCCGGCTCTGCCGAGGTGGCCGCCGGCACGCGGAGCCAGGGGAGGACCCGGGCGAGGAGGAAGACCGCCGCCGTGCCGATCGCCATCGAGAGAGTGTTCGCGACGACCACGGGCAGGCCGAGCGGAGCCGTGACGAGGGCGATCAGGAGCATGGCGAGCGGCGTCGTGAGGGATCCGAGCACCGCGCCTGTGACGACGACCCGCCATCCGGCGCCGTACACGAGGACGAGTGCCGGTGCCACGCAGACGAACGGCACGAAGGTCGGCTGCCAGCCCGACTCGAGCATCCAGCCGAATGCGAGGTTGGAGATGACGATGCTCAGTGATGCCGCGGTGAGCATCCACGGCCAGAGTCCGCTTCCGTACGCGATCGGCTGGCCGGCGAGACGAGCGCGACGTCGTTGCAGCAGCCAGGCGATCAGCGCACCGACGAGAAGCCCGACGGATGCGACGGGCGAGGCGTAGAACTGCGGCTCGGTGATGTCGCTCATCAACCAGAGCACGCGCGACCACCCGTCCTCGGGCAGGGATTCGAGCCACGAGGCGAACGCGTCGGAGGTGTCGGTCGAGAGGAGGCGCAGCAGCCCGCTCAGGGCGAGGCCGGCGGCCACGGCGATGACCGCTCCGGTGAGAACACCGGGAAGCCGCAGCTCGCTCTTCTCGACCGTGGGTCGTGTCGTCGAAGTCATGATCGGATGTCCGTCACCGCACGGTGGGCGTGCCGTCGTAGCCGAGCAGCTCGTCGTAGAGGTCGGTGCGACGGTCGCGCGGCAGGTCGTTGAGCGGCCCCCAGACGACGGCCGAGCGGGAGGCGACGAGGTCCAGCTCGGCGTACTTGATCGTCTCCGCCTCCGCGTCGGCGATGCCGTCGATGGGCCAGCCGTTGACGCCGGTGATGAGCGAGCAGCCGAGAAACTTCCCGCCTCGCTCCTCGCCGACCCGGTCGGCCGCGACGATCGGCACGCTGTTCGCGTGGCTGGCGCCCATGGTGAGATAGCTCGCCATGCAGTTGCCCGCGTCGTCGAAGAGGGGCGGGGGCGTCCACACCCAGTTGTTCACGGAGCAGATGACATCAGCGCCCTGGGCGGTGAGGATCCTGGCTACCTCGGGGAACCAGATATCCCAGCAGACCAGCAGGCCGATGCGTCCGATCCGGGTCTCGAAGACGGGGTACTCAGACCCCGGGGTGAAGATGAGCTTCTCGCGGTTCCACAGGTGTGTCTTTCGGTAGCGCCCGATATATCCCTCCGGACCGATCAGGACTGCGGTGTCGTAGAGCTTGACGCCCTCCGACTCGGCGATGCCCGCGACGATGTACACGTCGTGCTCCGCGGCAGCTCGGATCCATTCGGAGCACGTCGGCCCTTCCGGCACGGGCTCGGCATGAGCGAAGGCCTCGTCCCGGGTGTCGAACGAGTAGCCGGTGCTGGCGAGCTCGGGAAGCACGATGAGACGGGCACCCTTGCCCGCGGCCTCTGCGATCTGCCGCAGGGTGGCGGCCACGTTCTCCTGCTTGTTCTCGAGCCCGACCTGCGGGTCCGACTGCACGGCGGCGACGGTGACAGCGCTCGTGGCCGGCGCGGTTGATGAGCGGGGGGTTGTCATGACAGCTCCTTGATGATCGATGGCGGTGTGATTCTGGAAGAGGTCGATGGACTGCTGGCGGCGGCATCCGGTGCGAAAGCCGCACGCATCTCCCGGACGGACGCGCCCGCGTCGAGGAGGGTGGCGAGCAGCACCCTGGCCTGCGACGCGCGCAGGTCGGTGGACAGGATCGCGCCGGCATCGACGAGGTCGCGGCCACCGCCGGACCGCGAGTACCGGGCGGCAAGAGGTCCGGAAGGGACACGAGAGGTGATGACGGTGACGATTCCCGCTGCGCGCAGCTCTGGTAACGCGGCGAGCACGTCGGGGTTCCCATTCCCCGATCCTGTGCCCTGGACGATCAGGCCGTCGACTCCGGCGTTCCGGCAGGCGTCGAGCAGGGTGCGGCCCATCCCGCCGTACGCGTGGATGATCTCGACGCGCGCGGCCGGACCGGCGCCGGGAAGGTGCGGTGTGAGTCGCCCGGCAGAATCGTTGGTCGGCGCGAAGACGCCGTCGCGCACCATCCCGATATCAGTTCGGACCGCCGGTCGAAATGCGTCGAGAGCGGTCGTATCGGTCTTGGTGGTGGCCCGTGCGGCGAGCACATGCCCTCCGAAGGCGATCAGCACGCCGCGCCCGCGTGCCTGCGGTGACGTCGCGACGGTCACGGCGTCACGCAGATTCCGTGCGCCATCGGCATCCGTCTCGTCCGACGTCCGCTGGGCGCCGGTGAAGACGACGGGACGCGCATCGTGAAGACGGATGTCGGCGAGCATCGCCGTCTCCTCCAGGGTGTCCGTCCCGTGCGTGACGACGACTCCGTCGACCTCATCGAGAAGCGCTGTCGCGACGGCATCCACGATCTCGGACATGTCGCTCAGACTGAAGGAATAGCTGCCGCGGGGGCGGAGATCCGAGACGCGGACGTCGATGTCGCTCGGCAAGCCCGACGCTGCGACCAGCTCAGCGCCCTGCAGCGAGGCCGACCTGCTGCCGTCGCCGAGCGTGACGCTGGAGATGGTGCCGCCGGTAGCGACGAGAGCGATGCGCATCCTTGCCCAATCGTTTGTGCCAATCGATTGTGCAAGCATAGGAGCAGAGTCGGCCGATGGCAAGAGCGGATGCCACAATGGAGTCACGGTGAGGCACGGGGGTTCTCGATGACGCAGAGTGGCGACACGACACTCGACGACGCGAGCGAGCTGCCCTTCCTCGATGCCATGGGGCGACCAACCCTTCGCACGGTGGCGGAACTCGCATCCGTGCACACCTCGACGGTTTCGCGGGCGCTCTCCCCTCACCAGGCCGGTGTGAGGGTGGCTTCGGCCGCCACGCTCGCACGCGTACGCGAGGTCGCCGACCGGATCGGTTTCGAGCGCAACCCCTCCGCGGCCAACCTGCGTCTGAAGAAGACGAACACCATCGGCGTGCTCGTACCGAGACTCAGCGACCTGGTCCTCGCCAACATCTATGAGGGCATCGAGCGACAGGCCAATGCGCACGGCGTTCTGACCATGGTCACGAACACCCACGATCGCGATGACGACCGGGGCATCAAGGCCGACATGCTGCTGAAGCGTCGTGTGGATGGCCTCATTCTGGGTGACGCGCGGTTCGTCGACGACGCGCTCCTGGCTTCGCTCCAGGAGCGAGGGATACCGTTCGTCCTGGTCAGCAGACGCTCCGCCACCTATCCAAGCGTGACCTGCGATGACGCGGCGGGCGGCGCGCTCGTCGCGCGGCACCTCATCGAGAACGGCCATCGAGAACTCGCCGTCATCGCCGGCCAGGACTACGCGAGCACCGGTCTCGACCGGACTGCAGGATTCCTCCGAGCGGCGAACGACATGGGCGTGGCCGTCCGTGAGGATCGGGTCATCAGGTCGGGGTTCGATACCCAGGCCGGACACGCTGCCGCTGTCGAGCTGCTCGGGTCTCCGAATCCGCCGACGGCGATCTTCGCTGTGAACGATTTCGCGGCCATCGGAGCCATGGGAGCCATCCGCGACGCCGGTCTCACCGCCGGGCGGCACATCGCCGTCGTGGGATACAACGACGTGTCACTGGCCCGAGAGCTCCCGATCGCCCTGTCATCCGTGAAGTCGCCGCACGAGGAGATGGGTGCTCGGTCGGTGGAGTTGCTCATCGCCCGCATGGCGGGCGGGGAAGTGGAGTCTGAGCTGCTCGAACCCGAGCTCACCGTGAGGGAGAGCAGCGCTGCGGAAGTCCAGCCAGGCGAGCCGCGGGAATCTGCGTAGTCCGGGATCTCCTACGGCACGATCGAGTCGATGTACCCGCCGTCGACGCGCACGGCGGCACCGGTCGTCGCGGATGCCAGGGGAGAGGCGAGGTAGGCGACCATGTTGGCGATCTCCTCGGGCTCGATGAGCCGCTGCAGCAGCGACTGCGGACGGTGCAGCTTCATGAACTCGCGCTGCGCCTCGTCCCACGGCAGCGCACTGTCGACGAGCTCGTAGACGAAGTCCTCGACACCGCCGGTGTGCGTGGGGCCGGCGAGGACCGAGTTCACGGTGACGCCGGTGCCCGCGGCATCCTTCGCGAATCCGCGCGAGACGGCCAGCAGCGCGGTCTTCGACATGCCGTAGTGGATCATCTCGGCCGGGATCACGACCGCCGAGTCGCTGGCGATGTCGAGCACCCGGCCCCAGCCGCGCTCCTTCATGCCCGGCAGAGTCGCGCGGATCAGACGCACGGCGGCGAGCACGTTGACGTCGAAGTAGCGGCGCCATTCGTCGTCGGTGATCTCGAGCGCGGGCGTCGCGCCGAAGATGCCGAGGTTGTTGACCAGGATGTCGATGTCGCCGGATGCTGCGAGCACGGCATCCGCCCCGGTCTGGTCGGTCACATCGCCCGGGGCGGCGACGAGGTCGCGCTCGGGCTTCTCGGCCTGCAGTTCGGAGATGACGGATGCCACGGTGTCGGCGCTGCGTCCGTTGACGGCGACGCGCGCCCCGGCATCCGCCAGCGTCGTGGCGATCGCGCGCCCGATGCCCTGGGTCGATCCGGTGACGAGTGCGGTCTTGCCGGTGAGGTCGATCTGCATGGTGTTCCTGCTTTCGTGATCGGTTCGAATCGCGTGAATGGGGCTTCTCAGGCTGGTTTTCGACCCAGTTGCGCGATTCGAAAACCTGCGGCGGTCAAGCGTCGAGGCCGACGAGCTCGGCGCTCTTCTGCCAGAGGGCTTCGGCGAGGGCGGCATCCTCGACCTGGGGGTTCACGCGCATCGTCAGCACGCGCTCGTCGTAGTACGCACCCGACTGCCAGGTCTCACCGGGCGTGCCCTCGATGAACCAGCGCAGCGTCTCGCCGCCCTTGTCGGTGCTGATCGTGAGCAGGTGCTTGAGCGGCGTGCGGTAGATCAGCCGCATGACGCTCGACGACTCCGCCGCGAAGTTCGTGCGGACGACTCCGGGGTGGAAGGCCACCGCGCTCAGGCCGAGCGCGTGGAACTTCGCGTGCAGGCTCTTGGTGAACAGCACGTTCGCGAGCTTCGCGTCGCCGTAGGCCTTGTTGGCGCTGTACTTCTTGCGGTTGTCGAGGTCATCGACGTCGATGTGCCCAAAGATCCGGTGCCCGATGCTCGAGGTGTTGACGACCGCGGCATCCGTCTTGAGCAGCTGCGGCAGCAGCAGGTTCGTCAGCAGGAAGGGCGCGAGGTGATTGACCTGGATCGTCTTCTCGAACCCGTCGACGGTCGGGGTCCGGTCTCCGAAGATGCCGCCGGCGTTGTTCGCGAGCACGTCGATGCCGTGGCCGCCCACCCGCTCGGCGATCTGCTCCGCGAGTGCGCGGACGTCGTCGAGACGGGCGAAGTCGGCGGTGAGGTGCTCGGCGCCGGTCTCCTGGGCGATCGCCGCGGTCTTCTCGGCCGAGCGGCCGACGAGCAGCAGCCGGCTCCCTGACGACGCGAGCTGCCGGGCCGCGGCGGCGCCGATCCCATCGGATGCTCCGGTGATCACGATCGTCTTCTTGTGCGCCATCAGTCCTCTGTTCTCCGAGCCGGTGTTCCCCAGCCCTTGTGGTTCGGCCGCGTCTGTCAGCCCGCGAAGGGCAGCACCGGCATGCCGCGCACCCCCGGGCGTCACCGCGAACAGCGATCCTGCCTCGGTGCCGTGATCGGCGGGCATGTCCTGGGCCGACGTCGTGATGAACAGCGTGCCGAGGTCGTCGCCGCCGAACGTGCAGGCGCTCACCTGCGGAACGGGAAGCTCGATGCGCTCGATGAGCGATCCGTCCGGAGCGTAGGCGTGCACGGCCGAACCGCCCCAGATCGCCACCCAGACGGTTCCGTCGGCCGCGACCGTGAGACCGTCGGGGCTTCCCTCGCCGTCGGGGATGCGCGCCAGCATCCGCCGGCCCTTGAGCTCGCCGTCGACGACGTCGAACACGTCGATCCGCTGTGCGACGGTGTCGACGTGGTAGACGCGGCGACCGTCGGGGGAGTACGCGATCCCGTTCGACAGCGACGTCTTCGGCAGGATCGTGGTCACGGCGAGATCGGCGTCGAGGCGCAGCAGCACACCGGCATCCGGCGCCGCGTCGTACGCCATCGAGCCCGTGAGCAGACGCCCTCGAGGGTCGCAGCATCCGTCGTTCATGCGCACCGCCGGGTCGTCGAGCAGGGTCGCGACGGCCCGGGTGTCGCCGTCGGGCTCATCCGCCAGGTACAGGGTGCGGGCGCCCACGGCCACGAACCCACCGTTCGTGCGCGGTCGGGCGAACGCGAGGTACTCGTCGTCGATGTGCCGACGGGTCACGCCGTCATCGCGGAGTGTGAGCAGGTCGCCGGCGTGCCCGTCCGCGTAGCGGAGTCCGCCCCAGCCCGGCCACCACACGGGGGTCTCGGCGTGATGCGCGACCGGACCGGTGACGTTCTCGGGGGTCATACGCCCTCACGCGGAGTCGGATGCCGCGGCTCCGCCACCGGCATCCGCATCGGCTCGGGGTGAGGTTCCGCGCTCGGTTCGGGTTGCGCCGCCGGCGCGATCGGCGCCGCGATCTCTTGCGCCACCTGCTTCTCGAGCACGGTGACCGCGTCGTCGGAGAGCAGTATGAGCCCGTCGAGTTCTTCGCGCACGCGCTTGTAGGCGACATTGCGCTCGGACTGGGTGGCCGACTCATCGATCGCGACCTTGAGCAGCTGCTGCGCGCGGTCGAGTCGTTTGCGCTCCGGCTCGGTGAAGGTCGAGTCCCGCAGGCGGCGGGCGTCCTTCTCGGCGATCTCGAACGCGACCGCGTAGTCGCCGACGGCCTGCAGGTATTCGGCCACCTGGTGCTCGGTGGCCTTGCCCTCGGCGGATGCCGGACGCAGAGCATCCGCATTTTTCTTCGCGCGGAGGAAGGCGGCCGTCAGCGGCTGGCGGCCGTCGCTCATGGCGGGGAACGCGATCAGCTTGGCGACGTCGAGCTCATAGTCGAGCCAGCGGGCGGTGATCTCGTCGTGCTCGGCGAACAGGCGCACGAGCAGCTCGTTCGGAGCGACGGATGCCGTGGTGTCGACGATGGACGGACCGCGGCGCTTCATCTGCTGGTTCATCGCCCGCGCCTCGATCTCGGCGGTCTTCAACTGGGCCTTCATCTTCAGCGTCTCGAGGCGCCGCTCATGACGCCGCCGCGCGGCGCGCTCCCACGCCTTCGCGACCCCGCCGGCCATACCGAAGAGGGGGAAGATGAGCCACCAGTAGTTCCACCACTGATCCATGATCCCTCAGCCTACTTCGCGGACTGCTCCGCGACATCGGTCAGCTCCCGCTCGATGCGATCGATCAGGGCGTCGGGCTGCGCGTCGACGATGATGCGGATGCCGGGTTCGTCGGCCTCGAGGGGCTCGAGGGTCTCGATCTGCGACTGCAGCAGGGCGGGCGGCATGAAGTGTCCATCGCGCTCCTCGGCCTGCAGGGCGACCCGCGCCGGCGCGGCGTCGAGGTGCACGAAGAGCGTGTCGGGGGCGGTCGCGCGGAGGCGGTCGCGGTAGCTGCGCTTCAGCGCGGAGCAGGCGACGACGACATCGTCTTCGGCCGCGAGGACCGCGCCGACCCGATCGAGCCACGGCCAGCGGTCGGCATCCTCGAGCGGGATGCCCGCGCTCATCTTGGCGACATTCGCCGGACCGTGCAGGTCGTCGGCATCCACGAAATCGGCGCCCAGTCGCTCCGCGAGCAGCTCGCCGATGGTGGTCTTGCCCACACCGGAGACGCCCATCACGACGATCGGTCGGATCGTGTCAGTCACAGGTCGTACTCCCTCATCGTTCGCGCCTCATCCATCATGCCCTGTGCCGGACGTGTTCCTCGGCGCGAGCGCGGCCCGGGGCTTGGTAGCGTCAGAGGATGATCCCCGGCCTCGTGTTGAAGCTCGTCCTTCTCGCGGTGGCGCTCATCATCGTCGTGGTGCTCGTGCGGTCGCTGTTCACGCGGCCGAATCGCGGTCACCAGCGGACGCCGGATCGCATCCGCCTGCCGCGGTACGTCGGGTGGACGGCAGCGGCCCTGCTCGTGCTCGGGCTCTTCGCGTCGGTGCTCGGGTTCGGCAGCGGCGACATGCGGGATCCGGTGCCGTACCGCATCGCATCGGTCGTTCTGGTCGCGGCCGCGCTGCTGGTCCTGCTGGCCTACCGCAACTGGTACCTCGCGCCGGGCGCCGACCGCATCGCCTTCCGGACACTCTTCGGCGCGGAGCGCAGCATCCGCTACCGCGACATCGTCAGCCACCGCATGCGCGGCACGGGCGCACGGCGGATGCTGGTCGTCACGGCCGCCGACGGCACGAGGTTGCGCGTGAACCCCGCGCGGCATGATGTGTCGGAGCTGGTCGCGGCGGTCGAGGCGCGGGCGCGCTGAGCGGCCGGACCGCGACCCGAATGCCGGGATGCCCGGACGCGGGCGGGCATCCCGGCTACCCTGGCCCCATGATCCTCACCGAGTTCCCGCGCGACCTGCTGATGACCGGCGCGATCTTCGGAGTCGCGTCGTTCGTGTGGGCGGGCTGGGGCCAGGAGCGTCCGCCGAAGCACTGGATCTGGCGGGTCGTGCTCGGCGCGCTGAGCCTCGGCGGGGCCGCGCTCGCCGGCGTGAGCATCCCGGCGGCGATCCGCAACTGGGGCTCGCCGACGGCCATCGTCGTCGGTGGTCCGGCCTTCGTCTGGTACCTCGTGATCTTCTGGCTCGAGGTGCTCGCGATCGTGGTGCTCGCGATCTGGGCGCGGAAGCGCAAGCGGCAGGACCTCATCGCCCCGCTCGTGCTCGCCATCGTCGGCATCCACTTCCTCCCGCTGGCGTGGGTCTTCGCACAGCCGGTCTTCGCCGTCGCCGGTGTGCTGGTGACGGCCGCGGCGGTCGTCGCCGCGCTCGTGAAGGATGAGGTCGCGGCGCGGAGCTTCTGGTGCGGCATCCTCGGTGCGCCGATCCTGCTGGGCGTCGGCGTGCTCTGCGCGACAGCCGCGTTCGCGACGCTCTGACGGCAGTCCTCGCGATGCGCGGTCTGGTCGAGCGGGCTGGTCATTGCTATAGTCAACGAGATTGACTTACTGACTGGACTTCGAGAGTGGGACGACGATGACCACACCCCGCACGATGACGGTGGACTGCGACGGGATCGCGATCGCGGCCGAGGTGCGCGGCTCCGGTTCCCCCGTCCTGCTGCTGCACGGCTACCCCGAGACGAAGGCCATGTGGAACGAGGTCGCCGACGCCCTGGCGGTCGAGCACACCGTCGTCGCGGCCGATCTGCGGGGGTACGGCGATTCCGCGAAGCCCCGCGGCGCGCACTATGCCAAGCGCGAGATGGCGAACGACCAGGTGGTGCTGATGCGCGAGCTCGGCTTTCCGCGGTTCGCGGTGATTGGGCATGACCGCGGCGGGCGGGTCGCGCATCGGATGGCCCTCAACCATGCGGATGCCGTGTCGGCGCTGGCCGTGCTCGACATCGTGCCGACCCTGCACATGTTCGAGAACGTCGACCGCGACATGGCGACCGCGTACTTCCACTGGTTCTTCCTTGCGCGTGACGACGGGATGCCGGAGGCGTTGATCGGAGCCGATCGGGAGACCTGGCTGCGCAGCCGGTTCACGGGCCGACGGCACCACGGCGATGGGCTCCCCGCTGCCTACGACGAGTACCTCCGCTGCTTCGACCTCGACACCGTGTTCGCCTCCGGTGCCGACTACCGCGCCGCGGCGACCGTCGACCTCGAGCATGACCGCGCGGATCGGGATGCCGGGCGCACGGTCGAGGCCCCGGTGCTTGCGCTCTGGGGCAGGCACAGCTACGTCGGGCGAAGCTTCGACGTGCTCGAGACCTGGGCGCCGTATGCACCGGAGGTCGTCGGCGCGGGGATCGAGGCGGACCACTATCTGCCGGAAGAGGCACCGGCCGCCACCGCCGCCGCACTGCGGACGTTCCTCGCCACGATCGCGGTGGCCGCATGAGCGCCCGGGACCGGGTGGTCGAGCGGCTCGCCGAGCTCGTCGACATCGAGACGCCGACCGGTGACGCCGACGGACTCGCGGCCGCGCAGCGGTTGATCCGATCCTGGCTGCATCCGCTCATCGGCGAGCCCGAGGTCGAGGTCGTCGACGGCATCGAGCACCTGCTCTGGCCGGGCGGCGACGCACCGTCGGTGCTCCTCCTCGGTCATGTCGACACCGTCTTCCCGAAGGGCACGATCCTCGAACGGCCGTTCCGCCTCGAGGGTGACGATGCCACCGGTCCGGGTGTCTTCGACATGAAGGCCGGCATCGTGATCGTGGCCGAGGCGCTCGAACAGGTCGCTCGTCGGGGCGCGGTGTCGGTGCTGCTGACGAGCGACGAGGAGACCGGCTCGCTCACCTCGCGAGGGCTGATCGAGCGCGAGGCGGCACGCGCCGGCACGGTCCTGGTGCTCGAGCCCAGCCTCGACGGGGCGCTCAAGATCGCCCGCCGTGGCGGCAGCATCTACCGCGTCGATCTCACCGGCCGCGCGGCCCACGCCGGTCTCGAGCCGTGGAAGGGGCGGAGCGCGCTCACCGAGCTCGCGCACCACGTGCTGGCGCTGCCCCGCCTCGCCGACGACGAGCGGGGCACGACGGTGAGCCCCACGGTCGCCCAGGCGGGCACCGCGACCAACGTCATCCCCGAGCGTGCGGAACTGCGCATCGACGTGCGGGCGTGGACCCTCGACGAACTCGAACGCGTCGACACCGAGATGCACCGGCTGGAGGCGCACACCGACGGAGTGAGCGTCGCGGTCTCGGGCGGCATCAACCGCCCGCCGATGGAGGAGACCGTGTCGGCGGAGCTGCTCGACTGCGCCCGTCGCGTGGCTGCGCGCCTGCAGCATCCGGAGATCGAGGCGGTCTCAGCCGGCGGAGCATCCGACGGCAACTTCACCGCGGCGGTCGGAGCGCGCACCCTCGACGGCCTCGGGCCCCGCGGGGCCGGTGCGCACGCCGACCACGAGTGGGTGTCGATCGGTTCGATGATGGAGCGCATCGAACTGCTCGTCGGGATGCTCGACGAGCTCACCGGTGCGCCGGCGCAGCATCCGGAGGAGAACTCGGTCACGGGCGGATGATCCGTGGGGGAGGCTCCGCCCGACGGCGCGTTCTCCGCGGGTAGCGGCGGACTCAGGCGCCGGGCGCGTGCCGCTCGATGCTCTCCAGCAGCAGGTCGAGTGCGGTCTCCCACCCACGCGGGTCGCGCACGCCGGGCAGGCTCTCTCCGGCCCAGGTGATGTTCGGGAAATCGGCGGGGTCGAGGCGACGGTAGTCCATCTGCCAGGTGAGCTCGTCGGCGTCCTGCACGTCGGCGGGCATCGCGAGGAGTGCGGCCTGGATGCTGGATGCCGAACGGATCAGCTGACCGAGTGCGCGCGCGTACAGGGCGGCCTGCTCCCGGTCGTACCCGCCGCGGCGCAGCGCGCCGATCGAGAACTCCATCGACGAGAAGTCGGTGGGGCGGCGCAGCGCCATCTGCAGGGCGAACTCGGGGTAGCGCATGTAGTGGTCGTGGATGAGGTGCGCCTGCGTGCGGAGGTCCGCGAGCCAGTCGTCGGTCGTGACCATGCCGCCGCTGTACGAGCGGGCGCGGAGGGTGTCGATGAGGGCGAGGAGCAGCTCGTCCTTGTCGCGGAAGTGCCGGTAGATCGAGGTCGGGTGAGCGCCGAGCTCCTCGCCGATCGCCTGGAACGTCAGCCGGTCGAGGCCCTCCCGCTCGACGACGCGGTCGGCGGCGGCCACGATGATGTCGCGGCTGAGCGAGTCGCGGGCGCGGCGGGGGCGTGCGGCGGTGCCTTTCGTGCGGGCCGGCGCCTTCGCCTGACCTTCGGCCTTCCGAGTCGCCATCGAGTTCTCCGTTTCGCTGTCGTGCCGAGCGTCGGTCACGCAGACTCACGGTACCTCACCGTCGTCACGGCCCTTGTCATGCTCGTCGTCAATGCCACGACCTCTGGTCGCCGACCTTAGCCAATGTTATAGTCAACGACACTGGCGACGACGAGGGGAAGCAAGGATGCTGCACACCACGGAAGATGCGATGAAGAAGGTCGTGGACGAGCGCTTCACCGTTCCGTACCTCCTGACCGTGCGCCCGGCGGCGGGCGCGGCCGACCTCGCCATCGTGATCGAGAACCACCCCGAGGGTGCGCGCGGGCGCCTGTGGCGCGCGCCGGAAGCCCCGGGGCCCCTGTTGCCGTTCGATGTGAGCATGGGGGCGATCGTCACCCCCGACGGCCGCTGGATCGTCGACCTCGACGACGGCGGCGGGTCGGAGGTGGGCGCCCTCGTCGCCATCTCTCCCGACGGCGCCGAGCGCGTCGCGCTCACTCCGGGACGCGAACCCTACGTACTGCGCGGACTCGAGATGTCCTTCGACGGATCCGCCCTCGTCGCGACGGTCGTCGATGAACAGGGCTTCCACGTCCTCGCGATTCCCGCTGCTCCGTGGGGCGAACCCGAGGTCGTGTACTCGCACCCGGTCGAGGCCTGGTTCGGCCTGCCTTCCTCCGACGCCTCCCTGGTGTCGGTCGACACGACGGCCCACAACCCCGGCATCCGTCGTCCGCTGCTGACGGTGGTGGATGCCGCATCCGGCGCGATCGTCGCGACCCTCGACGACCTGCCGGACGGGCCCGTCCGCGGTGTGCGCTTCTCGTCGGTCGCGGGCGACGACCGCCTGCTCCTCACCACTGAGCGCAGCGGCTTCTCGCGCCCGGCCATCTGGAATCCGCGCACCGGCGAACGCCGTGACTTCGACCTCCCTGAACTCGCCGGCGAAGTGCTCGCCCTCGATTGGCATGCGCCGAGCGGGCGCATCCTCGCGCTGCACGTCGACGGCGGCATCCATCGGCTCATCGAGATCGACGAGGCGGATGCCGCGGTGCGCACCGTGCTCGAGGGCGGTAGCTTCGCCGAGCCCGACATCGCGAACCTGCATCCGTACTACTGGACCTCCTACTACGCGCCGAGCGGCGCCGTCCGGGCGATGCACTCGAGCTGGGCGGTCCCGCTGCACGTCACGGAGGTCGCAATCGACGGCGCTGAGACGACCCTGATCGCCCCCGCACCCGTGCCATCCGGGCAGCCGCTGACCTCGACGCTCGTCACGAGCGCCGATGGCACGCCGGTGCAGCTGTGGTCGGCGCGCCCCGCGGGGCGGGAGCCGCTCGGCACGATCCTCGAGATCCACGGCGGGCCGATGCTGGTGACGGTCGATGGCTACCACCCCTCTGCCCAGGCCTGGCTCGACGCCGGCTTCGCGTACGCGTCGCTCAACTACCGCGGCTCGGTGACCTTCGGGCGCGCGTTCCGCGAGGGGTTCTGGAACGTCGGCGGCGACCGCGAGATAGAGGACGTCGCTGCGGCGATCGGCTGGCTCCGCACGCAGGGGCTCGCCGATCCGGCATCCACATTCATCACCGGGGCGTCGTACGGCGGGCACATGACGCTCCTGAGCATCGGCCGCCTCCCGGAGCTGTTCGCCGGAGGTCTCGCGCACGTCGCCGTGGCCGACTGGTCGGTGACCATCGAGGCCATGAACCCTGCTGTGCGCACGGTGTGGAGCTCGTGGGTGCCCCCCGAGCTCGTCTCCCGGTTCTCGGCGATCACCTATCTCGACGACGTCACGGCATCCGTCTGGATCAATCAGGGGTCGATCGACACCCGCACGCCCGTCGTCGGCGTGCAGGGGTACGTCGACCGGCTGCGAGCGCGCGGCGGCGACGCGGTGCTGGAGATCTTCGACGGCGGGCATGAGCCCACCGGGCTGCGCGGGGCCGCGCACGATCAGCTCCGCATGCAGGAACTGGCACTCCGAACCCTCGCCGGCGAACGCTGGGATGCCGCCGGTCTCGCCCCTAGTCAGGAACATTGACTAAAAGGCTTGCTATCTATTCCGGACGGTTCTAGAGTCGGACCACACCCGCACCACAGCACCTCTGCATTGTTCCTTCGTCGCACGCTCACTGGAGATCCGTCCATGTCGAAATCACTGCTTCGCACCGCTGTACCCTCATCCCGTCCTTCCCGTCGCGGAGCCCTCGCAGCTCTGACCGTCGCCGCCCTCATCGGCTCACTCGCAGCCTGCAGCGCGTCGCCCACTCCGGCGGAGACGAACGAGGAGGTCGCCGTCGTCGACGGCGGCGAGCTCGTCATCGGCGCCGAGCAGGAGCCGGACTGCGCCGACTGGATCGCCACCTGCGGCGGCTCCATCTGGGGCACGTACGTCATGCAGATCCCCACCATGCCCGCCGTGTTCGAGACCCGGCTCGTCGACGACGAGTGGGTGCCGCAGCCCTCGGACCTCGTCACGGGGGAGCCGACCGCCGAGGTCGCCGAAGACGGCACGCAGACGGTCACCTACGACATCAATCCGGAAGCCGTGTGGTCGGATGGCGAGCCCATCACCTCGGCCGACTTCGCCTACACCGCGCTGCAGATCCGCGACGGCGACGACATCTTCGACAAGACCGGGTACGACCGCATCACGGACGTCGACGTCAGCGACCCGCAGAAGGCGGTCGTCACCCTCGACTCCGCCTTCGCCGGATGGCGCACGCTGTTCAGCGTCTACGGCATCATGCCCGCGCACATCCTCGAGGGTCAGGACCGGGGCGCGATGATGGCCGACGGCTACGACTTCAGCGGCGGACCGTGGAAGATCGAGAAGTGGACCCGCGGCACGTCGGTCACTCTCGTGCCGAACGAGAACTACTGGGGCGAGAAGCCGCACCTCGACAAGGTCACCTTCCTGTTCCTGCCCGACACCACGGCCGCGTTCCAGGCTCTGAAGAGCGGACAGGTCAGCGTGCTCGCACCGACTCCGCAGCTCGACGCGCTCACCCAGATCGAGGCCGGCCTTCCCGGCGTGAAGTCGCAGGTCGATGCCCGCAGCGGCAACCTCGAGGCGATCTGGCTGAACAACGCTGCCGCTCCCTTCGACTCGGTCGCGGTCCGTCAGGCGCTCGCCTACTCCATCGACCGCGACGCCATCGTCAAGCGCCTCTTCGGCAGCCTCGGCATCGACAAGGCGCAGCAGAGCTTCAATTCCCCGATGGTCGCTCCGTTCGCCTCCGACGACTTCTCGCAGTACACGCTCGACCTCGACAAGGTCGACGAGCTGATGAAGGGCGACGGCTGGAAGAAGAACGGCGACGGCGTCTGGGCCAAGTCCGGCGAGACCGCGACGTTCTCGATCAAGACGCTGGCCGGCAACAAGCGCCGCGACCTCACGGTGCAGGTACTGCAGTCGCAGCTGGCGGATGCCGGGTTCGAGATGACCATCGATCAGGTGACCCCTGCCGACCTGTTCGGCACGATCGCACCGGAGGGTGACTTCCAGGCCGGCATCTGGGCGCTGGTCGACACCTTCCCGGACCCCACCCTCAGCGCGACCTTCTCCTCGGTCAACATCCCGAGCGAGGCGAACGGATTCTCCGGCATCAACTTCTACCGCGCCGACATCCCCGGCCTCGACGACCTGCTCACCCAGGTCGACAGCGAGATCGACACGGATGCCCGCATCGCGGCATCCCATGAAGGCGACGCCCTGATCGCCGAGAACGTGCCCTCTCTCCCGCTCGACGCCGTGCCGAACGTGCTGCTGTGGAGCGAGAAGGTGGGCGGCCCGCTGCAGATCAACCCGATCGAGGGGCCGTTCTGGAACCTCGCCGAGTGGGGTCTCGCGGGCTGATCCCGCGAGACGGCCGGCCGAGTAATCGCACAGGAAGGAGGCGACGACATGATCACGTTCATCACACGACGGGTGCTGTATTCGATCCCGGTGATCCTCGTCGCCTCCTTCGTGCTCTTCTGGGCGGTGCGTGCGACCTTCGATCCGCTCGCGAAGCTCCGACTGGCGCAGGATCCGACCGCGCTCGCCCGCGAGGTCGAACGTCTGGGGCTCGATCGCTCGATCCCCGAGCAGTACTTCCTCTGGCTGCGGTCTATGGTCGTCGGCGACTGGGGCACGAGCACGCGCACGGGCACTCCGGTGCTCCCCCTGATCGGCGAAGCCCTGTGGCCCACGCTGCAGCTGGCGTTCTGGGGACTGCTGATCGCGATCCTCATCGCCGGCGGGATCAGCGTCTACTCGGCGGTGCGGCGGCAGTACTCGCTCGGCGACAACCTGCTCACGGGAGCCTCCTACCTCGGCATCGCGATGCCGGCGTTCTGGTTCGGACTCATCCTCATCCAGACGTTCGCGGTGTGGCCGAAGGAGGCGTTCGGGCTCAGCGAGCCCCCGCTCTACTTCATCGGCCTGAACTCGCCGGGACAGACCGGGATGCTCGACTACATCCGCCACCTGATCCTGCCGGTGGCCGCGCTCATGATCGCGCTGGTCGCCTCGTGGAGCCGGTTCGGCCGCGCCGCGATGCTCGACGCGCTCTCCAGCGACTACGTTCGCACCGCTCGCGCGAAGGGGGTGCCGCGTCGGCAGGTCATCTGGCGGCACGCGGTGCGCAACTCGCTCGCCCCGTTCGTCACGGTCGTCGCGCTCGACGCCGCGATCCTCATCGGCGGGCTCGTCGTGACCGAGCAGATCTTCGCGATCCCCGGGATGGGGCGCCTGTTCCTGCAGTCGCTCGTCGCCGGTGACGTGTTCGTGCTGCTGCCCTGGATGATCGTGGTAGCCGTCGCCGTGGTGCTCTGCAACCTGATCGCCGACATCGCCTACGCGGTGCTCGACCCGAGAGTGAGACTGTCATGAGCGGTGCAGGCATCGCCGGGCGCGAAGAGCTGCTCGGTGAACAGGAACCGCAGAAGGCTCCGGCCAGGCAGCTCCTGAAGGGGTTCCTGCGGCACCGACTGGGCGTGGTCAGTCTGATCGTGCTGGTGATCCTGCTGGTCGCGTGCTTCGGCGCCGGGTGGATCGCGCCGTATCCGCAGGGTCAGCAGGACCTCCTCACCGGACCCACCCCGCCCTCGGGCGCGCACTGGCTCGGCACCGACGAGCTCGGCCGCGACTACCTGAGCGAGATCCTCTTCTCCGGGCAGATCTCGCTCGCGATCGGCCTCGCCGTCGCCCTGCTCGCGACCGTCGTCGGCACCGCCCTCGGTGCGATCGCCGGCTACGTGGGTGGCTGGATCGGCGAGCTCATCATGCGCATCACCGACCTCTTCCTCATCGTTCCCGCGATCGCCCTGCTGGCGGTGATCCTGCAGGGGCTCGGACCGTCACCCACCACCATCGTGCTGGCGCTCACCGCGCTGGGCTGGACCTACATCGCCCGCGTCGTGCGCGCCCAGGTGCTGTCGCTCCGTGAGAAGGACTTCATCGACGCGGCACGCGGCATCGGAGCATCCGGCTTCCGCATCGTCGTCTCGCATCTGCTGCCGAACCTCGCCGGTGTCATCGTCGTGGCGATGAGCCTGGCCGTGGCATCCTCGATCATCGCCGAGTCGACCCTGAGCTTCCTCGGGTTCGGGGTGCAGCCGCCGCAGACCAGCTGGGGCTCGATGCTCAGCCAGGCCGCGGGCTACGTCGGCACCCCTCAGGTGTATCTGCTGTACTTCCCGGGAATCTTCATCCTCGTGACCGTGCTGTGCGTCAACTTCATCGGCGACGGACTGCGCGATGCGCTCGACCCGCAGGGGAAGAACCTGTGAGCGCGGTGCTTCTGGAGGTCTCGGATCTGTCGGTGAGCTTCCCCACGGATGCCGGGCTCGCCCGCGCGATCGAGGGCGTGTCCTTCGTGCTCCGGGAGGGTGAGACGGTCGGCATCGTCGGCGAATCGGGTTCGGGCAAGTCGATGACCGCGATGGCGATCATGGGACTGCTGCCGAAGAAGGCCGTGGTCACCGGATCGATAAAGTTCCGGGGTCAGGAACTCGTCGGAATGTCGGATGCTGCGCTGCGCGAGATCCGGGGCAAGGACGTGTCCGTGGTGTTCCAGGACGCGCTGACCGCCCTCAACCCGGTCATGCGCGTCGGCGAGCAGCTGGTCGAGGCTGTGCGCGTGCACCGGCCGGACACGACGGCCACCGAGCGGCGGGCGCGCGCGGTGGAGCTGCTCGATATCGTCGGCATCCCCTCGCCCGAACTGCGCGTCGATCGGTACCCGCACGAGTTCTCCGGCGGCATGCGGCAGCGCGTGATGATCGCGATGAGCATCGCCAACGAACCCGACCTGCTGATCGCCGACGAGCCCACGACGGCGCTCGATGTGACCGTGCAGGCGCAGGTGCTCGAGGTGCTGCGCGAGGTGCAGCGGCGCACCGGCACGACCGTGCTGCTCATCACGCATGATCTCGGCGTCGTCGCGGGCACCGCCGACCGCGTCCTGGTCATGTATGCCGGCGGACTGGTCGAGACGGCCGACGTCGACTCGCTCTTCTACGAGACCGCGCATCCGTACACGGCGGGGCTGCTCGCTTCACTGCCGCGGATCGACCGGCGCGCGTCACGCGAGGAGCGGCTGTATCAGATCTCCGGGCAGCCTCCGGTGGCGACGGCATGGCCCGACGGATGCCGCTTCGCACCGCGCTGTGCGCACGCGGTGGCCGGGTTGTGCGATGTCGTGGTGCCGCCTGCGGTGCCCGTGGGGGCGGCCGGGGGGCTCGCTGTCGGTGCCGACGTCGAGGCCGAGGGGCCGACGGCATCCGGCATCCACACCGCCGCGTGCGTGCGGGTCGGCGAATGGCAGAAGGAGGCGGTCCTGTGAACCAGCCCGTGGCGGATCCGCTCGGCGTGAACCCGCCGGCCGTGAGCACCGGCCTGACGGTGAGCAACCTCGTCAAGGAGTACAAGGTCGGCGGCGGACTGTTCGGCCGCACCCGCGATGTCGTGCAGGCGGTGTCGGACGTGAGCCTGTCGATCGCGGGCGGTCAGACGTTCGGCCTCGTGGGCGAGAGCGGCTGCGGCAAGTCGTCGCTCGGGCGCAGCGTCGCCCGGCTGCAGTCGAGCGACGGCGGCTCGATCCTGCTCGGCGATCAGGACATCACGCGCGTCGAGGGCGGGCGCTTGCGGGCGCTGCGCCGGCGCGTCCAGTTCGTGTTCCAGGATCCGTACGCCTCGCTGAATCCGCGCAAATCGGTGCGCGCGACGCTCACCGAGCCGCTCGTGATCCATGGTCTGCACAAGGCTCAGCACGAGCGTCGGGTCGAAGAGCTGCTGAAGCAGGTGGGCTTGAACCCCGCGCACGCCGACCGGTTCCCGCACGAGTTCTCGGGCGGACAGCGGCAGCGGCTCGGCATCGCGCGGGCGCTCGCCGTGGAGCCCGAGGTGATCGTGCTCGACGAGCCGGTCAGCGCGCTCGATGTGAGCGTGCAGGCCGGGGTGCTGAACCTGCTCGACGACCTGCAGCGCGACCTCGGGCTCACCTACCTCTTCATCGCGCACGACCTGTCGGTGGTGCGGCATCTCAGCGACCGCGTCGGCGTCATGTACCTCGGCAAGCTCGTGGAGGAGGGGCCCGTCGATGAGCTGTACGAACGGCCGCGGCATCCGTACACCCAGGCGCTGCTGTCGGCGATCCCGGTTCCCGACCCGCGGGCGGAGCGGGCGCGCGAGCGCATCGTGCTGACGGGCGACGTGCCGAGTCCGGTCTCGCCGCCGAGCGGATGCCGCTTCCGCACCCGCTGCTGGAAGGCGACAGAGGTGTGCGCCGAGGAGGTTCCGCAGCTGATCGATCACGGCGGCACGCACCGCGTCGCCTGCCACCACCCCGCCGAGCGCGACGTGCTCTGACGCTCACTTCCCGTTCCTGTCGCAATATGTCACCGAAGCGGCCCCGTTTTCGCTGACATATCGCGACCGGAACGACCGAATGCCCCCCGGAAGGAAACCCATGACGACCACCCACCGCATCGCCGTGATCGCCGGCGACGGCATCGGCACCGAGGTCATGCCCGAGGGGCTGCGGGTGCTTCGCGCCGCAGCATCCCGTTTCGACCTCTCCCTCGAATTCACCGAGTTCGACTTCGCCAGCGCAAGCTACTGGCAGAAGCACGGGCAGATGCTGCCGGATGACTGGTTCGAGACGCTGCGCGGGTTCGACGCGATCTACTTCGGCGCGGTCGGGTGGCCCGACGTCGTGCCCGACCACGTGAGCCTGTGGGGGAGCCTCATCCAGTTCCGCCGCGCATTCGACCAGTACGTGAACTTGCGGCCGGTGCGTCTCATGCCGGGTGTGGTCTCGCCGCTGGCCGCGCGCGAGCCGGGAGACATCGACTTCTGGGTCGTGCGCGAGAACACCGAGGGCGAGTACTCGTCGATCGGCGGGCGGATGTTCGAGGGCACCGACCGCGAGTTCGTGCTGCAGGAGACCGTGATGACGCGCACGGGCGTCGACCGGGTGCTGCGGTACGCATATGACCTGGCGCAGAAGCGCGAGGCGAAGCACCTGACCTCGGCGACGAAGAGCAACGGGATCTCGATCTCGATGCCGTACTGGGACGAGCGCGTCGCTGCGGTCGGCGCCGAGTACCCGGATGTGCGGCGCGACCAGTTCCACATCGACATCCTCACCGCGAACTTCGTGCTGCACCCCGACTGGTTCGACGTGGTCGTGGCGAGCAACCTGTTCGGCGACATCCTGTCCGACCTCGGACCCGCCTGCACCGGCACGATCGGCATCGCCCCGAGCGCGAACATCAACCCCGAGGGCCTGTTCCCGAGCCTGTTCGAGCCCGTACACGGTTCGGCTCCCGACATCGCCGGCCGCGGCATCGCGAACCCCATCGGACAGATCTGGTGCGGCGCCATGATGCTCGACCACCTCGGATATCCGGATGCCGGCGCCGCCGTTCTCGCCGCGATCGAGGAGGTTCTCGCCCGAGGAGCGGATGCTGCCCCCTTCACGCCTGACCTGGGCGGCACGGCCACGACGGTCGAGCTGGGTGCGGCGATCGCGGAGGCTGTCTCGGGAGTCTGATCGCGCGCGGGAGTCGCGGGGAGCCCCGCGCGAATCTCGCAGAACGACGCGAACTTCGCAGGAATCTCCCGGTATCTCCGCGAAGTTCGTGCTGTTCTGCGAAGTTCTGGCACAGGGGAGAGTTGCTCGCGAAGGAACGCGGACGTCGTCGGCTTGTCCAGAGCGGGTGCGTCAGCTCTTCGTGAGGTCCTGCGCGAACATGACCAGGATGCCGCTGGGGCCGCGAAGATACGTGAGCTTGTAGACGTCCTGGTAGTTCGCCACGCCGCGGAGCGGGTAGTGGCCGTGCGTGGCGGCGATCGCGAGCGACTCCTCGATGTCGTCGACGGCGAAGGCGATGCGGTGCATCCCGATCTCGTTCGGAAGCGTGGGTTCGGTCTCGATCGCGTCGGGGTGGATGTACTCGAAGAGCTCGATCTGGCCCTGCCCGTCGGGTGTCTGGAGCACGGCGATCTTGGCGTGGTTGCCGTCGAGCCCGACCGCGGTGTCGGCCCACTCGCCGCTGACCTCGTCCGTTCCCAGCACGGTGAGTCCGAGGTCGGTGAAGAAGGCGATCGTCGCGTCGAGGTCGCGCACGGCGATGCCGACATTCTCAAGTCTGATGGTCATGCGGAGGATGCTACTCGCGTCCTCCGACGGGCGGTGCGACTGCGCTGTTCGAGCCACTCGTGCTATTCGAGCCACTCGGTGATGAAGCGGTCGTTCGCATGCACATGCGTGGCCTCGTAGGTGCCGCCGTCGAGCACCTCGAAGCGGTGCGAGACGAGCGCGGGCACGACGAGGATCTGCCCTCCGACGCCGACGACCTGCCCATCGGCGACGGTGAAGAGTGCTCTGCCGCGGTGGATCACGAACGTCTCGGCGTAGGGATGCCGGTGCAGGCGGGGTCCGCTACCGGGGGTGGTGGCATACTCGCGGATGATGCTGACGGGCGAGCCGAGGAGGTAGCCCTCGAAGTTCTCGTCCCGGACGACGTCTCTGGGCTGGATGGTCATGGTGCCTCCGATTCTCGGCCAGGGTACGCCGTCCGGGCTCAACGCCCGAGCTTCTCGGCGCAGGCGACGCAGTGCACGGCGAACGGACGCACCTCGAGCCGGCCGGCGGGGATCGGGCGGCCGCAGTTCGCGCAGATGCCGTACGTCCCGGCATCCATTCGCGCGAGCGCGTCGTCGACCTGCCGGAGCTCGGATGCCGCCGCCTCGGCCAGCCCGGTCAGTCGCGACCACTCGGACGAGAGTGTGACCCCTTCGGGATCGTGCTCGTCGTCGTCGTTCGAACCCTGCCGGTCGTGCGTGAGTTCGTCGAGGGCTGCCGACGTCGCTTGCACCCGAGCGGCGGCCTGCGCGCGCAGCTCCTCCAGCCGTGCGCGCAGGTCGGTGCTCATGCGCCCACCCTAGGCCGGGGCACCGACGTCGGAGCGCGACCAGTGCCGTCACGGGTAGTTCTGCCCCTGGTGAGAACCGCGAGGTCGGGATACCGTCGTGCGCGGCGACACTGGGGAGGGTCGCTCCATCCCACCCCTGGCCGTTGAGTGAGGGCTCGGCACCACGAACGCATCATTGCTGGGGTGGGGCGTTTCGTCCTGCTGTGCCCGCTCAACGGCCGGGGTTCCCTCCCGTCTGGTTGATCGACTCGCCGCCCGTCGAGACGGATATCGCCGCGCGCGTCAACCGGGCGTCATCGCTCGCTCGGCGGTCTGGACCTCGCGGCCGGATCGGTGGCCGTGCATGTACGCCCCGACGTCGGCGCCCTGGCGTGACCGGGCCCGCCGTGTCGACAGCGTGTCGACGTACGCGTCGACCCGCTCCCGTCGCGACGACAGCACGAGCTCGGCCCCGGTCCCGGCCTCCTCGATGAGCGCGCGCCGACTCTCGCCGATTCGTCCGGACACCCCGTTGGCGAACCCGCGGATGAAGCTGCTGCGGGCGCGGCGCTTGTCGCCCTCGCTGAACGGCCGATATCGGTCGCGGTGGACAGCCCACCAGGCGCGCATCGCCACCATCGCCTGCACCTGGAGGCTCTCGGTGAGCACGCGGGCCTGCTGTGCGTCGGACGCGTACCCGACGAGGTACAGGATGGACCCGCCCCGGTGCTCGGCCTGCATCGGGCGCACCGAGCCGAGCGCCAGCGCCACCGCGGCGCCGAGATCGCGCAGGTCGCGCGCGTACGTGCCGGTGAACACGATCCGCTCTGTGATGATCTCCTCGCGCTCCTGCCCGAGGCGACCGCGGCGCTCGTCGATGCGCGCCTGCTCGATGCCGTATTTCACCATCAGTCGCTCGGCGTGCTCGGTGAGAGCCTCCGCCTCTTCGGGCGTGGTGCTCTCGGCCTTCGCCAGCAGCTTGGCGATCAGGTCCAACTTCGTCTCGCTCATGGAGTCCCCCTTGTTCGTGGTGCTCCGTATCCTTCGCGGGGGCACCCCCACTCGGAGGGTGTGTTCGCGGGGTCTGTGAGTACCCGGGGCGGAGCAGTCGCGGTGCAGGAGAACTCGTGGTTCGCGCCAGCTCAGATCGGTCGGCGCAAAGCTCGCAGAACGACACAAACCTCGCAGGAGTTCGCGGGGTTCTCTGCGAAGTTCGCGACGTTCTGCGAAGTTCCGAACCGGGAGTTCAGCCGAGCAGGATCGTGATCACGGTCGCCCCGCCGCCGCCGAGGATCAGCGCGACGATCACGGTCCACGCGACGATGCGGATGCGGCGGTTGCGGCGCTCGCCGAGATCGCCGTAGTCCTCGCTCGGCTCCGGGCGCACCGACTCGCGTCGGGGCTCCGGGTCGCGGGCGGGCTCGCGGCGGCTGAGGTCGCTCATCAGGCGGCCGGCTCCGTGACCGTCGGACCGAAGTACGACGGCAGCGTGGCCTGCGAGCGCTCGCGCAGTTCGGCGGCCGACACGGTGAAGACGCCCTGCACCTCGAGCTGCGGCTCGCTGTCGGTCACGCCGATGCGCAGCACCGGGTACCCGCGGCCCTCGCACAGGCCCTGGAACTTCACGTCGTCCTCGCGCGGCACGGTCACGATGACGCGACCGGTCGACTCCGAGAAGAGTGCGGATGCGGCATCCACCCCGTCGCGTTCGATGATCTCGTTCAGCCACACGCGGGCGCCGACGCCGAAGCGCATGACACCTTCGGCGAGTGCCTGGCCGAGGCCGCCCTCGGAGAGGTCGTGCGCCGAGGAGATCAGCCACTCGTCGCGAGCTGCGGCGAGCAGGCCGGCGAGGCGCTTCTCACACCGGCGAGGTCGACCTTCGGGGGCAGTCCACCGAGGTGGTCGTGCACGACGTCGGCCCAGGCCGAGCCGGAGAGCTCGATCGAGGTCGTGCCGAGCAGGTAGATGTTCTGCCCGATGTCCTGCCATCCCGAGGGGATGCGACGGGAGACGTCATCGATGATGCCGAGCACGCCGACGAGCGGGGTCGGGTGGATCGGCACGTCGCCGGTCTGGTTGTAGAACGAGACGTTGCCGCCGGTGACCGGGGTGCCCAGCTCGTAGCATCCGTCGGCCAGGCCGTCGACCGTCTGCCCGAACTGCCACATGACCTCGGGGTTCTCGGGGGAGCCGAAGTTCAGGCAGTCGGTGATCGCGGTCGGGGTGGCGCCGGTGACGGCGACGTTCCGGTAGGCCTCGGCGAGTGCCAGCTGCGCGCCCGCGTACGGGTCGAGCTGGCAATAGCGGCCGTTCGCGTCGGTCGAGATCGAGAAGCCGAGGCCGGACTCCTCGTCGACGCGGATCATGCCGGCATCGTCCGGGAAGCTCAGAGCCGTGTTGCCGAGCACGAAGTAGTCGTACTGGTTGGTGATCCAGCTCGTGTCGGCCAGGTTCGGCGACGCGAGCAGGTCGAGGAACTGCTGGCGCAGCACCTCGGGCTCCGACGACCTCGGCAGGTTCTCGGCAGCATCCGCCTGGAGCGCGTCGATCCACGTCGGGTACGCGACCGGACGGTCGTAGACGGGGCCGTCGACCGCGACGGTCGAGGGGTCGACGTCGACGATGCGCTCGCCCTGCCAGTCGATGATGAGGCGTCCGTCGCCGGTGACCTCGCCGAGAACGGAGGTCTCGACCTCCCACTTGTTCACGACGGCCAGGAACGCGTCGAGCTTCTCGGGCGCGACGATCGCCATCATGCGCTCCTGCGACTCCGACATGAGGATCTCTTCGGCGGTCAGCGTGGGGTCGCGCAGCAGCACGTTGTCGAGCGACACCTTCATGCCGCTGTTGCCGTTGGCCGCGAGCTCGCTGGTCGCGCAGGAGATGCCGGCGGCACCGAGGTCCTGGATCGCCTCGACGAGCTCGCCGCGGTACAGCTCGAGGCAGCACTCGATGAGCACCTTCTCGGCGAACGGGTCGCCGACCTGCACGGCGGGACGCTTGGTCGGGCCGGTCGAGTCGAAGGAGTCCGAGGCCAGGATGCTGGCGCCGCCGATGCCGTCGCCGCCGGTGCGGGCGCCGAACAGCACGACCTTGTTGCCGACGCCGGTCGCGTTGGCGAGCTTGAGGTCCTCGTGGCGGAGCACGCCCACCGCGAGGGCGTTGACCAGCGGGTTGGCCTGGTAGACGGAGTCGAACACGGTCTCGCCGCCGATGTTCGGCAGGCCGAGGCAGTTGCCGTAGAAGCTGATGCCGCTGGTCACGCCGTGCACGACGCGGGCGGTGTCAGGGTGGTCGATCGCGCCGAAGCGGAGGGCGTCCATGACGGCGACCGGGCGGGCGCCCATCGAGATGATGTCGCGGACGATGCCGCCGACGCCGGTGGCCGCACCCTGGAACGGCTCGATGAACGACGGGTGGTTGTGCGACTCGGCCTTGAAGGTGACGGCCCAGCCTTCGCCGACGTCGATGACGCCCGCGTTCTGGCCCATGCCGACCATGAGGCGTTCCTTCATCTCGTCGGAGACCTTCTGGCCGAAGCGGCGCAGGTAGTTCTTCGACGACTTGTAGGAGCAGTGCTCCGACCACATGACCGAGTACATCGCCAGCTCGCCCGAGGTGGGGCGGCGGCCGAGGATCTCCTTGATGCGTGCGTACTCGTCGTCCTTGAGTCCGAGGGCGCCGTAGGGCTGTTCCTTCTCGGGCGTCGCGATCGCGTTCTCGACCGAGTCGGGGACGTGCTTGTGGACAGGTGCAGGGGCGGTGGTCACGCGCACTCCAAAGGAAGGGGCCGGCGGGGCGCTCCCAGTCTACCGGCGGTCGGGATCGGCCGGATTCGGGGAGTCTGGCCTCGGGTGCCGGTCCGCGACCGCGTGCACAATTCAGCAAGAAACGCCCCGTCGTCAACCGGGTTTCGCGTGAATCCGGGACGGCGCCCTCTGTGCGAGCGAATTCTTGCTGAGTTGTGCACGCCGCTCCACGGATCAGGAGTGGGGGACGCCGGATGCTGCGGCGATTCGCCCCGCCAGAACGCCGGCGGCCTCGCGCAGCGCCTCCGGTCCGACCACCTCGAACGATGCGTCGAACCGCGCGACCGAGGCGAGCACCCCGATCCACGACCACGAGCCGACCGTGATCCGGCAGGACTCCGCATCGATCTCCTCGAGCGTACCGTCGCCGATGAACGGCGCCACCTCCCGCGCGGGCAGCCGAATGATCACCTCGCCGACGCACGGCCAGCGGTCCTCGGATGCCGAGCCCTTCGACCGCGCGGCCAGATACGTCGCGGCATCCTTCGCCGGCAGCTCGCGCGGCGTGAACGTCGGTCCGGTCGGGACGCGCGGGCGCAGCCGGTCCAGCCGGAAGATGCGCCAGTCGTCCGCCTCGAGATCCCACGCGATCAGGTACCAGCGTCCCTCGCGGGCGACGATCGCGTGCGGCTCCGTGCGCCGGGCCGGCCGATCCGGGGCAGACCCGTAGTCGAAGCGCAGCATCCACTTCTCCCTCACCGCGGCGCTCACCGCCTCGAGCACCGCCGGATCGACTCGGGTCTCGTTCGCGAAACCTGCGAAGCGGATGCCGTCGACGCGGTGCCGCAGCCGAGACGGCATCACCTGCCGCACGGTGGCGAGCGCCCGTGCGGCGCCCTCGTCGATGTCGATGCCGCTCGACGGCACGCTCTGCAGGGCCACCGCGATCGCGACGGCCTGGTCGTCGTCGAACAGCAGCGGCGGCAGTTCCGATCCCGCGGCCAGTCGGTATCCGCCATCCGGGCCCTTGATCGCGCCGATCCGATACCCGAGTTCGCGCAGCCGGTCGACGTCGCGGCGCACCGTTCGCGGAGTCACCTCGAGGCGGTCTGCGAGCACGTGCCCCGGCCAGTCGCGCGGGGTCTGCAGCAGAGACAGCAGCGCGAGCATGCGGGCAGATGAGCTTCCGGTCATGGGTCCATGATCGCGCAAGTAGAGGACCGAAGCTGACCTGTACCCCTGTGATCGTGGAATCCGACGGCATCCCCGCCGTCCGTATCCAGGAGGATCCCATGACCATCACCACGAGCACGCACCTCAACTTCCGCGGCACGGCCCGGCAAGCGCTCGAGTTCTACGCATCCGTCTTTGGCGGCGACGTGACGGTCGCCACCTACGGCGACTTCGGTATGCCCGCCGGCGTTCCCGGTGCCGACAAGGTCGTTTTCGGGCAGATCGTGAGCGCCACCGGCATCCGCCTGATGGCCTACGACATCCCCGGCCAGGACGAGTCGGATGCCGCCGCCACCGCCGGCTCCACCCGCCGGGAGAACGGGACGACCATCACGGATCGGTCGTTCTTCCAGTCGCTGCAGGCCGGGTCGCTCGACGAGCTCGCCGGCTACTGGACGGCGCTCGCCGAGGGGGCCGAGGTGATCGAATCCCTCGCGGCCTCGGCCTGGTCGGCCGGCTTCGGCATGCTCACCGACCGCTTCGGCGTGACCTGGGTGCTCGACGTCGCGGCCTGACCTCTCTCTCCCGTGGAAGTTCCTGCGGGTTCAACGCCGCTGAACCCGCATCAACTGCCACGGGAGCAGCAGGCGACAGCCCGAGCCATAGGGTAAGGCGATAGAAGACAACGGGGATACCACAGTTGTCCTCTGTGTGCCGCCTCCCTAGGCTCGGGCTGTCCGGGGGGGCATCGTCGCCGACAGGGGTACACACACATGGATAGTTCCGAAGAGGATCGCCGTCTCGGCGAGCTCGGCTACACCCAGAAGCTCAGCCGCTCGGTCGGGGGTGTCTCGTCGTTCTTCCTGGGCTTCGCGGTCATCAGCGCCACGACCGCCGTCTTCTCGGGCTTCGGCTTCGGGCTGAGCACGGCGGGCCCGGCATTCGTCTGGACCTTCCCGCTCGCCGTGGCCGTCTTCTTCGTCTGGGCGCTCATCGCGGCCGACCTGGTGAGCAAGATCCCGCTCTCCGGGTACGCCTATCAGTGGACGAGCCGCCTCGTGAACCCGAGCCTCGGATGGTTCACCGGGTTCGCCGGGACGATCGGCTTCATCAGCGGATTCACCGGCGTCGCGTTCGTGATGGCCGGATACGTGGGCAGTCTCTTCGGCATCGAGATGACGACCCCGATCCAGATCCTCATCTCGATCGCCATCGTGCTGCTGTGCGTGCTCATCAACGTCTACGGCGTGAGACTCGCGACACTGCTGAACAACATCGGCGTGGGCCTCGAGCTTGTCGTCACTCTCGGCGCGACGGCGTTCATCCTCATCGTCGCGTTCTTCGTGACGAACGAGCACCAGAGCATCGACTTCCTCTTCTCGACCGGCGGCACCGACGAAGGGCCCTCGCCGTACGTCGTCGTGTGGCTCACGTCGAGCCTCGGATGCATCTTCGGCCTGCTCGGCGTGGAAGCCGCCGCCGACATCGCGGAGGAGACGAAGAACGCCCGCCGCACGATCCCGCGCACGATGTTCCTCGCCCTGGGCGTGGCATCCGTCATCGAGTTCTTCATGTACATCACGTTCCTGCTGGTGATCAAGGACCCCGACACCCTGGCCGGCAGCGCCTCACCGATCGCCGACCTGTTCGCCCAGCAGATCTCCCCGTGGTTCTCGAAGCTCGTCGTCGCCTTGGCGCTGACGAACATCCTGGTCTGCGTGCTCGCGAACATGCTCGTCGCCTCCCGGGTCGTCTACGCGCTCGCCCGCGACAACATGCTCCCCGGGTCGAAGGCGCTCCGCGGAGTGTCGAAGAAGCACAAGGTTCCGACCGCCGCGGTCTGGGCGACGGGTGCCGTCTCGTTCCTGCTGCTGTGCTCGGCGTTCGCGAACGAGCAGACGTTCTCGTACATCATCGGGATGTCGGCGCTGGGCTACTTCGGCGCGTCTACATGCTCACCACCATCGGCCTGCTGGTGGCGCATCGGCGCGGCCGCATCCCGAACGACTCGGGCGGCGCGTTCGACCTCGGACGCCTCCGAGTGCCGATCTACATCGTGGGAGTGGTGGTGTTCGGGGCCGTCATGTCGGCGCTGCTCTTCCTCCCCGCCTTCCAGCCCAACGCGGTCGTGTTCGTCGTCGCCATGGCGCTCGCAGGCATCTGGTGGCTCGCCCGGCTGCGCACGCGCATCGCCACCGACCAGGCGGGCCCGAAGTTCGCCCTCGCCACCCGCGAGATCGAACTCGCCGAGGCAGCCGATCCGTCCATCGCGACCACCGCGACCACCGCGTCTTCCGAGAAAGCACAGTGAGGTAATACCCGCATGAGAGCAGTCGTTCTGAGAGACAGCAGCACCCCGATCAGGGTCGAGGATGTGCAGCTGCAGCCCCCGGGACCGAACGAGGTCGAGGTCACGATCGCGGCAGCCGGCGTCTGCCACTCCGACCTGCACGTCCGGAAGGGCGACTGGGAGCTCCCGCTCCCGCTCGTGCTCGGACACGAGGGCAGCGGCACGATCTCGGCGGTCGGCGAGGGCGTCACCGACCTCGCCGTCGGCGACCACGTGGTGCTCTCCTGGGTCGCGCCCTGCGGCCAGTGTCGCAACTGCCTGCTCGGTCGAGAGGTGCGGTGCGAGGTCGCGGCGGGGATCGTGGCCCTGGGCGGCACCCTGAACGACGGCACCTCGCGGTTGAGCGTCGGCGGCGAGACCGTGCACCACTACCTCGGCACCTCGGCGTTCGCGGAACGCGCCGTGGTTCCGGCATCCGGCGCCATCAAGGTGCGCGACGACGCACCCCTCGAGGCGATCTCGATCATCGGCTGCGCGATCGCGACCGGTGTGGGAGCGGTCGTCAATTCGGCGCAGGTTCCAGCAGGTTCGACGGTCGCCGTGATCGGATGCGGCGGCGTGGGCCTCTCGATCATCCAGGGCGCGCGTCTGGCAGGAGCGGCGCAGATCATCGCGGTCGATGTGCGACCCGACAAGCTGGCGCTCGCGCGGCACGTCGGCGCGACCGACACGATCATGGTGGAGGCCGGGCTCGACGTCGTGGAGCAGATCCGCCGGCGGAGCACCGACGGCGTCGACTTCGCGTTCGACGCGATCGGCAAGGGCGCGGTCACGGACCAGTGCATCCGCAGCCTCGCGATCGGCGGCAGCGCCGTGGTCGTCGGCATCCCGCCCGCAGGATCGACGGTGTCGTTCGAGCCGCAGACTCTCGTCGACCTCGACCAGCGCATCATCGGATCGAACTACGGCGGCATCAAGCCGTCGCGCGACATCCCGTGGCTGGTCGACGAGTACATGGCCGGTCGCCTGCTCGTCGACGAGCTGATCAGCTCGCACCGACCGCTGGAGGAGGCGGAGGCCAGCCTCGAGCTGCTGGCATCCGGCGACGCGCTGCGTCAGCTCCTGATCCCCGGCCTCCGCTGACCGAACCCTCTGCACCGACCGACTTCACCGAACCGACCTCACCGAACGAACGACGAAAGCAGGCATCACGACATGGCCGTCTACTCCGTGACCGATCCCGCCACCGGGACCGAGCTCCGCACCTACGACGAGATCTCCGACGCGCAGGTGGGCGAGGCGGTGGATGCGGCGGATGCCGCCTTCCGCGGCTGGTCGCGCTCGAGCACGGTCGCGGAGCGTGCCGCACTGCTGCGCGAGGTCGCGCGCCTGCACCGCGAGCGGCGGGAAGAACTGGCGCAGCTGATCGTCAGCGAGATGGGCAAGGTGCTCGAGGGAGCGCTCGGCGAGGTCGACTTCGCCGCCGACATCATCGAGTACTACGCCGACAACGCCGAGCAGATCCTCAAGGATCAGCCCCTCGAGATCCAGGGCGACGGCACCGCGGTGATCCGCCGCTCCGCGCTCGGGCCGCTCCTCGGGATCATGCCGTGGAATTTCCCCTACTACCAGGTCGCCCGTTTCGCGGCGCCGAACCTGCTCATCGGCAACCCGATCCTGCTGAAGCACGCACGGCAGTGCCCGGAGTCCTCGGCGGCGATCGAGCGCGTCTTCCGCGACGCCGGCTTCCCGGAGGGCGCGTACACGAACCTCTACATCTCGAACGCGCAGGCGGCCGACATCATCGCCGACCCGCGGGTGCAGGGGGTCTCGCTCACCGGCTCGGAGGCGGCCGGTGCCAGCGTCGCGGAGATCGCCGGGCGGCACCTCAAGAAGGTCGTGCTGGAGCTCGGCGGGTCCGATCCGTTCATCCTGCTCTCGACCGACGACCTGGACGGCGCCGTGCAGTCGGCCGTCGACGCGCGGCTCGACAACAGCGGGCAGTCCTGCAACGGCGCGAAGCGCTTCATCATCGCCGACGACCTGTATGAGGAGTTCCTGTCGAAGTTCGTGGAGCGGATGGGCGCGCACTCAGCGGTCGAGCCCCTCGCGGACGACGCCGTGCTCGGCCCGCTCTCCTCCGAGGGGGCCGCGGAAGGGCTCGAGAAGCAGGTCGCGCGCGCGGTCTCCGAGGGCGCGACGGTCGCGCTCGGCGGCGGCCGGAACGGCGCGTTCTTCGAGCCGACGGTGCTGACCGACGTCACCGAGGACATGGCGGCGTGGGGCGAGGAGTTCTTCGGCCCGGTGGCAGCGGTCTATCGGGCGGCGGATGAGGCGGATGCCGTGCGCATCGCCAACGGCACCGGATTCGGCCTCGGCTCGTACCTGTTCACGACCGATGCGGAGCAGGCCGAGCGGGTGGCCGACCTCATCGAAGCCGGCATGGTCTACGTCAACCTGGTGCTCGCCGACAGCCCGGAACTGCCGTTCGGCGGGGTCAAGCGCAGCGGGATCGGGCGCGAGCTTGGATTCCTCGGTGCCGACGAGTTCGTGAACAAGAAGCTCATCCGCACGGCGTAGCTCTTCGCTCCCGTGGGGTGACCCTTCACTCCCGTGGCAGTTGATGTGGGTTCACAGCCGTTGAACCCGCAGGAACTGCCACGGGAGCGGCGGGAGACGGGGGCTACTTGGGCTTCTTGTCGGACTTCGGCTTGTCGGGTTTGGGTTTGTCGGGCTTCGCCTTGTCGGGCTTCGCCTTGTCGGACTTGCCCTGGTTGCCCTGATTCGTGGCGGGCTCGACGGCCGGTTGCTCGTCGGTCACCGGAGTCGTGTCCGCCGGCTCGGTCGACGGCTCGATGGGCGTGGTCCGCACCGCGACGGTCTCCGCCGTTCGGGCCGCGGCCTCTGCGGGCGGGATGAGAGCGGATGCTCCGACGGCGACGATGCCGGCGACCACGAGCGCCGCGGCACCGATCAGCACGCGATGACGTCGGGTTGAGGAAGCGGATGCCGGGGGGCCGACAGCCATGATGGCGGTGGCACCCGTCGTCGGCGCGGTCGGCTGCACCATGGTGTCCCGGCGTGAAGGCTGCGCCGGGGAGACCGGTTCGGCCGCAGCATCCGCGCCGGCATGCGCGGCCGCAGCACCCGCCGCCGCAGCACCCGCCGCCGCAGCATCCGTGCCCGTGCCCGCAGGATCAGCGCCTGCAGCATCCGCCCCTGCTCCGGCCGCGAGGAGCGGCGCATCGTGCCGGCCCGTGTCGCGGGCGAGGTAGCGGGCTGTTCGGGCGACCTCGTGGGCAGTCGGTCGCTCGGCGGGCTCGAGGCGCGTCATCCGCTCGAGCAGGCTCCGCCAGTCCGCATCGACGGAGTCGGGGATGGAAGGCGGTGTTCCCACTCGCGCGATCGCCGCCGCCCGACCGGTTCCGAGGACGGGGTAGGCGGGTTCGCCGGTGAGGGCCTCGATGAGCACGAGTCCGAGGGCGAAGACGTCGACCGGGGTGCCGGGATCGGCGTCGGTGAGCTGCTCGGGGGCCATGTAGGTCAACGTGCCGAGCACCATGCCGGGCGAGGTCAGTCGCGAGTCGCCGAGCGTGTACGCGATGCCGAAGTCGGCGAGCTTTGCGGTCCAGGCGCTGCCGCTTCGAGAACTCCGAGGCGCCAGGAGCACGTTCGAGGGCTTCACGTCGCGGTGCACGATGCCCGCGGAGTGGACCGCGGCGAGTCCTTCGGCCAGGTCCCGCGCGATGCCGGCGAGCTGGCCCGCGGGGATCGGGCCGGTCGCCATGCGCTCCGCGAGGGTCGGGCCGTCGACGAGCTCCATCACGAGATACTGCGGTCGCTTCGGCTCGAGCTGCGCGTCGAAGAGCGTCACGAGGGAGGGGTGGCTCAGCGAGGCCAGGAGCGTCTTCTCGGTGTGCGCGCGGTCGGTCGAACCGAACGCGTTCTCGCCCTCGTGGATCATCTTGATCGCGACGGTGCGGCCGAGGTGCGTGTCCTCGGCGCGGTAGACGGTCGCCATGCCACCCTTCCCGACGGGGCCCTGCAGCAGGTAGCGACCGTCGAGCAGGGCCTCGGTCGGCGACACGACTTCGAGCGTCATCGCTGAGCCCCCGCGGGGGCGCGCCGGATCAGTGCATTCGGGTCAAGCATCCGGCGACGCTATCGCGTCCCCCAGACGCCGGTCACCGCCCTTGACATTCCGCTCCCGTGGCACTTCGTGCGGGTTCGGAGCTCGTCAACCCGCAGGAAGTGCCACCGGAGCGGTCAGTGAGAACGGCGTCACGGATCGAAACGGGGTGTGCGCGCGGGCGGAATGATCCGTAGGTTGGGGCAGATGACCGAGGACTGTCCGCCGCTCTCGCCGCATCCGTTCGACTCCCGCTCGCGCGTGCACCTCGACCGCCCGCAGAGCCGCAAGTGGAGTCTCCATCCCGGGCGGATCGGCGCCTGGGTCGCCGAGATGGACTTCGGAATCGCGCCCGAGGTCGCCGAGGCCATGCACCGGGCGATCGACGAGGAGAACCTCGGCTACCTGTCGCCGTTCGTCGCGAGCGAGCTCGGAGAGGCGACGGCTGCGTGGATGGCCGACGAGTACGACTGGACGATCGACCCCGAGCGCGTGCATCCGGTCTCCGATGTGATGGCGGTGCTCGGCGTGGCAGTGCAGGAGTACGCGCCCGCGGGATCGGCGGTGATCGTGCCGACCCCGGCATACATGCCGTTCCTGACATATCTCCCGGCGATCGGTCATCCGGTCGTCGAGGTGCCCGGCGTCGAGGTCGACGGCCGGTGGCAGCACGACCTGCAGCGCATCGACGAGGCCTTCGCCGCCGGTGCACGAACTCTCGTGCTCTGCAATCCGCACAACCCGACCGGCACGATCATCGAGCGCGCGGAACTCGAGGCGATCGCCGAGATCGTGGAACGGCACGGCGGACGGGTGTTCGCTGACGAGATCCACGCGCCGCTGCGCTACGACGGCCGGCCGTTCGTGCCCTACGCGTCGGTGTCGGAGGCGACCGCGGCGCACACCATCACCGGCACGAGTGCGTCGAAGGCGTGGAACATCCCGGGGCTCAAGACGGCGCAGCTGATCACCTCGAACGACGCCGATCAGGAGCTCTACAAGAGGTTCGGCTTCGCCGTGCAGCACGGGGCCGCCACGCTCGGGGTCGTCGCGTCGACGGCCGCGTACCGGCATGGCCGCCCCTGGCTCACCGGCGTCAGCGACTATCTCGACGGCTCGCGCCGCACCCTCGCGGAGCTTGTCGAGGCGCAGCTGCCCGGCGCCGTATTCCGGGTGCCCGAGGCGACGTACATCGGTTGGATCGACACCAGCGCGCTCGAGATCGATGGCCCGCCGGCCGCCTTCTTCCGTGACCAGGCAGGGGTCGTGCTCACCGACGGCAAACTCCTCGGAAAGGGGTACGAGGGCTTCGTGCGCGTCGTCTTCGCCACCCCGCGACCGATCCTGGCCGATGCGCTCGAGTCCATGGGCGCGGCCCTGCTGCGCACTCGCCGCGGTCGCTGACGCAGGGGCATCTCGGCGGCACGGGATTGCTCTGTCAAGGGGCTCTCAGGTGTCTGCGACCTCGCGTAGAAAGGAACGCGAGAGAAGGGACACCGGCATGGCCGCAGGCGACATCGAGACTTTCCAGCGCGACGGGATCTGGTTCAACCGCATCGAGGGCGAGTCGATCACTCTCGGCAGCAGCTTCATGACCGAGGCGGAAGCCGTCAAGGTCGGGCGCGGGGCGGCAACCGCACGTCAGGTTGCGCACACTGTCCGCGCGGAAGAAGGACCATCGGCGGATGCCCACGCGTTCGAGCGTCACCCGCGTGATCTGATCGGTTGATGGGCGCGCCAGCAGGGCTACCCGACCAAGCCTCGAAGAGGGGCATGCTCCTGCAGGCATGCGTCAACGGAGCCCGCGATGTGGCGCAGCATCCGTGGTTGAGTATCGACCCCACGGTCGTCGCCGATGACGCAGCGCGCGCCGTCGGAGCGGGAGCGCACGAGATCCATGTGCACCCGAAGGACGATCGTGGTCATGACAGCGTGGCGGCCGATGATGTCGCTCGCTGGATGCGGGCGATGCGCACCGCCTGCCCGGATGTGCCCGTCGGTGTCACGACCGGAGCCTGGACCGAGCCCGACGTCGAGCGCCGTCTCGCCGCGATCTCGGCATGGACCGAGCTTCCCGACTACGCATCCGTCAACTGGCATGAGGCCGGGGCCGACGAGGTCGCCGCGCTCCTGCGCACGAAGGGCGTCGGCGTCGAAGCCGGCATCTGGGATGCATCGGGTCTCGAGGCCTGGCGACGATCACCGGAGCGCAGCAGCTGCCTGCGCGTGCTCATCGAGCTGCCCGATGAGGCTGCCGAGGTGGTGCGCGCCCACGCCGAGGGGCTGATCGCGCACGTCGCCGCGGAAGAGCCGAGCATCCCGATCCTGCTCCACGGCGAAGAAGCCTCGGCATGGCCTGCCTTCGAACTCGCCGTCGAGCTGGGGTGCGATGCGCGGGTCGGACTCGAGGACGCCCTGACGCTGCCCGACGGGCGACCGGCATCCGACAACGCCGCGCTGGTGCGGGCCGCCGTCCGGCTGATGAGCGGGCGCTGAACCGGATACTTTGCCTCTAGGCACAGTGTGTGCGACACTGTTCCGCATGGCTAACCATTCTCAGCCGCTGGACGAGGTCTTCATCGCGCTCTCGGATCCGACCAGACGTGAGGTCATCCGCCGTCTCGGGCGCGGACCGGTGAGCGTCGGCGAGCTCGCGCGTCCGTTCCCGATCACGCTGCCGTCGTTCATGAAGCACGTTCGCACGCTGGAGTCCAGCGGGCTGATCCGCACCGCCAAGTCCGGACGCGTGCGCACCTGCACCCTCAACCGCGAGCGGCTCGACCTCCTGGATGGCTGGCTCGCCGAGCAGCGCCGGTTGTGGGAAGGCCGTACCGACCGCCTCGAACAGTTCCTCACCGACCCGCAGGAGAAGTCATGAACAGCGCCGCCATCGACCCCACCCTCGACCTCACACTCGAGCGGGTGATTCATGCCGCGCCCGCCGACGTCTGGCGGGCCTGGACCGACCCCACACGCCTCGAGAAGTGGTGGATTCCGGCGCCGATGGTCAGCCGGGTCGACCAGCTCGACGTGCGCCCCGGTGGCGCGTTCGTCACCCGCATGAGCGAAGACGGCGAAGAGTTCGTGCCGCACATCGACGCGGTCTTCCTGGTCGTCGAGGAGGGACGGCGGCTGGTCTTCACCAACGCCGTGACCAGCACCTGGCGACCGGCCACACCAGAGCCGGTGGCGTTGACGGCGGAGATCATCCTCGGCGATCATCCCGACGGCACCGACTACCGGATCGTCGTGCGGCACGGCGACGCCGCCACCCGCGAGCACCACCACGAGCTCGGCTTCTTCGACGGCTGGGGGTCGGTGACCGCCGCGCTGGCAGAGCTCGTCGAGAAGGATGCGGGGACTTGAGAGTCTCCGTCACGCAGTTCGTCACACTCGACGGCGTCAGTCAGGGTCCGGGCTCCGCCGAGGAAGACCGCACCGACGACTTCGAGCGCGGCGGATGGTTCGTGCCCTATCTTGACGAGGCCTTCGTGCAGGCGGCATCCGATTGGCTCGATCTCGCCGACGGCCTCCTGCTCGGGCGTCGCACCTACGAGGCGTTCGCACGAGACTGGCCGAACATCCCGGAGCCCGACCCGTTCACCGCTCGCATGAATGCCCTCCCGAAGTACGTGGTGACCAGCACACTCACGCAAGGATCCTGGAATCCGACCACCGTGCTCACCGGCGACCCGGCTGAGGCGGTCAGGTCCCTTCGCAGCCGACCAGGCGGTGAACTGCAGATCCACGGGAGCTCCCGGCTGGCGGCATCGCTGCTCTCCGCGGGAGTGGTCGACGTCGTCCGCCTGGCGGTGGCGCCTGTGATCATCGGCGACGGACGGCGGCTGTTCCCCCAGCCGATGACGGATGCCGGGCTTCGCCTGGTATCTCACGATTCCACCCCGGCAGGTCTGCTTCTGCTGGAGTACGAGACGACGGGCGCTGCGCCGCGCGCCGACTACGAGGGCAGCCCCGCCCTGCCGTGACATCTCCCGCGTTTCAGCAGCCGGAGGCGTTGCCGGGGGAGCTTCGCGAGTTCTTCGACGGCCTGGAGGCGTAGCATCGCCTCCAGGTGCGCATTCCCCGCGCCGCCGGCCATCGGTCGGTCACGGAAGCATCCGGAGGAGAGCAATGCAACTGGCGATGGTCGGACTCGGACGGATGGGTGCGAACATCGTTCGCAGGCTGATGCGCGATGGTCACGAATGCGTGGTCTACGACGTGAATCCGGATGCCGTGCAGGCGCTGGTCGCGGAGGGCGCGGTGGGTGCCGACAGCATGGCCGACCTGGCCGCGAAGCTGCAGGCGCCGCGCGCCGTGTGGATGATGGTGCCCGCGTCGCTCACGGGGAAGGTCGCCGACGACGTCGCAGCCGTGCTCGAGCCCGGCGACACACTCATCGACGGCGGCAACTCCAACTACCGCGACGACGTGCGCCGGGCGGCAGCCTTCCGCGAGCAGGGCCTCGACTACATCGACGTCGGCACCAGCGGCGGCGTCTTCGGCCTCGACCGTGGTTACTGCCTGATGGTCGGCGGACCGGATGCTGCGGTGCAGCGCCTCGAGCCGATCTTCCGCACCGTCGCGCCGGGCCCCGGCGAGATCGAGCGCACCCCCGGACGCACCGGCGACTTCGCGCCGGAGGAGCAGGGGTACCTGCACTGCGGCCCCTCGGGCGCCGGACACTTCGTGAAGATGGTGCACAACGGCATCGAGTACGGGATCATGGCCGCGCTCGCCGAGGGCCTCAACCTGCTCGACAACGCGGATGCCGGTATTCGCGAGGCGCAGCACTCCGCCGAGATCGCCCCGCTCGAAGAGCCGGAGTTCTACCAGTTCCCGATCGACACGGCCAAGGTGTCGGAGCTGTGGCGCCGCGGCTCGGTCGTCTCGTCGTGGCTGCTCGACCTCACGGCCGCGGCGCTGACCGAGAACCCGACGCTCGACGGCCTGGCCGGACGCGTGTCGGACTCGGGCGAGGGCCGCTGGACGGTCAAGGCCGCGGTCGACGTGGGTGTGCCGGTGCCGGTGCTCGCAGCATCCCTCTTCGAGCGCTTCGCGTCTCGCGGCGAGGACCACTTCGCCAACCAGGTGCTCTCGGCCATGCGGCTGCAGTTCGGCGGCCACCAGGAGCTGCCGGCCGGCGACGTGCTCGAGGCCGGGAGCCGGCGGGCGGAGTCCGGCGACAGCTGAGAGCCAGCCCGTTTGCTGAGCGGCAGGACCGGTCACCCCGGTTGCTGAGCGAGCGGAGCGAGACGAAGCGCGTCACGATCTGCGGAGAGTGTCACGATCCGCGGAGCAATCCAGGAGAAAGCTCCGCGCATCGTGAACACCTCCGCAGATCGTGACGCTCAGCACCCCGGCTAGCTGATGTTGCCGAGGTCGCGCCGGTCCCAGGCCAGGATCGCGAAGATCTGGATGACGCCGGACTGGTCGAGTGTCGCGGCGGGCCGCGACGGGTTGTAGTCGCCGCCGCCGGACGGCTGGAAGTGGAACAGCCCGGTCTCGGGATCGCGGTTCGTGTCCCAGATCAGCTGGGCGTACTGCTCCACGGCCGCGCGGTACGAGGGATCGTGGCTGACGGAGTCCAGCAGGAGCAGATCGCGGAAGTAGAACGCGTTGAAGATGGCCGGCTGCTGCTGCAACCTGTTCTCCGCGGTCCAGTACTTCAGGGAGGCTCGCGCTGCGGCCTTCGCCTGCTGGAGGTACTTCGCATCATCCGTGGCGCGGTAGAGGATGGTCGCCGTCGCGATCATCGCTCCGGAGTTGTAGGTCCAGAGCGTCGGGTTGACCTCGCCGGCGTCGTTGATGCTGTTGGCGTAGAGCCCGGTCGATGTCTTGAGGCACTTGTTGTTCCAGTTGTAGAGCTTCTTGCTCCACGTCAGGTAGTCCGCCTGGCCGGTCTGCTCGTAGAGGTGCGCGGCGAGCTGTGCGGCGAGTCCGGTGATGTTGGCGCCGCGGTCCGCGTTGTCGGGGCGATCGACCCAGTCCATTCCGCCCGGGCACTCGAGGGTGGCATCGGTGTTCCATCCCCGGACCACGATGTCGAAGGCGTGCTCGGCCTTCTCGAGGTAGGCCGGGTCACCCGTCTTGCGGAACTGCCGCACGTCGGTCAGTCCGATGATCGAGTTGTCGTCGTAGAACACGTCGCCGCCGGTGCCGAGCGGCGCGGGCAGGTAGGACTCGTAGCCGGCCCGACCGCCCTCGCGCACGTTGTAGTACAGCTCGAAGTTGGCGATGCGCTGTCGGGTGACGTTGGCGTAGGCGCCGCCGATGCCGCGCACACCCTGCAGGTCGGCGGTGGCCTGACTGGCCTCGCGGTACTCCCAGAGGTACGAGTAGGGGTTCACCTCGTCGCCGGTGTTGAGCTTGTACAGCTGGTGTCCGGCGGCGCCGAGGTAGAGGTGATCCTGCAGGGCGTCGTAGCTGACGACGGCCCTCTCGGACCATGTCTCCGCCGGGGAGGGGGATGCTGCCTGCGCGGGCGTCGCCGCGCTCGCCAGCAGCACCGTGACGGTCGCGAGTGCGATCGTGCCGCCGAGTTTCGAGCGTCTGTGAAGGGGTGAGGTCAACGTCATCGTTCATCCTGTCTTCGTGGTTGATATCGTTACCAACAATTCCAGGGTGACCCAGAAACAACCCCGACGTCAACCCCTCGGGGGTGATCCCGTCAGACCGCGGTGCCTCGGACGGACGCCTTCACGGTCGCGCATTCCGTGCCGACGGCGGGGCCGTGGGGGCGGATCGTGTAGGCGCCGACGGCGGCCGGAACGATGAAGGTCTCGGCGTAGTGCACGACGAACGGCGCGAACGATCCGGTCGGCGATTCCACCACCGCTTCCGCACCCTCCACGAGGTTGAGCACGTTCACCGTGCCGTTCGTCTGATGGGGAACGCGGTCGGTGAACCAGTGCCTGCGCACCTCGATGAACTCCAGCTCGTGGAGGCCGGTGCGCTCCTCGCGCCACCCATCCCCGGCGCCGAGCGCCTCGACCTGATCGACCAGGTTCTCGGTCGTCCACTCGGTGTCGCGGTCCCACTGGATGTTGGCCAGCGCGTGGTCGAGATGGATCGGCCGGGGCGTGCCGTCGAGCCCCACGCGGTCCCAATCCCACATCTTGAACGTGAACAGATACGGGGTCGCCGAGATCTCGAGCACCATCGAGTTGCGCCCGGAGCAGTGCACGGTGCCCGCGGGAATCGCGAAGTGGTCGTGCTTCTTCGCAGGGAACGTGTTCACGTACTCGTCGGCGGGGAACGAGATCTCGCCCGCCTGGGCGCGGGACAGATCGTTCGTCAGGCGCTCGCGGTCGACCCCGGTCTTCAGCCCGAGGTACACGACCGCGTCGTCGCCGGCATCCAGCAGGTAGTAACTCTCGTCCTGTGTGTACGCCATTCCGAAGCGGTCACGGATGTAGTCGGTGAGCGGATGCACCTGCAGCGAGAGGTTGCCGCCCTCCATCGTGTCGAGCAGATCGAAGCGGATCGGGAACTCAGCGCCGAACCGCGCGAACGTGCGCTCGCCGAGGAGCTCGCGCGGATGCGCGAACACCAGGTCGATCGACGGGATCTGGAAGACGGAGGCGCCGTCCGAGAGCAGCAGGCTGTTCTCCTCGGGCACCCCGTCGAACGACCAGGCGTAGTTCGGCGAGGCGTCGTCGAGGCCGCAGACCTGCTTCATCCACTGGCCGCCCCAGACCCCAGGGTCGAAGTACGGCACGACGCGGAACGGCCGCGAGGGCGCGGCGGCGAGAGCACCCCGGAACCCGTCGCCGGAGATCAGCGCAGGCGCGGAGGCGTCGTTGAGATCGAGCACGAAGTCGGCGGTGTCGAACAGCGGGCGCTTGTGTCGATCGGCGGCCCGCCACTCGAGGAAGTAGCCCCGCTTGATCTTGCGGAGCGGGTCTTCGTCGTCGTTGCCGGCATGCCAGTTCGGCATCCCCCGCCGATAGCGGAGCTGGATCTCCCACCGCGCCATCTCGCCGAGCACGACGACGTCGGCATCCGCGATTCGCGTGGCTCCCCATCCGACCAGGAGCGTGCGGCCCGCCCGCTCCTGGACCTCGCCACGGAGCGCAGCGACCGCCGCCGGGTCGTAGAACGCGTCGATGGTCGCGTGCGACATCACGCCGAACACCCGGTCGTCGGTGAGGGTGGCGCGGAAGGCCTCGTCCAGGTGTGCGGCCGGGTGTGCGGCGCGCTCCACGTCGATCACCGTGAAGTCGGGGAGCGCGCTCTGCAGCTGGGCGATCAACGCCGGAACTTCGGCGCCGGGATACGTGTCGACGGCGATCACCGCGCGCGGACCGTGTGCGGCCGCGGCATCCGTCAGCGCCTTCGCCAGTGCGTCGCCCCGGCGGATCTCCTCGCCCGGGGGGAGCTCGATCGCGGGGCTGCGGTCGTAGGCCGAGATCGTTCGTTCGCCGTCGCGACCGGAGGGGAGGGGCATCGCATGCAGCCTTTCATTGTCGATCCGCACGCGACCTCTGAGCTCGGTCGCATCGCTGATATCGTTATCAATGTACACAACGACATCGCAGATCGCATCCGTCGATCGGATCAGGGTCGGAAGCGCGTCGGCAGTTCGACCGTCTGCGGCTCGTCGTCGTCGCTGACAGCGGTGCGGGCGGAGTCGAGTCGCGCCATCACCATCCGCGCCGCGGTGCGGCCGAGCTCGCGCGGGTCGTGCTCGATGACCGACAGCGCGAACGGCATGAGGCTGGAGAGCTCGAAGTCGTCGAACGCGACGATGCGCATGGTGTCGGTCAACTCGCGGTGCTGCGCCAATGCGCGCAGCGCGCCGACCGTGTTGCGGTTGTTCGCGCTGAAGATCGCGGTGGGCGGGTCGGGGAGGGCGAGCAGCTCGAGGGTGACGTCGTGCGCCGCGGCGTCGTCGTTCTGACCGGCGCGCAGCAGCACGGGATCGAACTCCACGCCGGCCTCGCGGTGTGCGCGCTCGAACCCCTGCTGGCGTCGACGGCTCGTGAACACCGACGACCGGTTGCCGAGGAAGGCGATGCGCCGGTGGTCCCTCGGCGAGCAGGTGCGCCGTGCCGTCCCGGGCTCCGCCCTCGTCGTCGACCAGGACGACGTCGGCGTCGACCCCGTCGACCTGCCGGGAGGCCAGGGCGAGCGGGATGCCCGCGACCCGTGCCGCCTGAAGGTGCGTGACGTCGCCGCCGGCCGGAACCACGATCAGCCCGTCGACCTTGCGGCCGATGAAGTCGTTGACGAGGGCGCGCTCGCGCTCGATGTCCTCACCGCTGTTCCCCACGAGCAGGCGCATGCCGTCGGAGGACACGATCTCCTCGACGCCGAGCTGCACCTGGGCGTAGTACGGGTTCGCGACGTTGGTGATGATCACGCCGAGCAGGCCCGTTCGCTGACCCGGACGGATGCTGCGCGCATTCTCGTTCCGGCGGTATCCGAGGGCGGCCGCAGCCTCGAGAACCGCCTGGATCTTCTCGGGTCGCACGTTCGGTCCGCCGTTGAGAACGCGGGAGACGGTCATCGGCGAGACGCCCGCCGCGGCCGCCACATCCTGGACCGTCGGAGCAGCGGCACCTCGGTGGATGAGACGGTCGGACATGCCGTCATGGTATCCGCCCCAGGGGGCCGCGGACGGCGTGTCGTGCCGACCGCGAGTCTTGCCCTGCGGTTCGGCATCGTGTTACAGTCCGATTCTGATAACGATACCAAGACCGATCGAACACCGATCGGATCTCCCCCCTCGTCATTCCGAACAAAGGAGTTCCGCGTGAAGTTCTCACGTAAAGCAGCCGCCGCAGCGGCGGCCCTGGCGATCGTGGCATCCGCCGCGGGCTGTGCCGGCTCGTCGCCCGCCTCGGACACCGACCTGAACTTCGTCACCGACAAGAGCTGGGACTTCAAGAAGTTCTCCGCCGTCTCGGAAGACGACCTCGAGGTCGCGCTGGACCCGAAGTTCTACGCCGACCAGAACGCGTTCCAGGCCTTCATCAAGCAGTCCTTCCGCTCGAACAAGGCGCCGGGGCTCTTCACCTGGCACACCGGCGCTTCGCTCGAAGAGCTGGTGGCCGAGGGCCTCGTCGCCGAGACGACCGACATCTGGGAGAAGGCGGTCGCCGACGGCGACGTCAGCGAGTCGGTCAAGGATCTCTACACGATCGACGGCGCCCAGTACTGCACCCCCATCAGCGTCGACGACTGGGTGATGTATTACGACAAGCGCACCTTCGCCGATCTGGGCCTCGACGTGCCGACCACGTGGGACGAGATGATGACCGTCTCCGACAAGCTCGTCGACGCGGGGATCGCACCGTTCTGGAACTCCGGCGGCAACCCCTGGGCTTTCGTCTGGTTCCAGATCCTGACCGCGGGCACGGACGTCGAGCTCTACAACGACCTCGTCTCCGGCAAGGCGAAGTTCACCGACCCCGAGATCGTCGAGGTCATGAACACCTGGCTCGACATGAAGGAGAAGGGCTACTTCACCGATCCCGGCTCCAAGACCCCCGCCGAGACCCAGATCAAGGATCAGGAAGTCGCGATGATCCCGTTCGGCACCTGGTACTCGAGCACCCTCGACACCGTGGGCCTCGAGAGCGGGAAGGACTGGGGCGTGTTCCCGATCCCGAACGTGAACCCCGACCAGGAGGACATCCCGGTCGCGACCGAGACCGCCCCCGTCTGCGTGCCGGAGAAGTCGGCGCAGCGCGACCTCGGCCTGAAGTACTCGGAGTGGTGGATGGGCTCGACCGCGCAGACCGCCTGGTCGGAGCAGCAGGGCAACCTGCCCTTCAACCCGAAGGCGACCGCCGCGACCGAGGAGTTCCAGAAGATCGGCGAGGAGTACACCGACCCGAAGTACGTCTTCTACCTGCGGTACTACGAGGCGGCTCCCGCGCCGATCCTCACCGCGTCGCTCGATGAGTTCACCGGATTCATGACGAACCCGGGCGACCCGATGCCGTACCTCGAGGGCATCCAGAAGGTCGCCGATGAGTACTGGAGCGAGCATTGAGCCGGACTCCGGTCCGCTCCGCGCGTCAGCGCGACGCCTGGGCCTTCATGGGCCCGGGCGTCGCGGTGGTCGTGCTCGCGCTGCACATCCCGGTGCTGTACACCGTCTACCTCAGCTTCACGGAGTACGACGGACTCGGTGACCCGGAGTGGATCGGGCTGGCCAACTACGCCGAGATGTTCCAGGATCCCGCGATCGCGCTGTCGATCGTGAACACCCTGGCGTGGGTGCTCGGCACGCTCCTCGTGCCGGTCGGCCTCGGTCTGCTCGTCGCGTACCTCGCCTACGGACTGCCGGGCGCGGCCTGGCTGCGCGTGCCCTTCCTCATTCCGTACGCCCTCTCCGGCGTCGCGGTCGGTGTGATCTTCTCGTTCGTGCTGCAGAACGGTGGGGCGCTGTCGCAGGCGCTCGCCTTCCTGAATCTGCCCGGCTCCGAGCTGCGCTGGCTGCAGGATGCTCCGCTGAACACGATCGTGATGATCCTCGCCGCCTCCTGGCAGGGAGTCGGCGTCAACGCCCTCCTGTTCACGGTCGGGCTGCAGTCGATCCCCAAGGAGCCGCTGGAGGCCGCGAAGGTCGACGGCGCCGGCGGGTTCCGCCTGTTCACGTCGATGGTGTGGCCGCTGCTGCGTCCGACCACGACGATCGTCGTCGGGCTGTCGATCGTGAACAGCCTGAAGACGTTCGACATCGTGCAGTCGATGACCCAGGGCGGCCCGAACCGCGTGTCCGAGACGCTCGGCGTGACGATGTACCGCGAGACGTTCCTGAACAACGAGTACGGGATGGGGTCGGCCGTCGCGATCTTCCTCACCGTGATCACCGTCGCCGCATCCGTGATCTACCTGCGCCGCCAGCTGTCGCTCGGCGAGGCCGCGCCGAAGATGGATGCCGCACCCAAGACGAAGGGAGCGCGCCGCGCATGATCTCCAAGATCCTCCGCTACGGCATCCTCGGCCTGATGGGCATCCTCTGGCTGCTCCCCATCTACCTGCTGCTCGCCAACTCGAGCAAGCTCACATCCGAGTACTCGGGCTCGCGCCTCTGGGAACCGGGCAACTTCCCGGCCCTCGTGCAGAACATCGTCGACGTCTTCACGACCACCGACGTGCCGTCCGGTCTCTTCATCACTCTCATCTACGCGATCGTCGCGCCGGTCATCGCCGTGATCCTCGGTGCCGCCGTCGGCTACGCGGTCATCGCGCTCAAGCTGAAGCACGGGTTCTTCTGGTTCTTCGTGATCTTCTGCGGCACGGTTTTCCCGCTGCAGCTGATGGTGATCCCGCTGTTCGCCGCCTACTCGCAGGTCGGCCTGTTCGACACGGCGGTCGGCATGATCCTCATCTACTCGGTCGTGTGCCTGCCGTTCTCGGCGTTCGTGATGCGCAACTTCTTCGCCGGGATCGCCGAGTCGGTCTTCGAGGCCGCGGTCGTCGACGGCGCGAAGCCGTGGCGCATCTTCACGCAGATCTACCTGCCGATGTCGCGCAGCGCCCTGGTCGTGGTGTTCATCCTGCAGGCGACGTGGGTGTGGAACGACTTCCTGCTCGCGCTCATCCTCACGCAGAGCTCCGAGACCCGGCCCGTGATGCCGCTGCTGCAGGCGCTGCAGTCGGTGCAGGGCGGCGGATCTGCCTTCACGGTGCTGCTCACCGCTGCGCTGCTCGTCTCGATCCCGACGGCTCTGCTGTTCGGGCCGACCCAGAAGTACTTCCAGCGCGGGCTCGCTCTGGGACAGTACTGACTGCCGCCGCCCGACGGACATGCGAAGGTGCTCTCTGTGATCGAAAAGCGCGTGACGACCGCTGACGCGGCGGAACGAGCCGCGGTGCGGGTCCTCGACGTGGGCGGCAGCCACGCCACGGCGGCATCCGTCGTACTGGATGCCGAGGGTGGCGGCGCCGTGCGCGATGCCGACGCGGTGCCCCTCGACCCCGCCGCGTCGGCGGACGCACTGCTCGACGCGATCGCCGCGCCGGCCGTGCGGCTCGGGTCGCTGCCCGGCGCCGACGACGGGGCGGCACACGTCGGGTGGGTCGTCGCGATGCCGGGACCGTTCGACTACGCGGCCGGCGTCGGACGCTTCGACGCGGTCGGCAAGTTCGAGGCGCTGCGCGGGGTGTCGATCCGGGAGGGGCTCGCATCGCGGCTGGGGGTCGATGGCGACAGCATCCGATTCGTCAATGACGCCGCCGCCTACGGGGTCGGCGAGTGGGCGTTCGGGTCGTCCACCCGCGCCGATCGTCACGTGTGCATCACCCTCGGCACCGGTGTCGGATCGAGCTTCCTCGATCGCGGACGCGTCGTCGACGACGGCGCGGAGGTGCCCTCGAACGGCTGGGCGTATCTGCTCGAGTTCGACGGCCGGCCGCTGGAGGACACGGTCTCGACGCGCGCCATCGTCGCGGAGTTCGCGCGGCGCACCGGCCGAACGGCCTCCGTGAAGGAGATCGCAGCGGATGCCGCCGGGGGAGACCCCGTCGCCGCCGAGGTGCTCGATCGCGCGATGGCCGCACTCGGCGCCACTCTCGCGCCCTGGCTGCACTCGTTCCGCGCCACCCGCCTCACCATCGGCGGATCGATGGCGCGCTCCTGGCCGGTGCTCGTCACCGGCCTCACCCGCGGCATCGCCGAAGGTATGCCGGGCGGCCGCGCACCGGCATCCCTCGAGATCCTTCCCTCCACCCTGCTCGACGACGCCCCGATCCTCGGCGCGGCGCACTGGCTCCATTCCCCCGACTCATCCCTCGACTCATCCCCCGACTCAGCCCCCGATTCACTCAGGAGTGATCACCGATGAAACCGTCCCTCATCTCCGCCAGCCCCTGGACCGCCGAAGAGGCGCGCGCCGGGCTCATCGAACGCGCGACGGCCGCCGTCGGCCGTATCGGCGAGCACACCGTGCGGGTGATCCCGGAACCGCTGCAGAAGCAGGTCGATGGACGCAACGCGCGCAGCGTACGCATCGTCGTCGAGGGCCCTCGAGAAGCGGATGCCGCGGCGCTCGCCGTCGCGCTCGTCGATGCCGACGGCGCCCAGGTGAACGTCGGCCGGGCGGATGCGCCGGCCGGTTCCGTGCGGGTGCTGGTGCCCGCGTTCGAGGCGCCGACGACCGTCGAGGTCCGCATCGCCGAGCTCGGCGACGAGTCGGTGGCCGCCGAACTCGACGTCGTCCGCCCCTGGAGCGTGCACGTCGTGCACCATTCGCACTTCGACTTCGGCTACACCGACCCGCAGGCCGCGGTCATCGCGAACCAGCGCTCGTACCTGGACTCGGCCGTCGACCTCATCCACCAGACGCAGGACTGGCCGGAGGCGTCCCGCTTCCGCTGGAACGCGGAGGCGCTCTGGGCCTTCTCGGACTGGGAGGGCAACCGCACCAAGGGCGAGATCGACGAACTCGTCCGCCTCGTGAAGGAGGGTTCGATCGGCCTGAGCGCGATGCCCTACAATCTCCACACCGACACCTGCTCGACCGACGAGCTGCACGAACTGCTGGCCTCGGCACGCCGCATCCGCGATGAGCACGGCATCTCGTTCGCCAGTGCCATGCAGACCGACGTGCCCGGACAGGTCGCCGGTCTGCCCGACGCGCTGTCCGACCTCGGGGTGCGGTACCTGGCGGTGGCGCACAACTGGGCAGGCCGGTCCGAGCCGCACCGCAACGGCGGTCTCGACAACCCGCGGCTGTTCCGCTGGCAGTCGCCGGCGGGCAAGTCGGTGCTCGTGTGGATGACCGACAGCCCGCACGGTCTCGCGTACATCGAGGGTCCGATGGTCGGGTTCACCGAGTCGTTCGAGACGCTCGAGACGCTGTTCCCCGCGTATCTGACGGCGCTGGCCACGAAGGGCTACCCGTTCCCTCCCGGGGTGTTCGGCGCCCACGGCGAGGAGGACCCGGGCCGCGAGCCCTACCCGTGGGACGTGCTGCACGTGCGCACGCAGGGCTTCATGGGTGACAACGGTCCGGCCCGACTGCTCCTCTCCGAGCAGGTGCGGCGATGGAACGAGACCTGGGACTTCCCGAAGCTGCGGGTGTCGCGCAACGAGGACTTCTTCGCCGAGGCCGAGGCCAAGTACGGCGACGAGCTCGTCACGTTCGAGGGCGACTGGGGCGACTGGTGGGTGGAGGGCGTCGGATCCGGCGCCGTGCCGCTCGCTCTCGCCCGCGAGGCGCAGGTCGCCGCCCCCGTCGCCCGGTCGATCTCGCAGCTGTCGCGCTGGAGCGGCGGCGAGTCCGTCGCGTCCGAGGGGACCGACGCGCGCGCCGCGTATGACGCGATCTCGATGTTCAACGAGCACACCTGGGGCGCGAGCAACTCCTGGACGCACGGCGACGAGGGCTATGACTCCGGTGAGCGGCAGTGGCAGTGGAAGGTCGGCCACGCGATCGCCGCGCACCAGCGCACGGTCGATGCGACCGAGCACGCGCTGCATCATCTCGCTCAGGCCGTCGCGCCCGCGGCATCCGCCCTCGCCAGCTACGTCGTCGTCAACGTCGCCGGTCACGCACGGTCGTCGGTGGCCCGGGTGCTGGTGAAGGAATCCCACGTGCCGCTCGACGCGCACTTCGTGGTGCGGGATGCGCGCACGGATGCCGTCGTGCCGCACACGATCGAGGCCCAGGGCAATTCGCTGCACCGCGAGTCGGGCCGCTGGATCACCTTCCCGGTCTCCGATGCTCCGGAGGTCGGCTGGATCCGGTTCGACCTGGTCGCCGCGGACGACACCCCGCAGACCACGGTCGCGCACTCGCTGCAGTCGGGCGCGCGCGAAGACCTCCTGGTGCTCGAGAACGAGCACCTGCGGGTCGAGGTCGACGACCGCCGGTCGGTCATCCGCTCGCTCGTCGAGAAGGCGACCGGACGGGACTGGGTGAACACCGAATCCGCCGCCGGCTTCAACGGCTACATCTACGACACGTACGGGAGCTCGGGCGCCGGGGTGAACCACCTGGCGAACAAGCTGTCGGTCTCGCCGCGGCTGGAGCTGCTGGCGTCGCGCACCGAGGCCCGGCCGTCGATCGTGGTCGAGCGGGTCGATGACGCGGTCGAGCAGCGACTCGTCTACGAGTACGTGGCCGACGGTGTCGACTCGGTGCAGGTCACCCTGCGGCTGCGCCACGGCGACCCGACGCTGCTGATCGAGAACCGGGTGGCGAAGCCGGTCACGCGGGTGAAGGAGAGCGGATACTTCGCGTTCCCGTTCGCCGCCGCCGACCCGACCGTGCGGTTCGAGGTCTCGGGCGGGGTCACCGGCGACGGCATCTCACACGTCCCCGGGGCTCCGCAGCACATGCGGGCGATCCGCAACTGGGTGAGCGTCGCCGACGGTGCGGATGCTGTCGCCTGGGCGACCAAGGATGCGCCGCTGGTGCAGACCGGATCGATCGCGCTGCCGTACTCGCCGTTCCCTGCCAGCACGTCGCCGCACGAGCCGGCCACCGTGTACTCGTGGTTCCACAACAACGTCTGGGACACCAACTTCCCGATCGAGCAGGGGTTCACGGCGACGTTCGGCTACGCCGTTGGTGTGCGGGCGAACGCGGGTCAGAGTGTTCCGGCGCTCGCCGTGCAGACGGCATCCGCGGTGGCGCGGCCGCTCCTGGCGATCCCGGCCGCGGGCCGAGGGGAGACGGCGGCCGAGGCGTCGTTCCTGGGGCTGGATGATGAGCGGGTCGCGCTGATCGGCGTCGGGGCGGGCGAGGAGGACGGCTGGTCGCGCCTGCGGCTGCAGTCGTTCGCGGACGAGCCCGTGACCCTGCGTATCCGGGTCGAGGGAGCGGATGCTGCGCGGCGCACCACACTGCTGGGCGATCCGGTCGGCGAGCTCGGAGTGGAGTCGGGAGCGATCAGCGTCGAGCTGGCGCCGTTCGAGACGGCCGGCGTGGAGGTCCGTCTTCCCCGCTGAATCCGTTGCGGTTCGTGCGTTGCCGCGGTGACCTCGCGCCTGTAGATTAAATATATCTATTGGTTACTGCGATCGGATCGACGTGCTCTACAAGCGAGTCTATGAAGCGCTGCGCGAGTCGATCTCGCAGGGGACCTACGGCGTCGGCGAGAAGCTGCCGTCGGAGGCCGAGCTGTCGAAGCAGTTCGAGGTCAGCCCGATCACGGTGAAGCGGGCGCTCGAACTGCTGCGCAGCGACGGCATGATCATGCGCCGGCCGCGCATCGGCACGGTCGTCACGAGTGCGACGCCGACCGCGGCCACCGTGCGCGTGACCGCCGAGCCCGCGCGCGACGCTACGCTCATCGGCTGCGTGATCACGAGCTTCGACGACAGCTTCGGCAACAAGATCATCGAGGGTGTCCTCGCGGCGGCCGGGGCCGACGCGCACGTCGTGCTCAAGCGCTCCGGCGGCGACCTGGACGAGGAGGACGCCTGCATCCGCGCCCTCGTCGACGCCGGGGTCGACGGCCTCATCCTGCTCCCGAGCTCGTCGGAGTACATTCCGCCGGCGGCGCTGGAGCTGGTCGCGAAGAAGTTCCCCGTCGTGATCCTCGACCGCATCTTCGACGGCATCCCGGTCTCGGCCGTGTGCTCCGACAACGCGGCCGGCGGCCGCGCGGCCACCGAGCACCTGCTCGAACTCGGACACCAGACGATCGGTTTCGTCAGCTCGACCAGTCACGTGTCGTCGAGCGACGACCGGCGCGGCGGGTACATCCACGCGCACGCCATGAACCACCTGCCGCTCGAGAACCGGGCCGAGCTGCGGACGATCGGCTCGACCGTTCCCGGAAGCTCCGACACCGCCGAGCAGGACATCGAGCGGCTCGTCGAGTTCGTGGAGCAGCATCCCGACATCACCGGCTACGTCGTCGCGGAGTACAACATCGCACTCATGCTGCGCGAGGCGTGCGACCGGCTCGGGCTCGAGGTGCCTGCCGACGTCTCGATCGTGTGCTTCGACCACCCGGACGCGTTCTTCGACTCGCGGATGTTCCGGTATACCCACATCCGTCAGGCGCAGCACGACCTGGGCGAGAAGGCGATCGAGTCGGTGCGGCGGCAGATCGCCGCGGCGCATGCCGTCGAGAAGGTCGTGCTGCCGGTCGAGCTCGTGGTCGGGGCCTCGTCGGTGGCGCCGCGGGCGTAGCCGGCGCGGCTTCGGCGGCAGGTGCCGGTGTCGGTGCGGGCTCGGGTCTCGGCGTCCGACCGTGCACAACTCAGCAAGAATCTGCCGAAACCGGCCCGAACCCCCCCGATTCGGAGGCGAACCCGGCCGTTCTGGCTGAGTTGTGCACGCCGCCCGCGGCAGCCTCGACCGACGCGCGCACCGCGTCCCGGGCCCGGGGGCCGGCGTCCGGCCGTGCACAACTCCTCCAGAATCTTCCCGAACCAGCCCGAAGGCCCCAATTCGGAGGCGAACCCGGGCGTTCTGGAGGAGTTGTGCACGCCGCCCGCGGCAGCCCGCGCCCCGAAACACACAGATCCGCCCGCGGGCCGAAGCCCACGGGCGGATCGCCTGCACCGAATCTCAGCCCGCGACGCGCTCCCCCACCGCCGCATCGGCTGCAACATCGGCCTCCCGGGCTTCCAACCGCGCCCGCTGCTCGACCGCGAAGATCGCGCTGACCATGGTCGAGTAGGGGATCCACTCCACCGGACCCTTCGACCAGTCGTTCCCCGGCCGCAGCCGCCCGTCGACGAGTCCGTTCTCCCACAGGGCATCCGTGCCGGCCCGCAAGAAGGCTTCGAGCTCGGCGCGCTCGGCCGCGAACGAATCCGCCGCGAGCACGCCGAGCAACTCGCCCAGATACCGGTAGTACACACCCTTGAAGAGGCCTTCGTCGCCGCCGTCGCCCTCGTCGGGGAACACGACGCCGTTGCTCAACGACCGCACCGCGGTGACCGCCGTCTGCACCGCGCGCTCCAGGAAGGAGCGATCCCCCGTAGCAAGGAACAGCTCGACCGCCGCCCCGACATACAGCCCCTGGTTGTACGTGAACCGCCACTGCGTGTCGACCGCCCCGTCGCCCTCGCGGTTGATGCCGTCTTCGACGAAGCCGTCCGGTCCGACGAGGTTCGCCGTGAGCCAGTCGAAGGCCGCCCGCGCGACACCGAGGTAGTCGCGGGTCGAGTCCCGCCGACTCAGCCGCACCCCGAGGATCACGAGCGGACCGTTCGCCGGAGTGTTCTTGTACGCGAGCTGCTGCTTGCGCCAGGCGAGGCTCCACCCGAGGGTCTCGTTCCAGCCCTCGGCGATCACGTGGTCCCAGATCGCGATGGCCTCGTCAAGGAAAGAACGCTCACCGGTCGCCGCATGCACCCGCTCGAGTGCCAACGCGAACCAGAGCATGTCGTCGAAGTAGTCGTTGAAGAGCTGTCCGTCGTTGCGCTCGACGATGTTGTCGCGAGCCACGACCGCGAGCGAGCGCCAGGCCGGGTCGCCGGTGCGCTCCCACGCGTCGGTGCGGGCGTCGATCACGTGCGCGAGCCACCAGTAGTTGAACACCTCGGTGTTGCCACGGTCGTGCGGGTGGCTGTTCGCGAGGTACTGGCTGCCGCCGACGCGGAAGAAGTGGTCGAGGCTCTGCTGCGCGGTGTCGGCGCGGGCCGACCACGTCTCTGCGGTGGTGCTGGTCATGATTCGCTTTCCTGTGTCTGGGGGCAAATCGGGTTTCGAATCGCGCAACTGGGTGTTTCCGGGCCGGAATAGACCCCAGTTGCGCGATTCGAAAGCAGGAGGATGCTGCGCCTCAGCGGTTCTGCTCGAGGATCTGGTCGCCCTGCTCCTGAGCATCCTTCAGCGCCTGCTTCGCCGAGATCTCCCCGGACAGGAAGCGCTCGAGAGCCGGGACGAGCGCCTTGCCCTCGACGTCGGAGAAGCCCTGCACGTTCGGCCGTGTCTGGGCGTAGTTCATCGCCTCGATGAACGCCGCGTAGTGCTCGTCCTCGGTGAAGTACGGGTCGTTGGCCGCTTCGATGTTCGCGGGAATCCAGCCCGCGATCTCACCGAAGGCCACGCCGTTCTCGGCCTCGGTCGTCCACCACTTCATGAACTCCCAGGCACCCTCGGCGTTCTTCGCGCCCTCGGGGATGACGAGCCCGAAGCCGCCCATGTAGGCACCCTGGTCACCGTTCGGCCCGGTCGGAGGCTGCACGACGCCGTAGTCGAGCCCGTCGACCTTGTCGAGCGTCGACAGCGCCCACGGCCCGTCGAGCTTCATGGCCGTCTTGCTCTCGGCGAAGGAGTCACCGGTGTCGCCGAAGCCCTGCTCGTACACGTCGGCGTCGAGCAGGCTCTGCCAGAACTGCAGCACTTCGAGACCCTCGGGGCTGTTGAACGCGGTCTTGGTCTGGTCGTCGTTGAGCAGCTGTCCGCCGGCCTGGGCGAGGTACATGTTGAACAGGCCCGGGTCGCTGAGGTCGAGGCCGGCCTGGGCGAGCTTGCCGCCGTCCGACACCGCGAGCTTCTCGGCGGCGCTCTTCAGCTCATCCCAGTTCGTCGGCGCCTCGACGCCGGCATCCGCCAGCAGTGTCTTGTTGTAGAGCAAGGACCGGTTGTCGACGAGCAACGGCAGGCCGTAGAGCTTGTCGTCGACCTCCATCTCGCCGAGCGCCGGCTCGTAGAAGATGCTCGTGTCGACGGCATCCTCCTTCACGAAATCGTCGATCGGGGCGAGCGCGCCCTTGGGGGCGTAGAGCGAGGTCTGGTACCTGTCCCAGAGCACGACGTCGGGAACCTGGCCGCCGGCGAGGGCGGTGAGCAGCTTCTCCTCGACGAGCTCCTGGGGGACGTACGAGACTTCGTAGTCGTCCTGGGATTCGTTGAACCGCGCGGCCTGCTCTTCGAGCTGGTCGACCTGGTCGCCCGACCAGGATCCCCACATGACGACGGGCTCGGGTCCGTCGCCGGATCCGCCGTCGCCGGAGCCGCCCGAGGCGCAGCCGGCCACGGTGACGGCGAGCGTCGCGGTGGCGACGACGCTCAGTACTCGCAGGTGTTTCTTCATCGAACTCTCCTTGGTGAGGGGGTGGGTAAAGCGAGAAAGGTCATTTCGAGCCGACGTGCGCGACGCCCTCGATGATGTAGCGCTGCGCGAAGAGGAACACGAGCAGCACAGGCAGGCTGGCGACGACGGTGCCGGCCATGAGGGGGCCGTACGCGGTCTCGTAGTTGTTGACGAACGAGGCGAGTCCGACCTGGACGGTCATCATGTCCTGGCTGTTGAGCACGATCAGCGGCCAGAGGAAGTTGTTCCATCCGGCCTGGAAGCTGATGATGCCGAGCACCGCGAGTCCGGCCTTCGCGAGCGGGAAGTAGATGATCGCGAAGATGCGGAACTCGCTCGCGCCGTCGATGCGGGCGGCCTCGCCGAGCTCGTCGGGCAGCGTCTCGAAGAACTGCTTCATGAAGAAGACGGCGAAGGCTCCCGCGGCCCCGGGGATGATCACGGCCCAGTAGGTGTTGATGAGGCCGAGCCCGCCCTGGCCGAAGACGTCGTTGCCGCCGGCGAAGGGGATCGAGCGCAGGATCAGGAACGACGGGATCATCGTGATGATGCCCGGGATCATGAGCGACGACAGGAACACCGCGAACACCGCGGCGCGCCCCTTGAACCGCAGCTTCGCCAGCGCGTACCCGCCGAGGGCGCCGAAGAAGATGTTGGTCGCGGCGCCGCCGATGCCGAGCACGAGCGAGTTCACGAAGTAGCGCCCGAACGGCACCTCCTCGAACACCTGCAGGTAGTTCTCGATGGTCGGGTTCGCCGGGATCAGGTTGAGCGCGCCGGAGAGGATCTCGGTCGCCGGCTTCAGCGAGGTCGAGATCGTCCAGACCAGCGGCGCGATCGTGACGATGCTGATCAGCACGACGCCGATGTACCAGCCGGCGGTCGCGATCTTCTGCTTCGTCGTCTTCTTGCGCTGCGTCGGGAGGGGAGCGAGAGGAGCGGATGCCGCGAGCGCGGTCTCCACGGCACGGCCGCCGTTGAGGGTGTTCGTCATCAGCTGTTCCTCCTGTTCGTGAGGCGCGCATTCAGCAGGCTGAACACGAGGATGATGAGGAACAGGACGAACGACAGCGCCGACGCGTAGCCCATCTCGAGCGCGCCGAAGCCCTTGTTGTAGATGTAGTAGACCATCGTGACGGTCGAGTTGCCGGGGCCGCCCTTGGTCAGCACGTAGGCCTGGTCGAACACCTGGAACGCTCCGATGATGAGCAGCGTCGAGACGAGGAACGTCGTGCGGGTCAGCGACGGCAGGGTCACGTAGCGGAACTGCTGCCACGCGTTCGCGCCGTCGAGGCGAGACGCTTCGTAGAGGTCGTTCGGCACGCCCTGGAGTCCGGCGAGGAAGATGATCATGTTGGCGCCGAAGCCGGCCCAGACGCTCATCATGACGATGGCGATCATCGCCCACTGCGACTCGTACAGCCAGGCGGGTCCGTCGATGCCGAACCAGCCGAGCACCACGTTGAGGAGGCCGTTCTGCGGGTTCAGCATCCAGAACCAGATCGTGGCGGTGGCGACGGTCGAGGCGACGACGGGGATGTAGAAGAAGGTGCGGAACAGGCGCACCGCGCGGTGCCGCCGGTTCAGCAGCAGGGCGGTGCCGAGGGCGACGAGTAGCCCCGCCGGCACGTAGAGGATTGTGTAGTACGCGGTGTTGCGGAGCGCGATCCAGAAGAACGGGTCGACCGCGATCTGGAAGTAGTTCTCGAGTCCGAGCCACTCAAAGTCGCCCACGATCGCGTAGTCGGTGAAGCTGATCACCAGGGCCATCACGATCGGCAACGCCATGAAGACGACGAACAGCACGCCCGGCACGAGCAGGAACAGCCAGGCGTTCCAGGTCATCTGGCGAGCCGACGGGTTGCGTGACTTGCGGGCGCGGCCCGGCTTCGCGGCATCCGTCTGCGAGGCGTCGGATGCCGGACGCTCGAGCGTCGGGGCGCTCATGCCGGTCGCGCTTCCGTGAGGGGAGCCCGCTCGAGCGTTCGCAACCCGGTGATGTCGAGCACGAGTTCGCAGAACATCGCGTTCGCCCAGGAGAACCATTCGCGGGTGAAGGTCGTGGGGTCGGTCACCAGGAACGATTCGTGCATGAGGCCGGTGCCGGCATCCGTCTCGAGAAGAAGGCGACGGATGCGGTCCTTCTCGGCGGGATCGTCGGTGGTGAGGCCCTCGATGCAGAGGCCGATCGGCCAGACGTGGCCGGTGGGGGTGTGCGGGCTGCCGAGTCCGCTCGAGTCGGTTCCCGAGGCGAGCGAGCCGGCGAAGAAGGTCGGGTTCTCAGTGCTCAGCACGAAGGCGCGGGTCGCGAGGTAGAGCGGATCGTCGGTGCGGCACCATCCGAACATCGGCATCGAGAGCAGGCTCGGCACGTTGGCGTCGTCGAGGAGCAGGATGCCGCCGCGTCCGTCGACCTCGTAGGCGTAGGCGTCTTCGCCGGAGGGGGTCGAGACGACCGTGTGGTCGGCGATGCCGCGCTGGATGTCGGCGCGGAGCGCGCGGGCGCTCGCCGCGAGGTCGTCGTCGCCCAGGACCTCGGTGGCGATGGTCTCGATGTGCTGCAGCTCGACGGCCGCGAACATGTTGCCCGGCACGTTGTAGCCGAACTCGCAGGCGTCGTCGCTGGGGCGGAAGGCCGACCAGGTGAGGCCGGTGGGGGCGGTCTCGCTGCCGCGTCCGTCGCGCACGAGGGTGTCGCTGGGCGGGCAGTCGAAGCGCTCGAAGCGGTAGGTCGACTCGGTCTCGTGGTTCTGCTCGGTGCGCCAGAGGGCGATGATCGTGCGGGCCGCGCGGGCGAAGGAGTCGCCGAGGTGGTCGGCGCGTCCGGTGAGGGTCCAGAGGTCGTGGGCGAGCTGGATCGGGTAGCAGAGCGAGTCGACCTCGTACTTGCGCTCCCACACCCAGGGCGACTGGTCCGTGCGGTCGCTCTGGTGGCCGGCGCCGTTCGCCTCGGAGTTGAACGCGTTGGCGTAGGGGTCGAGCAGCACGTACTCGATCTGCCGGCGCGAGACCGCGGCGATCATGTCGCTGATCGTCTGGTCTTCGGCGGCGAAGTGCAGGTAGGGGGCGAGTTGCGCGGTCGAGTCGCGGAGCCACATCGCGGGGATATCGCCCGTGAGCATGAAGAGCGTGCCGTCGGGCATCTCGCGGAGCGTGGTGCCGAGGGTGTTCTCGAAGCAGCGCGCGAACATCTCGGTGGTGGCCTCGTCGGTGCGTTCGCGCACGCGCTCCACGACGGACTGGATGAAGGCCGAATGGGTCTGAGCCACGATGCTCCTCGGTCTGGTTCTGGCCGCCCCGCGTTGGGCGACGAGACCGAGTGTAGGACGGAATCCGGAATAAGTCTATTTATATCTTTAAATATATGGATGCTGGTTGGGGCGAGCGGGAATACGGGGTCTGGTGACGAGGAATAAGTATATGTAATTGGGTCGGGGGTGGGGTGTCCCGTCCCGATCTGCGTACCCTGTCCCGATTCGCACACCGATTCAGGCGAACGCTGAGCGAATCGGGACACCGTGCGCAGATCGGGACGGATGCTGCCGCCCCGGCCGCTGAGCGAGCGGAGCGAGACGAAGCGCGCCTCGCCGGCACCCCGGTTGCTGAGCGAGCGGAGCGAGACGAAGCGCGCCCCCGGCCGCCGCCTAACCGCCCGGGCGGGTCCCGAGTGCCGTGAGCTCGACGATCGTGGGCGCCTCGGCTGCAGCATCCCGCACCGCGTCGAGCGTCGTCAGCCCGTCCAGGTACTGGCTCTCCGCTTCGCCGAGGGCCGGGAACGAGAAGGTTCCGTCCGCGTCGATCGAGCCGATGAGAGTCTGCGCCCGCCCGATGCTGTACTGCACGTCGCCGGCAGAAATGTCGTCCCGCTCCTCGAGGATCGCGAAGATGTGCCGGCCCTCGAACCCTCGCCGGATGACCTCGGGATCGAAGTCCGGGCTGATCGAGATGCCGAACTCGATCCGCTCGGGCAGCTCGCCGGCCGTGCCGAAGTCATCCGCGACCTGCAGCGTCAGAACCATCACCCGCCACTGCGCCTTAGACGAGTCGAACGGAAGTTCCTCGATGCTGAAGACGTCGTCGTCGATCGAGGAGCGGTAGCTCGCTTCCTCGGATACGGCGACGACCGTTCCCTCGACGGCAGCGGCATAGGCCGGTCGCGCGGATGCGCCATCCACAGAGAACTTCACGTTCGGCAGGGCTTCGCTCAGCTGCTCGTCCCACCAGACGGCGTCGACCGTGCTCAGCCGGGCCTCGAGGTAGGTCATCGCCTGATCGAAGGCGGCGTCGTCGGGCGTGGTGGTGGCGACGTCAAGCGAGACCTGGTCGATGAGGACGGTTTCGGTCTCGCTCGCGTCCGGTGTGTCGGATGCCGAGCATCCGGAGAGCGCCCCGACCGTGAGCACGCTCGCGACGACGGAGGTCGCGATGGCAGTGCGGATCTTCATGAGGAACTCGCAATCGGTGATGCCGACACGCGATCCGAGAAGCAGCAGACGTGGGCGTTCGCGTCTGGCAATCATGACTCCCCGTGCGGGCGCGATCAAGACCGGGCGTCGATGTGTCAGCGTGTTCCCATGATCGAAGCATCCGTCCCGCGGGTTGCCGCGCCGTCCCGCGGTCGGATCCGGGGCTGATCATGTGGTTCCATCGTCTCGGTCTGATCTTCGTTCGGATCGCGATGCCGGCGTGGACGCTCCTCGGCGGCGCCGTGGTCCTGATCTACGGCCTGGCTGCCCTGTCGCCGAGCTCGGATGAGGGTTGGCCGTTCATCGCGGGCGGCAGCGGGGTCATCGCCTTGTCGATATGGCTGCTCTGGTATCTGAACAACCGCCGGGCGCGGGAGAAGTTCCAGTGGTACGTGGTCCCCGACGAAAACGAGGACGAAGATGAGCTCCCTCGCTGACGTCGTCGGGTCGTGCTAGTTTCTCGGGAGCGTCGCGTGTCGGTGGCAGGCTGTGTCAGACATGGAGGCGTGGGATCCGAAGGAGCACGACGATGAACACGTCGACCCCTTCGCCCTCGCGTGACTGAGGGCGAGAAGATCAGGCTCGTCGCCTGGAGCAGGGAACTGCGGAGTGTGCACGAGCGCCTGCGCAACGCACTGCTGATCGCGCAGGAAGCCGCCGCGTCCGGCGAGCCGCCGGGGCGTGACCTGCTGCTGTTCTGCCATGGCTTCTGCGCGGCGCTGACCGGACATCACGAGGGCGAGGATCGCGAGCTGTTCCCGGCGATCGCCGCGGAGCATCCGGAATTGCGGGACACACTGCGCAAGCTCGAGCAGGATCATTCGATGATCGGACACCTGATCGGCGGGCTGCAGCTCGCCGTCGATTCGTCGGCCGGGACGGACGAGTTGGCGCGGCATCTGGAGGGCATCGCGGCGATCATGGAGAGCCACTTCCGGTACGAGGAACGACAGCTGCTGTCGGTGCTCGAGACGCTGGAACTGGATGCCGATCCGGGCAGGGTGCTCGGGCCGCTGTGACGGTCAGCGGGCGGGGATGCGCTGCCAGCCGGGCCAATGCGGCCGATCGACGATGCAGAAGCGGTTCTGTGCAGGCGCGGCGGCGATCGTCAGCGGAGCGGCACCGCGGCGCCAGCGGAAACCTAGCGCCGCGAATCGTAATCACTCGCGACGGAAAAGGAGGCTGCCGAATCCAAGAAGGGCTATGCACGCTCCGACCAGGAACATCAAGGCATATGGCGCAAGACTGCCGACACGGTGTGTCGCGTCCGAAACATACCCCTCGACAATTGCCAAAGCGATCGCCAGGACGATGACAGCGGCCCCGATGACTCCGATGCTGAGCATCACGGCTCGGGTGCGCTTCTTCACTGTCGCTCCTAGGGGTTGCATGCCGCGGCCAGAGTATCGCTGTAGCTCACGTTCGGCCGCCAGGAGTCGAGGTTCCACGGCGTCTTGAACGGAGCGATGTCCACATGGCATCGAAGCTGAACGTCTGCTCAAGCTAGTCAGCTTGGGCTTCGTCAGCAATATTTCGGCACAGTCGGGGATGCTTTTGCGCGATGAGTCGATTTGTCTCGCCACACTCTTCATGCAAGGCGAGCAGGCGTCTTCGATGAACCGCGGCGCAATCGCGGCGATCATGGAGAGCCACTCCCGATACGAGGAACGGCAGCTGCTGTCGGTGCTCGAGACGCTGGAGCTGGATGCCGATCCGGGCAGGGTGCTCGGGCCGCTGTGACGCTCAGCGGGTAGGGATGCGCTGCCAGCCCGGCCAGTGCGGCCGGTCGACGATGCAGAAGCGGTTGCCCTCGGGGTCTTCCATGATCACGTAGTCGGCGTCGTCGGGGCGGCCGTCCCAGTGCACCTGGCGGGCGCCGAGCTCGGCCAGCCGGCGGACTTCGGCGGCCTGGTCCTCGGCATAGATATCGAGATGGATGCGCGGCGGCAGCACTCGCTCGGAGTGGTGCGCGTCAAGCGCGATGCAGGGGGCGTCGGCGTAGCGCGGCTTGAGGACGATCCAGTCGTCGTCGGCCGGATCGCGCTCGATGTAGTCGAGAGCGGCCTTCCAGAACTCTGCCTGTGCGGCGAGGTCGTTCACGCGGATGACGATCGAGACGATGGCGAGCATGCGGCGAGTCTAGGAAGCCGTTATCGAGTCAGACACCCCCTTGCGCTGTGCCGGTCGACGTCAGCGTGGGTCAGAAATGCGGCTCAGCTGCCGGGGGGAGGTGCGTTTCTGATCCAGCATCCGTCCCGGCCTAAAGCGAAAGCCGGTACGTCGCCGATTCTCGCAGCTCGAAGCCTTCCGACTTGTAGAGCTCGTTCGCGGCGACGCGCGACGGACGCGACGTGAGATCGATCCCGCGTGCTTCGCGTCCGCGAGCAGACTCGACCGCCGCTCGAGTCAGCGCCCGTCCGACGCCGTGACCGCGCGCGGATTCGTCGACGACGACATCCTCGATTCGTGACCGCAGCCCCGAGGGCGTGCGATAGAAGATCAGCGAGAGCGTGCCGACGGCGACCTCGTCCACATATGCCAGGAACAGGGTCGTGTCTGCGGCGATGATGTCCTCGAGGTCGCCGATCTCCAACGATTTCGCTGTTGAGGAGAGCTGAGGCAACAGTCGGTTCAGTGCGGTGAGAGCGTCGTTGTCGGCGGTGAAAACCTCAGTGATCCGAACCATGCGGTTCAGACTAGGCCAGCGCTCTACTGCACCGACCAGCCCCCATCGCTCGCGAGCACGGCCCCGTTGATGTTCACCGCGTCATCCGACAGCAGGAACGTGATCGACGCGGCCAAGTGCTCCGCCGTCGCGACCGTCGGGATCGCCTGCTGGAACGGGGCCAGCCGGCCCGATCCGTACTCCGACATGTTCGGAGGCATCGGGATGCCGGTGGCCACGCCGCCCGGCGCGACCGAGTTCACGCGGATGCCCTTCGGGCCGTACATGAACGCCGCCGACTTGGTCACGCCGATGATGCCGTGCTTGCTCGCCGTGTAGGCGTTGCCCGAGGCGTTGCCGCGCAGGCCCGCCTCGCTCGACACGTTGAGGATCGCCCCGCGGCCCGCCGCCTCCATCACCGGCAGCACCGCGCGCATGAGCTTGAACGGAGCGGTGAGGTTGATCGCGATGACCCGATCCCAGACAGCATCCGTCGTCTCGCCCGCGGGGGAGAAGTCGTCGTTGATGCCGGCGACGTTCGCGAGGCCGTCGATGCGGTCGCCCGCGGCCGCGAGGACGGCGTCGATCGCATCCTGCTTCGTGAGGTCGCCGGGGACCGTGACGATGTCAGCATCCGGCAACGAAGCCTTCAGCGCGTCGAGCTTCTCTGCGGCGATGTCGCTGGCGATCACGCGACCGCCCTCGCGCGCGATGCGGGATGCCGTGGCCTTGCCGATTCCGGATGCTGCGCCGGTTACGATCACGGTCTTGCCGGCGAAGCGGCCCGCGGTGGGCTTCTCGGTCCACCCGCTGTCCTCCGCGTCCTCCGGGATCTCGCCGCCGTTGGCCGCGCGCACCAGGTCGTCGACGATCGACTGCGGCATCGCGCCCTGGCTCATCGCGACGAGCTGCTGCAGCGGCAGGCCGAGCACCGGGGTGAGCAGCGAGGGGTCGGCGCCGGTCTTCTCGAAGAGGCTGCGGATGAGCGGCCCGCCGGTCGGGTCGTCCAGCCAGTCGCCGATGGTGGAGTGTGCGGTGAGGGCCATGCTCGTTCTCCTTGTTCGAGTTTCGCAACGGTGCGTCTACTTATGATCGAGTGTACGCCTGAGTACGCTCGGATGGTGCCTCGTCCTCGCAGTGAAAAAGCTCGCCAGTCTGTGCTCGACGCGATGCGTGCTGCTCTGACGACCGGCGGATACGAGGCAGTGACGATCGAGGGACTCGCCGCCGAGGCCGAGGTCTCGAAGCAGACGATCTACCGGTGGTGGCCGTCGAAGGCCGCGATCCTCGGTGAGGCGCTGCTCGAGGGAGGACTGCCGGGCGCGGATGTCGCCGTGCCCTTCACGTCCGACCTCGCCGCCGATCTGCGCTCCTGGTTCTCCGCGATGAGCGCATCGCTGGCGGATGCCGACGGAGTCGCGATCGCGCGGGCGCTGATCGTGATCACGGCATCCGATCCCGAACTCGGGCTCGCTCTGAATGAGAAGCTGGCGGCGCCGATCCGCGAGTGGGTGTCGTCGCGGATGGCGCTCGCCGTCGACGCCGGCGATGTGAGGGCGGATGCGGATGCTGCCGCCATCGCGGACCAGTTCGTCGCCATGGCGAGCTACGCCGCGCTGCTCGGGCGTCCGCTTGGGGACGAGCGGGTGGATGCGACAGTGGGTGTGCTGCTGCGGGGGATCGTGGTTCCCGGGAGCTGAGTGACGCACGGGAAGAACCGCCCGCGCGCCGAGATCCCTCGCCGTTCAGACCGCGTCTCGACCGAACTCACTCATCCGCACCGGACTCCACGCGACGGATGAGCTCCTCGATCTCGCGCCGAGCGTCGGATCGTGTCATCGGGAAGGTGGCCGGGTCGCCGGCATCCGTCCCCCACGGCACGAGAACGTCGAAGTCGAGGTTGAGGAGCAGCCGGAGGGAGGCGAGGTACTCCGCGCGCAGGCTCTCGCCGAGGAGCACGACCTGCCAGCGTCCTCTGTGACGCCAGAGGGAGTCGCCGACGAACAGGAAACGGTGCTGGCCGCTGTCCCAGAGGAACGTCGTGGTGCCGGCGGTGTGCCCGGAGGTCGGGATGATTTCCAGATCGTCGTCGATGCGCTCGCGGCCGTCGAAGGTTCCCGCAACGGCGAGCGTGCCTGCTGTTCGAGCCTTGTCGGCGATATGCACCCATGTCGGAACCTCCAGGCGCGGCGCCGGATAGGTGGCCTCGTGCCAGTGGTTGATCAGCAGGCGTTCGGGTGCACTCAGTCGAGTGATCTCCTCGTGTGCCGCGTCGATGCCGGGGGAGTTGTACACGAGCACGTTGCCCGCCTCGCGCTCGAGGAGGAACGAGCGCACGACCACACCGGCGAGGAACGGCAGCGGTGCGGTCGGGGTCGTGTAGAGCCGCGGGTGGACCTGCTCGAGGGTGCTCACAGCATCCCGCCCAGCGCGCGTGCCGTCTCGGCGAAGGGCAGCGGCGGATGGGTGATCGCTGCGGGATTCGCCCTCCCGCGCGTGCCGTCGACCACGAACTCGCTGTATCGCCGCCACGCGGACGGGTCGGCGTCGCGGGTGGCGCCGGCGACGGAGGCGACCATGACGGCGAGCACGGTCGTGTCCTGCCGGGTGAAGCCGTCGCGCAGCTCCCCTGCGGCGACTGCCGCGTCGATGAGTGCGTCGGCCGTCGTGGCCAGCTCCGTGAACCGATCCCCTGCCAGGCGCTCGTAGCGTCCGGGGCCGAAGAGGACGGTCGCGAGGCTGCGGTCGCCAGCGTGCAGCTCGATGATGCCCCCGAGGTAGGTGCGGAAGGCCTCGCCGGCATCTTCGATCGCCGCCGCAGCGCGCACGACCTGGAGGATCGCGCCGATCTTGTCGTCGAATAGGGCGTCGAGCAGCGCCTCCTTGTCGGGGTACTTGCGGTACACGGTTCCGATGCCCACGGATGCTTCCCGCGCGACGTCATTGAGGGTGGCGCGGGGACCATGCTCGGCGAAGACACGAGTGGCTGCGTCGAGGATGGTGCGCCGATTGCGCTCGGCGTCCGCTCGGGATCGACGGATAGGAGAGACGGTGTCGGGGGCCATAGGAGCATGCTACCTTAACCGGATACGGAGGTTCCATATCCGTTTAGCTGTTTCGACAATCCCACCCTTCATCCTTCGACAGGAACACGAATCATGCCTCTTCTTCTTCTGGCCGGGTACGGCCCAGGAAACGCCCATTCGATCGCCGCGCGTTTCGGCGGGCAAGGCTGGACTATCGCACTCGTGGGGCGGAGCGAGGAGCGACTGGGCGCCGGAGTCGAGCTCCTCGCTGCCCAGGGCGTCGAGGCTCGCGCGTTCGTCGGCGATGTCTCGGACGTCGACTCGGTGCCCGCCGTCGTCGCCGCCGTGCGGTCGGAACTCGGACCGATCTCGGCGCTCGCGCTCACGGCATACCGCCACGTCGAGGTGTCGGATGTACTCACCGACCCGCCCGAGCAGATCGAGCGGGTGTTCTCGATCGGGGTGGGCGGGTTGGCCGCACTCGTGCAGGCGAGCGTCGACGACCTGCGGTCTGCTTCGGATGCAGCGGTGCTCGTGGTCAACGGCGGCCTCGGGGTGTCCGGCGAGGAGATCGATCGCGGCGCTGTCTCGTTCGGTGGCGACGGCGTTGCACTGGAGTGCGCCGCGAAGTCCAAACTCGTCGGGCTCCTGGCTGAGAGGCTCCGCGGCGACGACGTGTACGTCGGCGAGATAGTCATCACCCGTGCGGTGAAGGGCTCTCCGTATTCGGGGCCGGACGCCATCGACCCCGCTGACGTCGCTGAGCGACTGTGGACGATGTTCCGGGAGCGGAGCAGCGTGCGGACGTTCGCCTAGAGCCGAGGTTCCCGGAGAGGCGCGGGGTGAGTCCGGACTGATCGTCGCGCAGAATACTGCGGGCGTCCTCATATGTGTGCTTGCATGGGTTCGGCAGGTGCCGCAGCTTTCAGGTCGCGGTGGCTTCGATCCGGAGATGTGAGGGGTGCGCGAGATGATCTTCCTCGTCATCGGTATCGCGCTGTTCGCGTACGGACTCGTTGTCGGCTGGGTCGGTCCGAAGCTCGGGACCGTGCTCGCGTGTGTCCCCGTGCTGCTGCTCTTTGCTGTGCTGGTGAACCTCCAGTCGGATGGTGAACTGAGTTCTGCGGCGAGTGCCGACTTCGGCGCCGGGCTCCTGATCGGTCTGCTCGCATTCCTCGCCGGATCGAACCTCACCGAGGGCCGCTTCGCCTGGTTGCGGGCCTGGCGCCGAACGCGCGAAGCGGAGTAATAAGCCGCTACCGCAGCATCCGCTCGCCCCGAAGGTGCTTGCGCCCAACCCTCTCTCGGGGTTCCCTGGAGTGATGAGCGACGACGAAGAACTGCGCGAGAAGATGAGTCGGCTTGTCGGGACGTGGCGATCTGCGGGTCGGCTGCTCGCCGGGGAGCAGGCGGGCGAGGAGTGGTCGGGTCACGACATCTACGAGTGGTTCCCGGGGGAACGCCAGATGGTGCACCGGGTGGATGTCGAGATCTTCGGCGGTCGGAAGGAGGCCATCGAGATCTTCACTCCACGCGAGGGTTCTTCGACGGAGTTCGATCAGACCTCCTTCAACGCCGACGGCACGGTCGAGCGGGCGATCGGTCGGTTCGATTCCGAGGGCCGGTATCGCAACGAGGGCGAAGGGATCCGCGCGACCCTGACGTTCGAGGGCGGCGGCCAGATGCGCGCCCGGTGGGAGATGCGCCAGCCTGACGGCACCTGGATCGACTGGATGCTCGTGCTCTTCACCCGCATCGGCGACCCGCACATCGAGGTGCGGTCGAAGGACGACCACACCTCGTAGGGGGTCGCGCTACCGACCCCCGCTCGATCCCACGACCGCGCGCCGGAACACCGCCGCGACCACCAGCGCCACCCCCGTCATCCCGGCCGCCACCCACACCGGCGCGACGAGCCCGGCTCCCAGCCAGATCCCGCCGAGCACCGGCCCGACCGCAGCCCCGATGTTCAACGCGGCGGTCGCATACGACCCGCCCATCGTCGGTGCACCGGATGCTGCGTAGAGCACCCGCGCGATCAGGGTGCTGCCGACGCCGAACGACAGCACTCCCTGCACGAAGATCAGCGCCAGCAGCGCGGCAGGCTCCGCGGCGACCAGCGCCGTCAGAACCCAGCCGGCGAGAAGCAGCGGTCCACCGATGCCGAGCACGAGCCCGGGATGCCGATCCGACAGCCGCCCCGCAAGCGTCACCCCCAGGAACGAACCGACACCGAACAGCACCAGCGCGACCGACACCCATCCGGCATCCAGTCCTGCGATATCCGTGACGACCGGTGCCAGGAAGGTGAACGCGGCGAACGTCCCGCCGTTGACCAACGCTCCGAGGGTCATAGCGAGGAGGAGCCGCGACGACCCCAGCTCGCGCAGTTCTCGCCTCAACGAAAGCCCCGCCAACCCGGCCTGCGAAGGCGCACGCGGAATCCCGCGCAGCACCCCGATCACGGCCGGAACGCAGAGGGCCGCGATCGCCCAGAACGTCGACCGCCATCCCAGCGCGGTGCCGAACAGCGCTCCCGCAGGAACGCCGGCGACGGTGGCGATGGTCGCGCCCGACAACAGCACCGCAAGTGCGCGTCCCTTCCGGTCGGCGGGGACAAGTGCGGTGGCCGTGGTGAGCGCGACGGCCAGGAAGCCCGCGTTCGCGAGCGCGCTGAGCACGCGGGTGACGAGCAGCACCGAGAACGTCGGCGTGAGTGCTCCGACGATGTGGCATCCGGCGAACACGATCAGGCAGACGATCAGCGTGAGGCGTGGCGGCCAGCGGCGGGCGAATGCCGCCATCAAAGGCGCGCCGACGACCATGCCGACGGCGAACGCCGAGGTCAGCAGGCCCGCCGTGCCGACCGAGACGTCGAGGTCGCTCGCGATGGCGGGCAGTAGTCCAGCGAGCATGAATTCCGAGGTGCCCATGACGAAGACCGCCAGGGCAAGCAGATAGAGAGAGAAAGGCATCGAGTACTCCGAGGTGAGAGGTCAAGAAAGGGAGCTTCTTGATCACCACGGCCATCGCCCGAGTACGGCGGATCGACGCCCGCGCGGAGGCGGACGTCGGCTTCAGCGGATCCGGGGGCTGGCGGTGTGACCGGCAGCCCCTGACCTGTCTGACTCAGGACTCGACATGGGGTCGACTCTACCGCTGGGTACGGATCACCGCGTCACGAGATACCGCAGGTGCAGCACCCGCTCGCCCTGGATGACGTCGACCGCGTCGTTCAGCATCCGCTGTCCGTCCACCGCCCCGAAGAACCGCCTGCCCGACCCGAGGACGACGGGCACCACGTCCATCCGCACCTCGTCGACCAGTCCCGCGGCGAACGCCTGACCGCCGATATCGCCGGCCGCGACTTCGACGGTCCGGTCGCCCGCGAGCTCCCGCGCCTTTGCCACCGCTGCCTCGACTCCAGCGACGAAGTGGTACGGAGCATCCGGATGCCACCCCTCGGGCTTCGGCCGGGTGCGACACCACGACGACGTGGTCGACTCCGCCGGGAGGCACGCCGTCCCAGCCGTCGGTCATGTCGAACACGTGGCGGCCGGCGATGGTCACGCCGATCTCGTCCCAGTACGGGCGGATGTAGTCGAACGACGTCTGCGACACCTTCAGCACTCCGCTGTCATCCAGCGGTACGTCGCCGCTGACCAACCAGTCGAAGAGCGGTCCCGGCTGATCGTTCTCGTCGGCGATGAAGCCGTCGACCGACACCGATGCGTACATGACCACTTTGCCCATGGGATGCTCCTCTGCTTGCGGGATGCCCTCAGGCTAGAAGTTCGCGCGGCGCCGATCTTGTAAGAAATCAATCGGTGGGCAGCGACCAGTTGTCCAGAGCATGATCCGGATGCTCGCGCAGAAACCGCTGCCTCACCTCGACGTATCGGGTGGGGGGTGAGGCCGGTGAACGCCCGGAACTCGTGACCGAAATGCGCCTGATCGAAGTAGCCGGCGCGAGTCGCGACATCCGCCCAATCGATCGGTGCAGCGAAGTCGATGGCGAACAGGGTGGCGGCGAAGCGGCGGGTGCGGGCGAAGCGCTTGGGGGTGACGCCGACGATCTCCTTGAAGCGCTGGGTGAGGTGGGTGCTGCTGACGCTGGATGCCGCGGCCAGGTCGCCGATCGGCACGGCGCCCTGGGTGTCGATGATGGCGCTCGCCGCGTCGCGAACCAGGTCGAGGCCGGGGAGGTCGCGTCGCCGTCGCGTCAGTTCGTGCTCGAGGATCTCGAGCATGGCGGGTGGTTCGGCGGCAGCATCCAATCGCTTGTGGAGTTCGATGGCGGTGTCGCGGCCCCACACCTGTTCGATGGTCATCGGACGGTCGCACAACTCTTCGGCCGACACCGTGAGGAACGGCGCAAGGCCCCAAGCCGTGAAGTGCACTCCGACCGACCGGGTCGAGGGCGGGTAGCCGAACTCGATGGCGCGGGTGGGCGTGCTGATGACGCAGCCGTCGGCGCAATCGGATGCTGCGGTCTCTTCGCCGGCGCGGATGCGGAACGGATCCCCGAGGTTGATGATGAGGAACGAGCCGGGCATCGGCGGGAGGGTGAGCCGCGGGTAGGGCGGTGCGCCCTCGAGGAAGTAGAGGTCGTCGATCAGTCCGTCGAGAGGCGGCCGGGGGACGACGGATACGTAGTCCACGGCGTCAGAAGTCGCCTTCTGCGACCTGGAAGCAGACGAGTCCGCGCGAACGCCACATCTCGACCACGCTGCGGCGGTCGTCGACGACACCGATGACCTCGAAGTGCGGAGCGATGTAGGCGTCGTAGATCTCGGCCTTGACGAGGTGGTCGGCGCGCTGGTCGCCCTTGCGGCGCAGCAGCAGTCGGTCGAACGGGATGCCGTTGAACGTCAGCCACGCTTCCGTCGCGCGGCGGGCGGTCTCGTCGCGGCCCGAGACGACGATGAGCTGATCGACATCCGGGTGGGCGGCGAAGGCCTGGGCGGCGAGGACGACCGGGTGGTGCGGGGTATCGATCGAGACGTTCCGCATGTCGTACGGAGAGCGGTCGCCGATGAGCGCGAGGGTGCCGTCGACGTCGAAGATCCAGGCGCGCGGGAGGACACGGGGCATGGTGTGAGAGTAGTGGGTTCGAGGTGCGGGGAACGCAATCACCGAAATATCGACTTGTCCTCGTGCGTGTGCTTTCATGATCGATGTGGAGACCGAATCCGAGCCCGGTCGTCAGGCGATCATCCGTCGAACGTGCTGGTCGATCGCGTGGGTGGTTCCGGTGATCGCCCTCATCACGGGTGTGTCTCTCACCGTCGCGGGGACAGTCGAGCAATGGACACCGATCGGCGAAGGCCAGTTCGAAGTGACCTATCTCGCGGTCTGGCCCGCCGGCCTTGCTCTGCTTGCTGTCGGACTCCTCGGGGTGACGGCGGCCGCCATCGCCGCGGCAATGGTGACGACCAAGCGCTGACGTTCCGCCGCCGCCGATCTCAGAGGTCTTGCGCGAAGCGCCCCTCGAGCCGACGGAACACCAGCTGCCCGACCAGCAGGGTCGCGACGGCGATCAGGAACGTCCAGAGCGTGTTCCACGCCAGACCCGGCGGCAGGGCGATCATGGCGTCGCCGGAGTAGTCGGCGGCGGACGTCATGCCCTCGGATGCCGGACGCCAGAACGCGTAGTGGAACAGCTCAACCGCTTGGGTGATCGGGTTGAGCAGGTAGAGGTCGACGATCCACGACGGCCACTCGAGGGTCTTCTCGACCGCAGTCTGCACCATCGTCCAGGAGTAGAGCACCGGCGACGCCCAGGTGGCGAGGAGCAGCATCAGCTCGACGATGTTCTCGGCGTCACGGAATCGCACGTTGACCGCGCCGAAGAACAGTCCGAGTCCGAGGCTGAAAACCAGGACGATGATGATGCCCGCGAAGATCGCCAGCACCGACAGAAGCGTGGTGTGCGTGACCCAGCCAAGGAACAGGCACGCGATGAGCAGCAGGGCGACCTGGGGGAGGAAGTGCACGAACGCGACGATCACGGAGGACACGGCGAACAGCTGCCGCGGGAGGAAGACCTTTCGCACCAGGGCGGCGTTCCCGACGATCGATGTCGTCGCGTTCTTGAACCCCTCGGAGAACAGGTTGATGACGACGATCCCCGAGAAGAGATAGACCGCGTAGTTCGGGATCGCGCCGGCCGCGCCGACGAAGACTCCGAGGACGATCCAGAACACCAGGAACTGCGCCGCCGGCCGCACGTACGACCAGGTCCATCCGAGCACCGAGTTACGGTAGCGGGTCGTCACACCCGTGCGCACGAGGAGGCGCAGCAGGTAGCGCCAGTGGAAGACGTCGATGAGGCCGCGGGAAGATCCCGGCTCCTGAAAGGCGGTTCGCGGGAGGCCGGCGAACAAGTCCTGACTCAACTGACGGGCTCCTCCGCTGTCGGCGACGTCTCACTCTAGGAGGTCGAGGCTGGGAATCGACTGTCGACGAATGAGGACAGGGAGGCGGATGCTGAGACTCAGGGCGACATAATCGGAGCGTGCGAGATCCCGAGCCGAAGCGCTCCTTCCTGTCGATCGAGTTGCTCCTCGATAGAGCAACGGAGGCGGCTGTCCGCGCCGAGTGGGATGCGCTCGCCGCACTCGGGGTGTCGAGCCTCGCTCACCACACGTCGACGAGCAACCGCCCCCACGTGACCCTCCTCGTGCGTACCGAGCTGGACCCGTTCGACGCGCACGCGCTCCTCCAGCGCTCGCCGATCGAGGTCACGCTCAGCGCACCCCTGCTGTTCGGCACGGGCGAGCGCCGGGTGCTGGCCCGCAGCATCGTCCCGACCGCCGAACTCCTCGACATCCACGCGGCCGTGCACGCCGTTGCCGGCACCGGGGACGATGCCCCGCACACGACTCCGGGCAACTGGACCCCGCACGTCACCCTCGCCCGCCGACTGCGAGTCGTCGACCTCCCGGCAGCGCTCGAGCACGTGGGAGGTGAGATCCACGGACGCGCGACGGGCCTGCGGCTCTGGGACCCCACGACCGCGACCGTCACAGATCTGGGGACCTTCGCCTGACCCAGAGCCGCGACTGACCCGCGCACTCGGTCCGTCGGTGCCTCGCCGTAGGCTGACCACCTCGGCCGGAGAAAGGAACGCCGGCATGGGGAACCCCGGTCCGTCGCTGGCGGCGCACTACGATCTGCGGTCGCAGGCGCAGTCGATCGTCGCCGCGTCGAAGCACGGACCGCTGCAGTCCCTGACCGATCGTGAGCTCGCCATGGCCGACCAGCCGCTCACGGTGTACCCGTATCGACTGCAGCGTCGCGTGCGGGCATGGGTGAGGTTCGGCCCGGAATCGATCCGAGTGGATGCCGTCCTGGTGCGGTCCACGCCGAAAGCGGCAGGCATCGAGTTCCGCGCCGTCGATCAGCGATTCCGCTGCTGGGTGTGGGGCAATGCCGTTGAGGTCATCGACGAGGAGGGTCGTTGAGAGACGTCGACACGCTCACCCCGCGCCTCCGCTCCGCCCGAAGTCGCTCGTCAACCATCCTTCGATCGAGTCGAACGGAAACTCCCGTCCGGCGTGCACGCCGGGCAGCATCCGCGCCTCCCGCATCCGGTCGAGTCGGAACAGCCTCCAGTCCTCGCGGTCGACGTCGTACGCGACGACGTACCACTGTCGCTGGCGCAGGAAGTGCCGGTACGGCTCGACGGTGCGTCGGGTCTCTCGGCCGTGCTGGTCTGTGTAGTCGAAGGCGACGCGGGAGCTGTGGGCGACGGCATCCGACAGGGTTCCGACGAGGGCGAAGTCGACCGGTGCCGGGTCGGTCTGCAGGATCTGTGTCGAGAGTGCCGTGGCGGCCGCGCGCCGGCGAAGGGCGGGGGGAAGGGTCTGCTCGAGCTTCGCGCGGGCGACGGATGCTGCGGGATCGTCCGGCGTCCAGGTCTCGAGCACCAGCAGGCCGGTGATGATCGTCGCGACCTCGTCGGCGTCGAGTAGCAGCGGCGGGATCTTCGTGCTCGGATGCAGCCGGTACGCGGCTCCGGGACCGGGGCGGGATCGCACGTCGTAGCCGAGGTCGCGGAGTCGTTGCGCATCGCGACGGACCGTGCGGCGACTGGCTTCGAGGCGGTCGGCCAGGGCGTCGACGTTCCATTCGCCGCCGGTCTGGAGCAGCGACAGCAGGTGCAGGGTGCGGTTCGATGGCGATTCCACGGTTCCATAGTCGCGCAAGATGCGGCCAGAATCCGGCCGCATCTGCGTCTAGCGTGTTCGGATTCGTGACGAAAGGACGATCATGCGCATCGCCATCACCACCCCGAACGGCAATGTCGGCCACCACCTGACGCGGATGCTGGTGCGCGCCGGCATCCGTCCGCTGCTGTTGAGCAGGAATCCCGACAGCATCGATGCGGAGCTGCGCGAGTACGTCGATGTCGCGCAGGCGGATTCGCAGGATGCCGCGCAGGTCGTGGCGGCGACGCAGGGTGTCGACGCGCTGTATTGGGTGGATCCGTCGGTGATGTCGGAGGATCCGCTGGCCGACTATGCGCGGGCGACCGAAGCGCTCGTCGCGGCGGTCACCGAGAACGGCATCGGACGGGTGGTGTTCCAGAGCAGCATCGGCGCCGAGAAACGGCACGGTGTCGGCGAGATCGATGGGCTCGCTGCGGCCGAGGTGGCGCTGGATGCTCTCGGAATCGACGTCACGCATCTGCGGTGCGGGTTCTTCTTCTCGAACCTGCTCCTCGATGTGGAGGCGTTGCGGGCCGGCAGGCTGACGACGGTTCTGCCGTTGGATGCGCCGATGGCGTGGGTCGCTCCGCGCGACATCGCCGAGGTCGCGGCGCTGACGCTGCTGAACCGCGAGTGGAGTGGACGCCGGGTGCATGCCGTGCACGGACCGGAGGATCTGACGTGGACCGAGGTCGGGGCGATCCTGACGGAGGAGCTCGGGCGGCACGTCGTCGTCGAGCGGGTGTCGGATGCCGCGATGCTCGACGGCCTGCGGGCGGCGGGGATGCCGGAGGCGATGGCGCATGCCGTGCTCGGCATGTCGACCGGCATGCGCGAGGGGTTCGTGCCGGAGCAGGAGCGGACCGTCGCGACGACCACGCCGACCGGGCTGCGTGGGTGGGTGCGGGAGGAAGTCGTGGGGGTGGTGTCCGGTCGGTGAGCGTATTCGTCACTGCGGGTTGGTGCGCTTTCGATCGAGCCGCCTCATCTTCATGTCGGTGACGAACACCCCGATCACGCAGGACCAGAACGGAATCACCGATGCCGGGCCGAGCCATTCCGGCCCGGCGCCGTTGTTGATGTAGACCACGTTTCCGACGATCGCGATGACGAGTGCGGCGATGAAGAGTGCGAGGCGTAGGGGCGAGAACAGGATCCGCATCCGTTTGCGGAAGGAGTTCGTGTAGGAGTGTGGGTTCACTTCCATGCGTGGGTTCCTTACTAAGGAGAATGCGCCTCCTGGTGCGGTCTCGGACGCGCGGGCCTTGCGCGTAAACGAGGCGCAGTGGGGCGGTGTGCTGTGGGAAGTTTCGCGCACGACGAAGGGGCCAACTAAGAGTTGGCCCCTTCGCTCTGCAGGCACCTTTCCTGTCAGTGATCCACGATCGCGTTGTTGTCTGCCGATGATCCGGAGCTTCGAAGTAGGAAGAATGACAGGAGGAACGCGCCGATGATCGTCACAACACCTGTCATCGTCCAGGACCCGGTGACAGTGACCGCGTTCGTGCCCCCCGCGTCGCGGAAGCCTTCGAATGTGGCTACGAGCGGGACGACGAACGTGCTGGCGGTTGCGAAGGCGCTGGCCGCGAGCAGCATCCCAGCGGTCGCGACGACTCCGATCGCTATCCCGAGGGAGCAAACAATGATGAAGAGCCGCCCGGCGATCTCGTTTGGAGTTCCGGAGACGCCGGCGTTGAAGGTGCGCGGTTGGCTCATCGCACGCACCTGGCGGTGAAGCCGTTTCTGGTGGACAGCTCCGGGTACATGCCCCTCGCCTGGCAGGTGTTCCACCAGCTGACGACTAGCCACGTCGCGACGCCCAGTGCGAGCGCCGCAACGGCAACCAAGGCTAGGCCGGTGACGACGAACACGACCACGGGGAGCGGGTCTGCCACGATCGGATAGGAAACATTGTCCAGGTCTTTGTGTTCCACGACCTGGGTGAGCGTGTTCCCCTCGACGGAGTAATGCGTGGGCACGGCAGCTCCGGACGCGTCCTCGGCCCATGCCGCTTCGAACTCGACCTTCACGGTGCCCTGTCCGTCTACGATCCGGGCGCCGCCGTTCGCCGTGGCCTCAAGCCGGTGACCGCTCGAGATGTTCAGATCGTACGAATAGCTCTCCGAGGCCTCGCGGCCTTCGAGGACCGAGAGCAGCTGGACACCGCCTGCTGTGGGGACGACGGCATTGCTGCTCGCGCCATCGGAGGGGTAAACGGTCGTTCCATCCTCGAGAAGCTGCCCGCTGTCTGCCGTGGTCGCATGCGGAAGGGAGATATTCAGTTCGAAATCACCCACAGACATGGAGACGCCTTCCGACGCTGTCGCCGGCACCTGGACCTGAAGCGTGGTCTCTGCACTCGGCCCGGCCTGAGTCGCCACTGCGTCTTTCACAAGCCCGCTGCTCACGCTGTCCAGAGCGACGGCTGCTTCCTGCACGGTCACTCCGTCGCTGCCCTCCTCGGCGTAGGCCGAAGGCCCTGCCCACAGCAGGCTTCCCGCGATGATCGTGGCCACGGCGGCTGTGCTGGCGACCGTGCGACGACCGAAACGCAGGAACGCGTTCGGATTTGCAGAGGTATGACTGATTGGAGATGGCATGTACTTCCTCTTTCCGATTACGGTAGGCCGCCACCGCGGCACCGACGGTGCGACGAGGGCTGCTGTTAGGGCTTCGATGTTCATGAATCCGCTCGCCTGTTCGAGCTTGATTGATTCATTTGGCTATGAAAGCTCACATATGAGGACATAAGCAATATATTCGGCTACGGGTGCTCGTTGCCCGCCCGCACGCCCCCACTTGACCTGCACCGCACTTCAGGTCGCAAGCTGTACCCATGGACGGAATCACCCTTCCCCCGCTCGACGTCGACGTGCCGCCGCAGGGCCTCACAATCGGTGAGGTCGCGCACGCCACCGGACTGAAGATCTCGACCCTCCGCTTCTATGAGCGTGAGGGGTTGATGCTCGATCCGACGCCCCGCGATGTCTCCGGACGCCGGCGCTACGACGAGCACGACTTGGCCTGGATCGGCGGGCTACTAATGCTCCGCGCGACGGGGATGTCGGTTGCCGACATGCGGGCGCTCGCCGACCTGTCGCGCGAGGAGGGCACGGAGGGCGGGAGGCTCAGCATCCTGCAGGCGCATCGCGAGCGCGTGCTCGAAGAGATGGAGCGCACGCGCCGGCACCTCGAAGCATTGGACACCAAGATCGACGCGTACCGCGAGGTGGTCGCGTCGCGCGGGCAGGAAGCTCGCGCAGAAGGAGAGGACTCATGAAGCACTCGGCACTCGGCGACGGACTCGCCGTCTCATCGATCGGACTCGGAGCGATGGGCATGAGCGCCTTCTACGGTCCGACCGACGAGGCGGAGGCGATCGCCACCCTGCAGCACGCGGTCGACATCGGTGTGACGTTCATCGACACCGCGGAGGCGTACGGTCCGTTCGAGAACGAGAAGCTCATCGGGCGGGCGCTCGGCTCCCGGCGCGACGAGATCACGATCGCGACGAAGGCGTCGGCCGAGACGGATGACGACGGCACGGTCCACGGACGCAACGGCAGTCCGGAGTACATCCGGCGGGCGTGCGAGCGGTCGCTGCGGCACCTCGGGATGGACGTGATCGACCTCTACTACCTGCACCGGGTCGATCCGAACGTGCCGATCGAGGAGAGCGTCGGCGCGCTGGCCGACCTCGTGCGCGAGGGTAAGGTGCGGCACATCGGGCTGTCCGAGGCGTCGGGTCCCACGCTGCGGCGGGCGCACGCGGTGCATCCGATCGGGGCGGTGCAGTCGGAGTTCTCGCTCTTCGCCCGAGACATGCTGCACAACGACGAGAAGGCGACTGCGGATGAGCTCGGCATCGGCGTGGTGGCGTTCTCTCCGCTCGGGCGTGGGACGCTGACGTCGGGCATCCGTTCGCTGGACGAGCTGGCGCCCGAGGATGCTCGGCGCGGACTGCCGCGCTTCCAACCCGAGGCCTTCGCGGCGAACCGTCGGCTGGTAGAGCGGGTCGAGGAGGTAGCGCGGGAGCGCGGGGCGACGATCGCTCAGGTGGCGCTCGCGTGGGTGCTGTCGGAAGGCGTGGTGCCGATTCCGGGGACGCGGAGGAGGGCTCGGCTGGACGAGAATGCGGGGGCGGCCGAGATCTCGTTGAGCGATGAGGAGCGGATGCGGTTGGCGGATGCTGTGCCGGTGGCGGAGGTCGTGGGGTCGCGGGATGGGATCGATGTGGGGGTGGGGGTGGACCGGTAATGCACGGTCGATGAGAGGGAAGCGTGTTTAGCATCGCGAGCTGCTGCTGGACGCACGCATGGGCTCATCTGGAGAGTGGGACGTCGGAGATAAGGTCGGCCGCGACCGGATCGTCGACGGAGCCTTTAGCCCGAGGGCCGATCACGACGCTTCTGATCTTCTTCGATCAGCCGACGGATGTGCTTAGGCTTTCCACCATTGGCCCGAAGGCGTCGGACCGCAAGGCTGAGTCGAACCTCTTGGATCAGTCCTTCGATCAGCAGGTGCGCTCGAAGATGAATCACGAGCGTTCGCGTAATCATCACTGCAACGATTGCCCAAGGGGCTGAAGGAAGGACCTCCGCAAGGAGGGGCAGTACATCTCGCATAGCAAACTCCAACGCCAACCGCCCAGGTACTTCCCGGGTGTCGGTCAAATGGCGTCAATTACAGAATTGCTTCGAGATGATTCCTCCTGTGAGTTGGATTGCAAGGCCTATTCTTCCAGCAGCAACCTCGAGCGGTCAAGGGTCGGTGGTCGTGCTCCCGCATGACGGGCCGAGGGAAGACACGATGAGGACTTGGGCTGAGAGCTCCGCCTTCCGCCGCTCGGCAATCAGTGGGTCCGAACTCAGATCCCGCCGCGTTCGTCAGTCACTGAGGCCTTCTGGCGAGGGTCGCTCCGCCCCTCCGCGAACCGCGCCTGTGCCCGGTCCTGCCGCTTCCCCACCTCGACCATCTCCGTGGCCTTCGGCAACCCCATCGGCTTGGTCGACACGTAAACACTCTCGGCGCGGTCGACGAGAAAGGTCTCGTGCCAGATGCCGACCGCTCCTGGAGCCTTGCGCGCCATCTTGTTGAAGCGGGTCCAGGCGGGGCGATGCTCCTGCGACGGGCTGGACGCGTAGGCGTAGAGCTTGTCGACGGACGACCAGTACTGCACGACGTAGGGTCCGCCGGATCCGAACAGCAGCTGGTAGCCGAGCATGCCCGAGTCGGGGTCAGTGGACAGTTCGCGGAGCATCGGTGGCATGGCGAAGAAGGTCGGCAGCCACAGGTCGGGTCGCCACCAGCGGTTGATCTGCATCCCGATGTGGAACACGACGAGCTCGCCCTCGTGGCGATGCGTCATGCGTCCCTTGATGACTCTCGACATGATGTCTCCTTGGTTGGATAGTTCTACTATCCATAATGGATAGCGCTACTATCGAAGTCAAGAGGTGGCCATGAGAATTTCCGAACTGTCAGCCCAGACGGGCGTGACCGTGCCGACGATCAAGTACTACCTGCGCGAAGGGTTGCTACCCGAGGGTGAGCGCAGCGCGCCGACTCAGGCTGCCTACGGCGAGAAGCACGTGGAGCGGCTGCGGGTGATCCGGGCGCTGCTTGATGCGGGGGTGAGTATCGCCGAGACGCGGCGGGTGCTGGCGACGCTGGATGATCCGCCGGAGAGGCCGCACGACCTGCTGGGAACGGCGCACGCGGCGATCACTCCACCGGTGGATGAAGCGCTCGATCTGACCAAGGCCGAGCGGCTCGTCGAAGGGCTCGGGTGGAAGCCGGGGATGTGTGATCCGGCGGTGCTGAGCGCGGTGGCCCGGGCGCTGCAGGGGTTGGAGAACGCAGGGTTCGTCGTGCCGGATGCGGCGATGGCGGAATACCTCGCGAGTATGCGACGGATCGCAGATGCCGAGATCGCCGGGGTACCGACGGAATCCGCGGAGGCTGCGGTGCGGTACGTCGTGCTGGGGTCGGTGCTGGTGGAGCCGTTGTTGTTGGCGTTGCGGCGAGTGGCGCAGCAGGTTAGCTCGGGGGAGACGTTCGCGTAGAGGATCTTTAACCTCGCACGTCAAGAGCGTTGCGTATTAAGTGATACGCAAAGTGAAGCACTGATCGACACAACGTATACCGGTCAAGCCAGCTTGTCGTGGAAGTCATCGTCCCACTCCGCCTCGTACGCAGAGTTGTCTGGCAATTCGGATTTGCTGGCATCCACATCGAAGCCGCTCGGCCACTTAGTCTCGTCCGACAAAATGGCATCGTCGAAGACGCAACCGCTTAGGTCGGCGTTCGAAAAATCGGCACCCTGTAGGTCGGCCCCACTCAGATTTGCATCATGAAAACTAGCACCAACGAAAGAGGCGCGCGTCAGATCAGCTCGGACAAAGGTAGCTCCGGCGAAGTTCGAGCCTGAAAAATCAGCGCCAATCAGGATGCTGTCCGTGAGATCAGCATTAGACAGCGTCGCTGAGTGACCGACGGTATCGGCGAGTATGATCCGGCGCATAACCGCGAACGATAGGTCCGATCGATGCAGGACGGCGCCAGTGAGGTCAGCGCCGTCTAGCGTAGCGCCGTCAAATTGTGCACCGGCGAGGTTAGCAGCCGATAGCAGCGCACTCTCGAGGACGGATTGGCTAAGCATGGCCTTCTCGAGATTTGCGGCCTCGAGGTTTGCTCCCGGCAGGTAAGTGGCGCGCAGGTCGATCACCATGGCGCTGGCCAAACCATGGTTTTGCGTGATCCGACCAAGGACCGCGGCAGCGGCCTCTAGGTGAACCGGGAGGCGCGAGTCCGTCCCTGATCTTAAGGCTTGAACGGAAGACTCGTGCCGGAGGAAGGCTGCAAGCACAGCGCATGTTGTTTCTCTGTCTCGCGAGGAGTCGTGAGCTACTCGCTCCAAGGCGTAAACGCCCCCAAGCTTAATCGGCACACTGAGGTCGCCCAACTGTTTGATCGCCTCTGTGTACCGAGTCGTGTAGTTCGCGTCGCGATCCAGGTCAGCGCTGTTCTGCGCGATCGCATCACGCCGGTAGGTAAAGACTAGTGTTGCTACCGCGATAAGCCCTCCGGCAATCCATAGCAGCGCTTGGCGAGCGGCGCTCACGGCGTCCATGTCCTTCGGGTTGCCAACGATTGGCTGCGAGTCATACTCAGCCATCATCGGGGGGACGAGCCAAATGACAATCAACATGCCAGCGGCAAACGCGCAAAGCATCGATAACAGGAGCGCACCTTGATGTCTTCGGACGAACCGCAACGAACCTCGACGACGGGGCTCGCCTGCACGCCTGCCGAGTGGCGACACAGACATTCAGATTGCCTTGCTCGCGTCGACTCGCGCGACCAGATCTAACAGATAAGACACACGAGACGAAGAATCTTCGAACGGCTTCTCCGCATACAAACGGTCGACGAACGCATCAAGTGCCTGGTGCGCGCGCGCCAGCCCAATTGGCATCACCATTGGGTCATAGAGCGCGGCCATCGTTTCAGTCGGGTGCTGCGCGCGCTGATCGAGTACGGCCTGACCGAGGCTAGTGAGCCGTTCGTCGTCGCTCGGTCGGAGGTCCGGAAATACGAAGTTGTTGTATACCACGTCCTTCGAATAGCGGAGGTCGCTCTTGAGTCGACCTCCGACGGCGCGCAACCAATCCATATGCATCTGACTAGTTAGCAGGGCAAAATCAGTGAGTGAGGCGTCGTGCAATGCGAAACATGCGTTTGACGCGATCACGCCCCCGGTATAAAAGCCCATAGGAACATACTTGCGTCGTTCCGACGATACGCCGGGAATTAGAAGAAATGGACGGTTCGGTCGCTGCGTAATTTGAGCGAACAGATGGGGGGTGTCTGCGAGACGCGGCCTAGCGGACTTCTCGCGAACCTTCCGCACGGCGGCGACGCGTTGATAGATCTGAGGCATCCCACGAAGTTCGGTAGCCGAGATCCCGTCGAGCCAAAGACAGTACCGCTCCTGTCCGCTGATGAACTCTCTTGCGCCAACGTAAGGAAGGATCCAGCGTTCGGCCGCGGGATCGGCACGGATCAGCTCGTCGCGCTCTTCCGGAGTTAGAAGAAGGTTTCCTCCGTCAGCTGGCATGTTCCCGAAAGACATCAGCTTTCGATCGCTGATCTGAGTCTGCCTATTTCGGACGACGATTTCGGTTCCCCGCACTAGATAAGGGCTGATCTTGTCGACAACTTCGAGAATTGGCTCCCCCCGTTTTCCCTCGTACGAATATATTTCCTTTTGTGGCCGATCCTTTTGCGAAAACCCAATGATGACGCAGTGGACGTGCGCCACTCCGCGGGCTTCGTTGGTCCACACGAACGTCTGGTGAGCGAAGTTGATGTGGAAGCCATCCGCAAACAGGGGAGGCCAAAATATGCCCGGTTGCTCGCCTTGCGCGATCGAGTTAGTGGATACGAATCCGATCTCGATGTTCGGATTGAGGTCAGCAAATCTGCCGGCCAGGATATACCAGGCGGCGACGAAGTCTAGAAAGCCAGACTCGCGTATATCTGAGCCAACCGTCCTGAGCTCCGACTTTTGCTCAACGCTCATTGATCTCGAACCAAGAAACGGAGGGTTACCGAGGATATAGTCAGTGTTTTCGGGTGAACGCGCCTCTTGCCAATCAAGAGTGAGCGCATTTCCCCGAACGATGTGAGCGCCGTCTGTTAGTGGAATTCGCGAGTAGTGTCGGCCGAACCGATGTGAAGCTTCGAGATTCATCTGATGATCGGTAAGCCACAGCGCAGTCCGGGCGATCATGGCCGGAAATTCGAGAAGTTCGATACCACTGAACTGCTCGACGCGTACCTTGAGAAGGTCCCCGACATCAGTCAGTATCACACGGTCGCCCTGGATGTCGGCGACGATTCGATGTTCGAGTTTTCGGAGCTCTCGATAGGCGATCACCAAGAAGTTCCCGCAACCGCACGCTGGGTCGAGGAAGCCAAGTCTCGCAATTTTGTCGTGTAGTTGGTTCAGCGCCTTGATGCGGTTCTTGTTCTTGGGTATCGCTTCATACTCGGCGTAGAGGCTATCCAAAAAGAGAGGCTGTATCAGTCGGAGTATGTTTTCTTCACTTGTGTAATGTGCTCCGATGCTGTGTCGCTCATTTACATCCATCACCCCTTGAAACATAGATCCGAAAATCGCTGGCGATACCTTCGACCAATCCGGCCGGCACGTCAGTAGGAGTTGGTGACGCAGGCTGGAGTCAAAATCAGGCACCGTTGTCGTTTCAGAAAAGAGGCCACCATTGATGTATGGGAATACCTTGAGATCTTCGTCGAGCATCGTGGACCGCTCTTCGGGTGGCGTGTTTAGAACCTCGAAAAGTTTCGAAAGTCTCGGGCCAAGATCTGATCCGTCATAAGAAGTACGGTTCTGAAGATAGGCCTCAAATTCACCCTTTTCGAAGATATTGGCGTCATCGGCAAACTGGCAGAACACGAGCCGCATGAGGAATAGTTCGAGGCGACGTCCGGTGAACCCTGATTCGTATAGCGCTTCGTGGAGCGCGGCCATTCGTTCGGCTGCGTCTCTGTTGACTGGAGATTGTTCCTCCGGCATGCGGGCAGCCTCGTCGACGAGAAACCCGAAGAGCCGAACGTGCTCAGCTAGTTCTTCCAGTCGGAACGACCAAACCTGTCGCGAATCCAAGTCGAGTAACTGGAATGTCTGGAAGTCGCTGGCCACAATCGCGATTGGCAGATCGATATCAGGGACACCGTCGAGGTACCCCAATGCTTGTGTCTGAGCCGCTCCGAGATCACGGCCTGCACTCTTTTGCTCGACCAAGAGCTTCCCAGGTAGGAACATGTCGACGTAGCCATGCCTATTCCCGGCCAACTTCACGGCGTACTCGAAGTATCCTCCCGCGCGCCGGCGGTCGATTCCGAACACGGCGAGGAGTTCGGTCCAGAACGATTGGGCTTCACCTTTTTCGTACCACTCGTCTTTCCAATCTGCCGCGAAGCGAGCGGCGCGAGCGGTGATCTCATTCCAGGTGGGGCGCGTCACGGCTCTAGCGTAGTGTTTCGCGCCGCAGCGAGGGTTCTCCTAGCCTGTGCCATTTTGGGCCGCAGGTGGCGCAGCGGTTCACCCCTCGGCTTGCCCCGCCTAGCGTCGACGGCTGCAAACGGGGCCGGGCAAAGGGTTGGGCCCGACTGCGGCTACCGTGGAAGGTGGCGCCTACCAGAGGAGCTCCGCCGGGAAGCCCAGTGCGACCGTCGACCCGATCCTGGCACCAGGTTGTGCGTCAGCAGCACCAGCACGACCGTCGAGACCATCACGAACGTCTCGCTCTTCGGCATCCGCTTCAACGTCGACGGACGCACGCTGTGCCAGTCGAACGCGCCGATCGCGACCATGATCATCACGGCCACCAGCGCTGCCATCGGGATCGTCCCGACGAAGTCACCGAACACGACGAGCAGAAACAGGAAGATCCCGGCACAGAACGTCGAGATACGGGTGCGTGCGCCGGACGCCTTCACGTTAATCATCGTCTGACCGATCACCGCGCAGCCGCCCATGCCGCCGAAGATCCCCGACAGCACGTTCGACACTCCCTGCGCCCACGCCTCGCGTCCCTTGCGCGAGTGGGTGTCGGTGATCTCGTCGACGAGCTTCGCGGTAAGCAGCGACGCGATTTGGGTCAACCGCGACTTCAGTCGAGTCAGCGTGCCGAGTGAGATGCAGTCACGAGCGCTGCGCCGAGTTGCCTCACCCGCTCCACCAACTCCTGCGGTCTCCCGCTCACGTCCAAAGCATGCGCCACCACCGTCGTGCCGGTCGTCGCGATCTCGTATCGTCGCGGCAGCACATCCCCGGATACGTACAGAAGGTGCACTTCAGGAACCCCTGCCGTCACCGCGTACGCCAGCCCTTGGTATACGTCCGCATTCGGTGGCGACCCATCGCTCTCGCCCCACACCTTGTACTTCGTATCCGCGACTGCGATTACGTGACCAGAGCGGGAGATCACGATGTCTGGCCGCATCCGGATCTTCCCGTCGATGTCGAGCCGCCAGTCGGACACTTGCAGATCGACCTCGAAGCCGTCCGACCTAAGCGTTGCCTGGAACACGTGTCCGACGAAGTCTTCGAACACTCTGGCAACGTTCAGCAGGAACGTCGAGCCCGTATTCTTGCCCTCTCGGTGGGCCCACGATGTCGCTTCGAGGATCCAGCGCGCGAGGCGAAGTGCCGGCTGATAGTGTGCATTCAATCTCGATTCCGCGATTACCGGAGCACGCCCGCGTAGGTCAGATACGTCAGAGAACAGACCAAGTAGCGGTCCGAGCTCGTTCACGACTGTCGGCGGCAACTGCTCCAAGCGAACGAGCGCACGCGTCGCAGCCTTCAAAACTCGGTTCTCAGCGACATCCTCCGTGTAGTCGTCGTAAGTGAGTTCGACGGGCACAGGAATACCGGGCCGAGTCTTCAGCTGGCGAGCAATGTCCCATCGCCCGCGGATCACCGTACCGGTCTCTTCGATGGGAACATACCCCTTGAGTAGCCCGCGATTCGTAGCTGTCGAGACAGCGCGGACGAAAGCCGCTGCCAAGGCCGACGGCAGTTCGTGATCCGCCTCATACGAAAAAGACGAATCACTCATGTCAGCTTGCAGCCCTGAGTATGAGGCCATGTAGATCAGACTGCGAAGCGGCGTCTTCGGACGAACGATCAGCCTCACATCGTCGAGCGCCACAACACCGACGCGGGTGACGTCTGTGACTCGCCAGATACTGGAATCGAGCGTTGGCGAGACCCGACACCACTTCAGTTCCTGAAGCTGCGCGGCCTGCGACGCGGTCAAGGAGACCAGCGACTCGCCCTTCTCAGCGATGTCCACGACCCGCGGCACGGTGGCCGAGGAGGTCATGACGCCGAGGGAGAATCTGACGTTTCGCTCTCGACCGCGAGTAGCGCATCGAGGCCGTACTTCACGTGCACGTCGACCCCGGTCCCGACGTGCCGCTCTTCGAGTAAAGGCAGAATGCTCTCCTCCCATACCGCGCGCAGGTCGTCTTTGCTCAGGTCGCGGTGATGCAGGAGATGGCTGGGGCCGATGCGATCTTCACGGTCGCGAATGCTCGCGTTCAGGCGATTGAACAGCGCGGCCACCGGCAAGCTCTGCGGGTGCTTCTTAGACCAGCGCACGAGAATATCCTTCACCGGCTCCACATCGGGGTGGAGCTCGAAGAACGAGAATCGGCGGCGCATCGCCGAGTCCAGCAGTGCGATCGACCGGTCGGCTGTGTTCATCGTGCCGATAATCAGGACGTTCGCCGGCAGGGTGAAGGACTTGCCGCCATCATCTCCCGACCCTGCATAGAGGACGTCGATGGCGTCGTTTCGGTACTCGAGCAGGTAATACAGCTCGCCGAACACCTTGCTGAGGTTCGCCCGATTGATCTCATCGATCATCAGGACATGCGGGACGTCCGGGTTCTTTCGTGCCTCATCCGCGATCTCGCGGAGCGGGCCGCGCGCCAGTGAGAATGACAGCTGCCCCGCGGCATCCGTCACTGGTCGGTAGCCGGCGAAGAAGTCTTCATAGGTGTATGACGGGTGGAATTGGATCCGCTTCACCACACTCCCTGGCTTAGCCAGCTCATCCGCGAGAGCGCGCGCCACATAGGTCTTGCCCGTCCCCGGCGGTCCGTAGAGGATGACCTGTCCACGACGATGCAGCGCACTTACGATCCTGCCGAGCCAGGCGGCGTCGAGATGGGTCGCAGACTCCAGCCCGGCCAGGTTCACGTGGCTCGGTACGAAGCCTCGTGGGTCTCCGTCGTGAAGGACTTCATCACTCGTTTCCTGCTGCAGCTCTTCACTCGGACTCTTGTCGTCGCTGGTCAACCAGCGGCTTCGCAGCGGCTCGTCGTAGAAGTTGACAGGCTTGCGTTCCTTCACCTGCAGCGCGATCTGGATCCGCTGCAAGTCGGCATCCGGGTCCTCAGAGAACTCACCGCCGATCTCGCCAACAAAAGTCTGGCGAATGCGCTGACGGTGGTCGGCAGAGACGATGGGCCCGAAGAATCCTGGATGCACCAAGTAGAGAAGTGCGTAGCGCTGCGTGGGGAAGCCGGATTTGTCACCCACAACGAGTTCGCGCCACTTCAACGGTTCGTCGAGGGCCTCTTGCTGCTGATCCTCCGAGAGCGCGCTCCACGCGAGAAGGAGGTCAAGGATGATCGTGATCGCGTTGTTGATGTGAGTCTGCATCCCTTGCCCGGGGTTGAAGGCGCCACCGCCAAACGCCTCGTCGAAGAGGCGCGGAATCTCGACTGGATGAGACATGCTGTCGAGTAGGGACTGCACACGCTCTCGCTTCTTCGCATGTCCGATGATCCAGCCGATCGGCAACAGTTGAAGTGCGATCACCTCGGCCATCAGGAGGCGCTGATCGTCGGTTGCGTGTGCGAATTGCAATGTGAGGTTACCCGTGAAGCCCTTGCCGTCCGTCTTCTCTGCGGTGGTCCAGAGTTCGTGCAGCTCGCGGATGTTGTTGGGCGTCCACACCTCTCGGCCGGGGGCGAAAGCGGAGAGGCCCTTTCGGAATCCTTCTTGGACGATCACGTCGGCGGCCGCTAGTAGTTTTCGTTGAGCAGGGTCGGTGCTGACCCAGCGCTCTGACAGCGCTCGCCCATTTTCTTCCCGAAGTCGCGTCCGCTCTTCGCCACTAAGCCGTGCTGCTTCCGCGTGGAGGTCATTGCCCGGGTGACGCACGAGGGCATCGACGCCCTGCTCTGTGATCGACCACTCGCCGTTGCCCGACGGATTCTTGATCAACCAACCAGCACCGACAAAGTCTGAACTTGCGAACCGCCAGTTGGTCTGGCCGCGCGGGAGATTCTTTGTGTTCAGCTCCAGCTCGTACGGCGTGAGCGGAACCGCGGCGAGCGAGTGCTCCCAGATTTCCGCTATGGCGACGTAGTCGCCGGGGGTCTTGTCCGCGAGGAACTCGATCGCAGCCCGGATGCGTTCACTGGTCTTGAGATCCTTTTCCAATGCGCCCTCCCAGGCCTGTTCGTACTCACCACGCGTGCTCCGACTTGTGCGCCAGATCACGCCACGTTGCAAACTCTTCAGAACCCTTGGGGTTAGAGTCCCGCCAGCAGCTTCGCTTTCGCCCCGGCGAACTCTTCGTCCGACAAGATTCCTTCTCGGTGCAACTCTGAGAGCTCCCGAATTCGGTCCGAAAGTGTCGGCGCAGCCGGGAGGGTCGTGGCGACCGCAACAGCCTCGATCGCGACCTCGGGTTCCGCGGCGGTACTGATGCCGAGTACGGCGTTGCCGGCCTCGACCAGCGCCATCGCGACAGCGTTATGTTCCTTCTGCGTCACGTTCATCCACCCGTTGCTCTTCTGATTGACCAATGTGTGGATGGTCTTGTCCGTCGCGATCACCAGGTTCGACTTGCGAGCAGAATTCGCTGCGATCTGAGCGACACTGCTCGTAGCCAGACCGATCGCGGTGCCTTTGCTCAGGATCCTGCCGCCCTTGATGATCCCAGACATCGCCTGCATGACCGCACCCTCGATGGGCGAGCCCGGCTCATCCGCGGTCGCTTTCTCGGCTTCGGGGGAAGCGAACGAAATAGACCGAAGCCTTTCGTACGGAGTGTTCTTTGCGATGCCTACGGCGCGCTCATTTGTCTCACCGCCGCCGGCCACGCGTACGTACCCGCCCTCGTAGATCTCGATCGTTGCGGTGCCGAAAACGCCGCTTGTAACCAGCGCGCCTGCGGCTTGGGCGCGCTCGCTGTGCGCCCGTGCCTCTTCCTCTTTCGTGGCCTTCTTGTCGGCCGCGGCCTTTTTCACGGCTGAACCGAGCTTCGAGAACATCCCGGCGCCCTCACTCGACTCATTCGTTGCGACCACTACTGCGACCGCGCCGGGAGTCGGTGCCGGCGGTGGCGTCGGGGCAGGTGGCAGCGGGCTTCGAAGATGCTCGGTCCACCCTGTCCCGTCCCAGTACCGCTCGTTTCCACTGCCGTCCGGGTACCAACCCGCTGGTGCTTGCTCACTCACGCCTTCATATTGGCATGGGGATTGGACATGGGGATATCGGTAGGTGTGACCGGCTCGCCGTTGCCGTCACGCCGCGCGTTGCCTGAGGCGTCTAATCGAACCCACCCGTCAGCCTTCCCCGCATCCGCTGACTGCTCTCGTTCATCCCGACGATCTTCACTGTCTTCCCCAACGCCACGTACTTCGTCTCAATCGCATCCAACGCGGCAACAGTCGACGCATCCCACACATGCGACCCCGTCAGATCAATCACCACGCGAGATGGATCCGATGAGTACGAGAACAACGTCGTCAGATCATTGCTCGAGGCGAAGAACAACTCCCCCTCCACGACGTACGTCGCAACCCCCTCATCAGCAGACAGAGAACGAGTAACCGTCACGAAATGCGCCACCCGCCGCACGAACAGCACCGACGCGACCAGCACTCCACCGACAACCCCGACCGCCAGGTTGTGGGTCACCAGGACCAACGCAACCGTGGCCACCATCACGAAGGTCTCGCTCTTCGGCATCCGCTTCAACGTCGACGGGCGCACGCTGTGCCAGTCGAACGCGCCGATCGCGACCATGATCATCACGGCCACGAGCGCCGCCATCGGGATCGTCCCGACGAAGTCCCCGAAGACAACGACCAAGAGAAATAAGAACAGACCGGCGCAGAACGTCGAGATGCGGGTGCGGGCTCCGGACGCCTTCACGTTGATCATGGTCTGACCGATCACGGCGCAGCCGCCCATGCCGCCGAAGATGCCCGACAACACGTTCGACACTCCCTGCGCCCACGCCTCGCGTCCCTTGCGGGAGTGGGTATCGGTGATCTCGTCGACGAGCTTCGCGGTGAGCAGCGACTCCAGCAATCCGACCACCGCGACCCCGAGTGCGAACGGCGCGATGATCGTGAACGTCTCCCACGTCAGCGGCACGTTCGGGATGAACAGCTCCGGAAGACTGCGCGGCAGCTCGCCCTGGTCGCCGACGGTCGGCACGGTGATCGCGAACGCCAGCACGACGCCCGTCACGATCACGACCGACACGAGCGGAGCCGCCACGATCTTGGTGATCTTCGGCATCACGATCATCACGATGATGCCGAGCGCCACCAGCGGAAACACCAGCCACGGCACATCGATCAGCTGCGGGAACTGCGAGCTGAACACGAAGATCGCCAGCGCGTTCACGAACCCGACCATGACGCTCCGGGGGATGAACCGCATCAGCTTCGCGACGCCGAGCACCCCGAGGATCACCTGGAAAACCCCCGCGAGGATCACCGTCGCGATGAAGTAGTCCAGCCCGTACGTCGGCGCGACCGGAGCGATCACCAACGCCACGGCTCCGGTCGCCGCGGTCACCATCGCCGGACGTCCACCGAGAAACGCGATCGACACCGCCATGATGAACGACGAGAACAGCCCCACCTTCGGATCGACCCCGGCGATCACCGAGAACGCGATCGCCTCGGGGATCAGCGCGAGCCCGACGACGAGTCCGGCCAGGACCTCTCGGGTCAGCATCCGCGGATTCTTCAGCGCCTGAAGCACCGTGGGATTCGCCCGATAGCGGGCACGATCGTCGACCGTCGTTGCAGACATGGATGCTCCAGGGAAGGGCGCCCCGAGAATGAGGCAGACGTTCCAGCGTAGAGCGGATGCTGGGGGGACGCCGTCCCAGGGCACCTACGCGACTGGCGCAGGCAAACCCCCTGAACTACGCCTCACTTGTCGCAGGCGATCCCGTCCCCGTCACGATCCAGGTCGTACACGTCGGTGCCGACTACCCGCAGGGGGCCGTCGATGTACGACGGTCCGTCGCCGCTACCGCCTTCGCAGTCCACGTCGGAATCGATCGGGACGCAGACGCCCTCGTAGTTGCCGTCGCATTTGCTCGGCGCCTGCACGAGCGGCACCGGTGCCGGCTGTCGCGTCCCGTTCGAGGTCACTTCATTGACCGGTGCGACGGTCACGGCCTCGCTGGCGAGCTCCCGCGAGACTTCCTCGCCGTCCACGTACTTCACTCGGTATGTGGTCACCTTCGTGCCGTTGACGCCGATCGTCGTGATCACGGTCTTGCCGATGTCGATGTTCGCGTCGTCCACCGTGGTGCGCTCGAAGGGGATGACCGCGGACTCCTCGACCTCTTCGAACGTCGTCGGCTTCGGTGACGGAGACGGAGAAGGCTTCTCGGTCGGCGTCGACGCGAACGGCTTGGCCTCGGCCGCATTGTTCGCATTGCCAGCGTTCGAGCCGGGGCCGCCGAGCGCCGCGTTGGCTCCGGTCCCAACGAACATCAGCACGAAGGCAATTCCGAGCGCAGCCCACGCAGCTCCGCGCGAACGCACGCGGAAGAGCTTGGCCGAGCCGCGCACGATCGCGTAGATCGCGACGAAGAACAGGACGAATCCCGCGAGCATGAGGATCGCACCCAGGCTCCGGGTGAGCAGCGTGATCACCAGGATGACTGCACCGATGATGAGTGCCACGACGAGCTTCGACGACTTCGCCGCCGGTGCCTCGGCCACGGCTACCGGCATCTGACCGAGCGGTGCAGTGTGGTGCGTCCACTGCGTCCCATCCCACCAACGTTGCTGCGCGGGCTGGTTCGGGTCGGCGTACCAACCCTGAGGTGTTTCTGGCATCGTTGCCGTCTCTCTGCTCGGGTGTCACTGAACGCTACCGATATATCGGACGCGCGAGCGTATCGATTTGATGCCGACTGCTCCAGGTATCAGGAGTGGGCCGAGCGACCTCCTGATACACGAGGGCCGGGCGATTCCGGCCTCGCGATGCAAAGGAGCAACCCGCATGAGAGTTTCGGCCTACCACTCGAGCAATCCCAGTGACCCGGACGTTTACCACGTGTACGACGATTGCGTCAGCGGTCGCCAGATCCCGGCTCAGAATCGGCTACCCGGCACCGGTGGGTACCGCATCTGCGAGCACTGCAACCAGCGCTGAGTGACGCGGCGGACCGTCGACTGCTCGTCGACGGTCCGTCGGGCGCGCCATGCCCTGCAACTTAGAGCGATGTAGTCACCACCCGTGCACCAGCATCCGCTCACCCCTCCTCGACATCCGAGAACAACCCGATGAACGGCACCCCCGTTCCGACGAGCTTCTGGAAGAACTCTCCGGCGGCCGGAACCGCGACGGCCGCCGAAGCCGCCTCGTAGGTCTCGAAGTACAGGTCGAGGGTGCGATGTGCGGGCGTCGGCGTTCCGTCTTCCTTGGGCCAGACCTTCGCGGATTCCAGCCGCTGCAGCCCGGGGAGCTGCGCCGCCAGAGTCTTGATCTCGGGGTAGACGTTCTCGAACGCCTCCGGGTCGGTGGGGTTCTCGATGACGAGCGTGACCTTCGTGGACATGATCGTGTGTTCCTTTTCTCGGTACTGCGTCAGACGGCCGGACGGCCGTAGGTCTTTAGGATCCGAAGCCAGACCCCGCTGATGGGCTCTTGCTGGCGGTCTCGATGGACGGTCACACCCCAACCTTCTTCCGCAGCAAAACCGTCAGCCGCACCGCCGACACGAGGAAGAACACCGCACCCACCAGCGCGTAGCCCGCGACCCCGACGATCATCCCGCTGCCCTGCAGCCCCTGCGCGGCGAATGCCCCACCGGCCAAAACCGAGATGCCGCCGGACAGCATCTGCGGAACCTGTCCGCCCGAACGACGGTTGCGGATCGCGGTGATCAACTGGGGCAGTCCCGCGCTGATGGCCCACACGCCCCACACGGTCAGCGCCAGCGACAGTGACACCGTCGACGCCCAGCCCAGCCCGATCGCGACGACCACGCTGACGACGACGTTGATCCACTCCGAGACCTTCGCCCGACGGCCATCGCCCTCGGAGCGGATCTGCCAGAAGACGGATCCCGCGTCGAACAGCGGATACACGATCAGCAGGACCGTGAGGAACGGGCCCGCGGCACCGCCGGTCGCGAACAGCAGCGCGGCCCACACGACGGTGAACCCGAAGCGGACGAAGTAGAGCCGGCGCAGCGCGCTGCTCAAGGGGGAGGAGGAGACGGATGCAGACATGAGAAGCCACTTTCTGAAGAAGATCGACCGGTAGAGTTACTAGTACGTCTACATCGGACGATAGACCCGTTCGACCTCGAACGCAAGCCGCCCCACGACCGCCAGGGATAGATTCAATGGATGCGCACCGCCTCCCCCTCGACCCGCACGAACAGCGAGCGACAGCGATGAAGACGATCGGCGTCCTCGGCGGAATGAGCTGGGAATCCTCGCTCGAGTGGTACCGCCTCGCCAACGAACGCGTGCGGGAACGCCTCGGCGGCCATCACTCGGCGCGCATCATCCTCGACTCGCTGGACTTCGCCGAGATCGAAGAGCTCCAGGTCCGCGGCGACTGGGATGCCGCCGGAACCCTGCTCGCCGACCACGCCCGCGGCCTCGAGCGCGCCGGCGCCGACCTGATCGTGCTCTGCACCAACACCATGCACCTCGTCGCCGACCGGATCGAAGACGCGATCAGCATCCCCTTCCTCCACATCGCCGACACGACGGCCGCGGCCGTGCTCGCATCCGGCATCCGCCGCGTGGGGCTGCTCGGCACGGCGTTCACGATGGAGAAGCCGTTCTACCGCGAGCGGCTCGAAGCCCAGGGCATCGAGGTGATCGTCCCGAGCGCCGAGAGCCGCGCCGGAGTGCACGCCGTCATCTACGACGAGTTGGTGCACGGCATCATCCGGCCCGAATCGCGCGCCTTCTACCGCGAGGTGGTCGACGAGCTCGTGGCCCAGGGCGCCGAGGGCGTCATCCTCGGCTGCACCGAGATCGAGCTGCTGGTCTCGGCCGCGGATTCACCGGTGCCAGTCTTCCCGACGACGGCCCTGCATGTGGATGCCGCGCTCGCCGCAGCGGGAGTGGGCGCCCCCGCCACCCCCAAGAGAGAGAACTGACCAGTACGTCCACCCGCAGAATCATGAAATCCTGAAGGCGCTGACGCGACCCGCCCGATCCAGACCGGAGCCCGAGATGCACGACGAAACACCCGCCCCCGCGGCGAAGCCTTCGGGCGGTGCGAACACACGCCAGCGGATCCTCGACGCCGCCAACGAGCTCTTCTACACCCACGGCATCCGCGCGACGAGCGCCGACCGCATCATCGACCAGGTCGGCATCACCAAGGTCACCTTCTACCGCCACTTCCGCACGAAGAACGACCTCGTCGTCGCCTACCTCGCCCAGCAGTCGGCCGCCGAACAGGCCTGGATGCTGAGCACCGTCGACGACGCCGACCCGCTCGCCACCGCCCGCACGATCGCCGCCGGCATCGGGGCGGCCAGCTGCACCCCGGGCTTCCGCGGGTGCGCGTTCATCAACGCCGCCGCCGAGTACCCCGACCGCGACGATCCGGTGCGCGTCGCCGTCGACACCCACCGCGGATGGATGCGCGACTTCTTCGCCGGGATCGCCGAGAAGGCGGGCGTGCGCGACGTGGATTCGGTGGCGAACCAGCTGATGATCCTGCGCGACGGGGCGATGGTCAACGGCTACCTCGGCGACCCGCCCACGGTCGCGGACTCCCTCGGGGCCGGTTTCTCGTCGATCCTCGGGTCGGCCGGCGCACGCGAGAGCCACTGACCGATGGCCACCATTCGTGCGGTCGTGTTCGACCTCGACGGCGTCGTCCGACAGTTCGATGAGGCTCACACCACCGCCATCGAGACCCGGCACGGCCTCGCGCCGGGCGCAGTGGTGGATGCCGCGTTCGAGCCCGAACTGCTCGCCCAGGTGACGACCGGCCGGATCTCCCGCCGCACCTGGGTCGGCCGCGTCGCCAAGACGCTCGGTTCGACGGCAGCGGCCGAGGAGTGGGGGCGGCAGCCCTCCGAGGTCGACACCGAGGTGCTGGACATCGCGGATGCGCTTCGCGCCGCCGGCATCCGCACCGCCATCCTCACGAACGGCACCGACACGATCCCCGCCGAGGCGGAGCAGCTCGGCCTCACCGCGCACTTCGACGCGATATTCAACTCTGCCGAGATCGGGTGGGCGAAGCCGGATGCCCGCGCGTTCCAGCACGTGCTCGATGCGCTCGGGCTCGCGGCATCCGAGGTGTTCTTCACGGACGATTCGGCGAGCAAGCTCGTGGGGGCAGTGGAGGTGGGGATGCTGACGCATCGCTTCACGTCAGCGGAGGGGTTGCGCGGGGCGTTGCGGGCGGTGGGTGTGCTCGGCTGAGTCGCGTTTCGTCTCGCTTCGCTCGCTCAACGACCGGAGACGTTTCGTCTCGCTTCGCTCGCTCAACGACCGGGGACGTGCGCCCGTGTCAGCGCCGCGGTCGGTACCGCTGCACCACGACACCCGACCGGAACTCCTGCCGCTCCACGAGCTCCAACTCCACCCGCGCACTCAACCCCGCGAGCAGCGTCGGACCGTGCCCGGCGATGACCGGATGCACGACGAACACGTACTCGTCGATGAGTCCGAGCTCGGCCAGCGCGAGCGGAAGCGTCACACCGCCGACGGACAAGTCCCCGCCCGGCTGCTGCTTCAGCGCCTGGACCGCGTCGCCCAGATCACCCCGCACGAGCTCGGCGTTCCAGTCGACCTCGGTGAGCGTGCTCGACACGACGTACTTCTTCGTCCGATCGATGGCCTCCGCGAACGGGATCTCCCACTCGCCCATCCAGTCCGGCCATACGCCGTCGGCCGGCCGCCGCCACGCGGATTCCATCATCTGGTACGTCACGCGGCCGTAGAGCTCGGCATCCGATCGCTCCATCTCGGCCGTCCAGAAGCGCATGAACTCCTCGTCGGGCGGCATCCCCGCCTCGTGGTGCACGCACCCGTCGAGCGTCACGTTGATCCCGTACCGGAGTGGTCTCACTTCTTGCGCCTTCCCGCCGACCGCGGGGGATTCGCCCGCAGATGTCCGCTGACCTGGGTCATCACCCGCGCGAGCACCTCGACATCGGCCTCGGCCAGCGGATCGAGCAGCAGACTCCGCACGGCCTCGATGTGCCCGGGGAAGACCTTCGCCAGCACGTCGCGCCCCGCCGCCGTGATCGCGACGATCGTGCTGCGCTCATCCTCGGGCGACGGCGACCGCGTGACCAGTCCGCGCTCCTCAAGTGCCTGCGCCTGATAGGTCAGACCGCTGCGGCTGTACACGACGCCGTCGGCAAGATCGGTCATCCGCTGGCTGCCGTCGGGCGCATCGCCGAGCCGCGCGAGCAGCTGGAACTGCACGTAGCTGAGCTGGCCGACATCCTTCAGCTGCTTCTCGACCGCGTGCCGCAGCAGGCTGCTCACCTCGGAGAAGGCGAAGTAGGCCGCGAGCTCGGTCGGAGAGAGCCGAGGAGATGGGGTGCTCATCCCTCCAGTATACGTATTGCTTCGAATTCGAAGCAGTGCTACTGTCAGGTTATTGCTTCGAATTCGAAGCACCAACGAGAGGATGAGATCATGAAGGCAGTACGGTTCCACGAAGTGGGCGGCCCCGAAGTGCTCCGGTACGAAGACGTCGCGCAGCCCACTCCGGCAGCAGGACAGGTGCGGGTGCGCGTCGCAGCATCCGCCTTCAACGCCGCCGACAACGGCATGCGGGCGGGCTTCCTCCCGATCCCCGTGGTGCTCCCGCACGTCCCCGGTTACGACGTCTCGGGCACGGTCGACGCGGTCGGCGACGGCGTCGACGAGTTCGCGGTGGGCGACGCGGTGATCGGTTTCCTGCCGATGGCCGAAGACGGAGGCGCGGCCGAATACGTCGTCGCCCCGGTCGACGCGTTCGTCGCGGCACCCACCTCGGTGCCGCTCGCGGATGCCGCCGCACTCCCCTCGGTCGCCCTCACTGCACGCCAGGCGCTCTTCGACGACGGAGGACTCGAGGCGGGTCAGCGGGTGCTCATCGTCGGCGCGGGAGGGGTCGTCGGCAAGTACGCGATCGCCCTCGCCACGCGGGCCGGCGCGCACGTGATCGCCACGGCCAGCCCGAGGAGTGCGGATGCCGTCCGTGCCGCCGGCGCGGACGAGATCATCGACCACACGCAGACGGGTGTGCTCGACGCGGTCTCGCAGCCGGTCGACATGCTGCTCAACCTCGCACCGATCGAGCCGGACGAGTTCACCGCCCTGGTGCGACTCGTGCGCGACGGCGGGGTCGTGGTGAGCACCACCGCCTGGATGCCGGCGCCCGACGACGCCGAGCGGAACGTGCGCTCGGTCGTCGTCTTCGTCCGCAGCGATGCCGAGAAGCTCACCGAGCTCGTCTCGCTCGTCGACAGCGGCGACCTGACCCTGGAGGTCACGCGCCGCATCCCGCTCACCGAGCTGCCGGCGCTGCATGCCGAAGCCGCGCAGGGGAGGGTCGTGGGCAAGGTGATCGTGGTGCCGTGAGCGAGTGGTGTGCGCTCGGAAGGTGAAGTGCGCTTCGCAAGGTCGATTCCGCGGCATCCGTCCTTGCGAAGCGCACTTCTCCTTGCCGGGTGTCGACTCCTGGCCGCCCGCTGCCCGCTCAGTTGCCGAGGCCGTCGAGCATCCAGTGGTAGCGGAGCCGGAGGCCGCGCTCCATGCTGGCCAGCGCCGCACCGGTGCCGAGGGTGATGTTGAGCCAGAGGGGGAGCTGGATCGGGGAGACGAACGTGCCGAAGCGCTCCGCGATGGGTGGGATCTCGGAGATCACCTGCACCAGTTGCGGGACATTCACTCCCACACCGATGATCAGGACGACGATCGCGGTGGCGGCGATCCAGCGGCTCGCGACCGGATGCGTCTGCTCGAGTCGCAGGCGGCGACCGATCGCAGATCTCGGATGCGGGGTGAGGCGGCGCTCGGATCGGTCGGGCCTGACGTAGTGCATCCGTCTGAGGCCGTACGACCCGGCCCGCACCTGGATCACGCCGCCCTCGACCGCGAAGGCCGCCGGCAGCTTCGACACCACGGCCTGCGCTCCGTCTCGGTAGAGATGGGCGCGTGGGTCGCCGTCTTCGTGGGACCGTATGTCCACGGCATAGATCACGTCGGGCCCGCCCGGCCGCGGCACCGCGAGCGAGAACAGCTTCCGCCCCGACACGAGATGCCACCAGCGGAAAGGCGGGAGCGGACGCCCGTCTCCGCGCTTCTGACGGCGGGGCATCGTGCCGTCGTCGGCATCGCCGAGCATGCCGAGCGCGTCGGCATCGTCTTCGTCGAACATGGGGGTGTTCCTCTTGAAGATCGTGGTCAGGAACTCAGAGCAGCAGCTCGGCGAGCGGATGCACGAGGTAGCGCAGCGAGTACGCCTCCCAGATCGCTCCGATGACGAGCAGCACGAGCGCCGGGAGCGCGAGCAGGCCCAGCTGCCGCAGACCTCGGAGATACCCCTGGCGCCGGTTCTTCGCTCCCGCCGTGCGCGGGAAGAGCCAGTACTTGCCGATCAGGAAGGCGCCCAGCAGGAACAGCACGTACGCCTGCAGCTCGATCAGGAAGGTCAGCGAGTGCGGGATGAGCGCGACCCAGCCCGTGTCCGAGCTCGGGACGAGAGTGATGCCGGTGGTCACCGACCAGTACCCGAAGAAGGCGAGCCCCGCGAACGGCACGATGAGCGACGGCAGCACGATGGTCAGCGCGCTGAGCCGGAAGAGATTCACGCCCAGGATCGTCAGCGCGAACAGGGGAGGCGTGTTGACGAGCCAGCGCACGAGCTCGCCGGTTCCGTCCTCCTCGAGACCTGCGGCTTCGGCGGCGACGAGATCCGGGAAGGTCATCCCGATGACGAAGCCGAGGAGCGCGAGCCCGTAGGCGGCTGCGTTGAGGATGAGGTAGACGCGCATGTTCTCGCGCACGACCCGAAAGGGCCTTCGCCAGAAGCGCACGGGCTCGGCATGGGGGAGAGAGATCTGCTGAGTGGACATCCTTCCATCGCACTCCATCGCCGCCTTCGGGCACAGTGTCCCCGTGTCATGAGAAGGGGTGACCGGTGTCACCTCATTCCATGACAGTGCCCTTTCGCCACGGCGGATGCTGCGCCAGGATGGGCAGGACGACGACCGAGGAGGCCGCCATGTCCACGACTCTCACCTCGCAGCGCGCCGCCGTCGGCGCGGGCTTCGCCGGTGTGGTCGTGGTCGGACGGATCCGCCGTGTCCTGCTCCTGTCGGCATTTGCGGCGCTGGTGTATTCCGGGATGCTGACGGGCAACAGAGGCGCGTGCGTGGACGGCGCAGACACGGGCGGGGATTCGTATTGCGTGACGCTGACCCTCGGGCCGAGCCCGCTGGTCTACGTCGCCATTGCCCTGATCGTGCTCCTCGCACTCGGCCGCGTGATGAAGGCGACCGACGAACGCGCGGCGCTGCGTACGCTCGACCGCGCGGCCCTTATCGTCATCGTGCTGGTGGTCGCGGCGAGCGTGATCTCGTGGGTGTGGTTCGGGATGATCCCCATCGACGAGTTCCTGAGGGGCAGGGCATCTGTCTTCAGCCCGTTCCCGTTCGGGTTGATCAACGTGGCGGACTCGCTGCCGGTGTCCTGAGCCGGGCGGCGATTCCCGCGCGTCGGCCTGCTCGCTCGCATCGCGGGATCTGTAAAGAGATTTGGCACGTGCCCCGAACGTGTAAAGAATCGCGCCCATTCTTTACATGTCGACCCCGCCCTACCTCCGCAGCATCGTGCTGTAGAACCGGTACACGTTGGCCCGGTACCGCGTGCTGCCGATGAGGATCGGCAGGCCGACGGCGTCGAACGCGGTCTCGGCGCCGAGCAGCAGCGGGCTCCCGACCGGCACGTCGAGCAGTTCCGCTTCGCGGTCATCCGCCCCGATCGCCTCGACGACGAAGTTCGAGCGCGCGGGTTCGGTGCCGAGCGCGCCCATCTCGGCGTACAGCGACGTGTCTTCGAGGTCGACGTGCTCGATGCCGGGGGTGCGCTCGAGCAGGATCACGCCGTGATCGATGCAGATCGGCGTCTCGCCGAGTGAGCGCAGCCGCTCCACCTCGAGCACAGGGCTGACCGGCGCCGCCATGAGCTGATGCGCCTCGTCGAGCTTCGCTTCGCGGACGACGTGCGACAGCACCCGGGTACGTGGCACGACACCGCGGCGCCGGGCCATCTCGGTGAAGCTGATCAGCGTGCGCGGCGGCTCACCGAGCGGCGCCTCGTTGACGAACCACCCCGACTGCGGCGCCGAGCTGACGAGCCCCTCGTCGGCGAGCATGCCCAGCGCCCGCCGCAGCGTGGTGCGGCTCACCTGCAGCCGATCGACGAGTTCGCGCTCGCTCGGCAGCCGGCCGGTGGACCCGAACGAGCCGCCCCGCACGAGCCGCCGCAGATGCTCGGCGGCCGCCTCCGATGCCCCGGTCTTCGTCGTGCGCGCCGCTGCCATGGGGAGAGACGTCGGCTCTGACAACCCATCGCTCATCTTGATAACCAATCTGGTTTTTTGGACTGATTTGGTCCATTTTGGTTTGTTTCGCTGGTCGCACCACCCTACAGTGACGGAGCAGCCCCACACGAGAAGAGAATCCCTTGACCCTGCCGTACTCCATCAGCTCCACGGTCGACGAGATGAGCGCGACCCTCGCCGCCCGTCTGGTCGAAGCGATCGCTGCGGCCGCCGCCGACGGCCGCAACCTGCTCGTCGGGGTCCCCGCCGGCCGCACGCTGACCCCGCGTCATTGACGCCCTCGCCGCACAGCTGCGCGAGACGCCGCACGACCTCCGTCACGTGCGCTTCGTCCTGATGGACGACTACGCGCTGCCCGACGGCGAGAGCTGGACGGCGCCCCCGGTCACCGCGCATTACAGCTGCCGCCAGTACGGCGAGCAGCTGATCGCGACACTCACCGACGCGGTGAAGCCGCTCGCCGGCATCGGCGCCGCACACCTCTGGTCGCCCGATCCCGCCGACCCGTCGTCGTACGACGCCCGGATCGCGGATGCCGGCGGCATCGACATCTTCTACGTCGCGGTCGGCTCCTCCGATGGCCACGTGGCGTTCAACCCGCCCGGCACGCCGATCGACAGCCGCACCCGCATCATCCCCCTCGCCGACTCGACGCGGGCCGACAACCTCGGCACCTTCCCCGAGTTCGGCTCGCTCGACGACGTGCCGACCCACGGCGTCAGCGTCGGCCTCGCGACCCTCGCGGATGCCCGTCGCATCGAGGTCGTCGTGCACGGCGCCGGCAAGGCCGCATCGACGGCACGCCTCCTCGGCGCGGACGAGTTCGACCCGGAGTTCCCCGCGACCTTCGCCCTGCAGCACGACAACGTGCACGTGAGCCTGGACCGCGCCGCCGCCGGCCGGCTGCCCGCGAACGCCGACACCGCTCCTGCGGAGCACTAGCGCGCACACGCCCCACGGATGCCGGCGCGCCCGAGCGCCGGCATCCGAGGAACAACCGCACCACCCGAAAACCCGCACCACCCGAAACCCCCGCACCACCCGAACCGCATCACCCCAACGGAGGAGTACACATGCGCACTCGACCAGCAGGACTCGCCGCCATCGCCGTGGCCGCCCTCGCCCTGACCGCCTGCGGCACCGGACAGGGGCAGGCCGACGGAGGCGAGGGCGGACCGGACGACAAGACCCCGATCACCCTCTCGCTGTGGAGCTTCTTCACGGATCGGGAGCAGGGCGTGATCGATGCCCGCCTCGAGGCGTTCCAGAAGGAGTACCCCTGGATCACCGTCGACCACACCGGCGGCCAGAACGACGACACGCTCCTGCAGGCCGTGCGCGGCAACACCGCCCCCGACGTCGCGCTCTCGGGCAACAGCGAGGCCGTCGCCAGCTACTGCTCCACGGGTGTGTTCCAGAACCTCGAGGATCGCATCAAGGAATCGGATGCCGACATCGACAGCATCCTCCCCTCGACGCTGGCGTACACGTCGTACGAGGACGAACGCTGCGCTCTGCCCGTGATGGCCGACGTGTACGGCCTCTACTTCAACCAGGACATGCTGGATGCCGCGGGCGTCGAGGTTCCGAAGACGTGGGATGAGCTCGCCGAGGCCGCGAAGAAGCTCACCGTGCGCAACGCGGACGGCAGCATCCAGGTCGCCGGCTTCGTGCCGCTGCTCGACTTCCAGGAGAACAACGTCGCGACCTTCACGCCGGGCTGGGACCTGACCTGGTACGACGAAGACGGAGCCGCGGCCATGGCCTCCGACCCGCAGTGGGCCGAGATGCTCGAATGGCAGAAGGAGCTCATCGACTGGTACGGCTACGACGACCTGCAGGAGTACGTCGCGGGCCTCGGCGCCGAGTTCTCGGCCGAGAACCCGCTGCACACCGGCCGTCTCGCGATGGCGGTCGACGGCGAGTGGCGCGTTGCCTTCATCGACGACCAGGCACCGGACCTCAACTACGGCACGGCACCCATGCCGAGCGTCGACGAGGCCGGCTACGGCGGCGGCATCATCAGCGGCACGACCGTCGGGATCCCGCGCGGATCGAAGCACTCGGATGCCGCGTGGCTGCTCGCCGAGTACCTCGCCACCGACACCGAGAACCTCGTCGACCTCACCCTCGAGCTGCGCAACGTCCCCACCACGACCGGCGCGCTGGAGGACGAGAGCATCCGCACGATCGACCAGTTCAACGTGATGCTCGACATCGCCGCGAACGAGAACACGCGCTCCGTGCCCGGCACGCCCGCCGGTGCCGCACCGCGTGAGCTCATGGGCCAGTTCCTCCAGGGCTGGCAGGCCGGCGACGAGACCGACGTCAAGAAGGGCCTCGCCGCGGTCGCGAAGCAGATCGACAGCCAGATCTCCCAGGCATCCGGAGGGAACGCGCCGTGACGACGGCGACCCCCACGCGGAGCGGTCAGGCGACCATGTCGCCCGGCCGCTCCGCGGCGCTCCGGCGGCGGGTCCGGCGACAGCGGCTCACGATCCTGGCGTTCCTGAGCCCGGGACTCATCGGACTCACGCTGTTCTTCGGCTACCCGCTGCTCGCGAACCTCTTCTACTCGTTCACCCGCTTCGACATGGTGAACGCCCCCGAGTGGATCGGCTTCGCCAACTACCAGTTCATGTTCGACGGCGATCAGCAGATCGGCACCGCGATCCGCAACACGCTCGTGTTCTGCCTTGTCTCGGTGCCCGTGCAGCTGATGTTCTCGCTCGGGATCGCGGCCACCCTCGCCCGGGTCCGATCCGGCGCCGGCATCTACCGCACCCTGTTCTACCTGCCGACTCTGCTGCCGCCGGTCGCCGCGGCCATGACGTTCTCGTTCGTACTGAACCCCGGCACCGGCCCGGTCAACGCGGTCCTCGGCGCCCTCGGCCTGCCGAAGCCGCTGTGGTTCAGCGACCCCGCACTGTCGCAGCTGTCTCTGCTGATGCTCACGACCTGGGGCGTCGGCAACACGATCGTGATCCTGCTCGCCGCGGTGCTCGAGGTGCCGGTCGAGATGCAGGAGGCCGCACAGATCGACGGCGCGAGCGGGTTGCGGCGCTTCTGGCACATCACCCTGCCGACCATCTCGCCCGTGATCCTGTTCTCGACCATCATGGGCGTGATCGGCAGCCTCCAGCTGTTCGCACAGCCCTACGTCGTCAGCACCGTGATCGGCGGCGGCTCCGGACTCACCGCCGACAACATCGGCTACCCGCAGAACACCCTCCTGTTCTTCACCGAGGTGCTGTACCAGCAGGGCTTCCGCTACTTCAACATGGGCTACGCGGCGGCGCTCTCGATGGTGCTGTTCGCCGCCACGCTCATCGTCACCCTGGTGCTCATCCGCGCGACCCGCGGACGTGTGCACGGTGAGGAAGGCTGACCATGACCGCCATCATCGATCGACCGACGGCATCCGTCCCGCGTTCCGACAGCACGCCCTCGCAGCGTCAGACCAGAGCTCGCGCCCGCCGTCGCCGGCTGCTCGCCGCCGTCGGCCGGCACGCGTTCCTCATCGCCCTGCTGCTGATGTTCCTCGGGCCGCTGTTCTTCATCATCACCACGGCGCTGATGACCAACGACCAGGCGCTCACGAGCCGCATCTGGCCGGATCCGGTGAACCTCGCCAACTTCGTCGAGGTCTTCGACAAGGTGCCGCTGCTGCGGTACATGGGCAACACGCTGCTCGTCGCCGCGTCGAGCACGATCCTCGCCGTGGCCACCAGCATCCCGGTCGCGTACGCCCTCGCGACGTTCCGGTTCCGGGGTCGGCGCGTGCTGTTCGTCGCGGTCATCGCCGCGATGATGCTGCCGCCGCAGGTGACGATCGTCCCGCTCTACGCCGCCTATGCGCAGCTGGGGCTGGTCGGGTCGCCGCTGCCACTGATCATCCCGGCCCTGTTCGGCGACGCGTTCACGATCTTCCTGCTGCGCCAGTTCTTCGTGTCGGTGCCGCGGGCGTACCTCGACGCGGGACGCATGGACGGAGCATCCGAGTTCCGCCTGCTCTGGACCGTGTTCCTGCCCATGGTGAAGCCCGCCATCGCGGCCGCCGCGCTGTTCGCCTTCTTCTACAGCTGGAACGACTTCTTCAACCCGCTGCTGTACCTCGGCTCCAACCAGGAGTGGTACACCCTGTCGATCGGGCTCTCGCAGTTCCGGTCGGTGCACTCGGTGCAGTGGAACCTCACCATGGCGGCCACCCTGCTGTTCGTCATCCCGGTGATCGTGCTGTTCTTCTTCGCGCAGAAGCAGTTCGTGCAGGGCATCGCGCTCTCGGGCGTGAAGGAATGAGAGCGGCAGCATCCGCTCTCTCAGACATCGACGAACGATTCGGAAGGATCCCCACATGAAGGTCGCGGTCATCGGAGCCGGCTCCACGTACACCCCCGAACTGGTCTCGGGCCTCGCCGCCCAGCACCACCGGCTCGCCGTCGACGAGCTGGTGCTCATGGACGTGCACGCCGAACGCCTGTCGGTCGTCGGCGAATTCGCGAAGCGGATGCTGGCGCACCAGGGTCTCGACACCCATGTCACCCTCACGACGGATCGCACGGAGGCCGTGACCGATGCGGATGCCGTGCTCATCCAGCTTCGCGTCGGCGGGCAGGCCGCCCGGCTCGGCGACGAGACGTTCCCGCTGGAGTGCGGCTGCATCGGTCAGGAGACGACCGGTGCCGGCGGGCTCGCCAAGGCGCTGCGCACGGTGCCGGTGGTGCTCGACATCGCCGACGAGGTGCGACGGGTCGCGAAGCCGGATGCCTGGATCATCGACTTCACCAACCCGGTGGGCATCGTCACCCGGGCGCTGCTCGACGCGGGGCACAAGGCCATCGGGCTCTGCAACTACGCGATCGGCGTGGAGCGCTGGGCGGCTCAGCTGCTCGACGTCGAGCCGGCGCGGGTGTCGGTCGATCCGGTCGGGCTCAACCACTTCTCGTGGACGCGGCGCATCCTCGTCGACGGCGAAGACGTGCTGCCCCAGCTGTTCGCCGAGCGGATGCCGGACGTGCTCGAGAAGTACCCGTTCCCGGAGGAGCTGGTCCGGCTGATCGGTGCGATCCCGTCGTACTACCTGCAGTACTACTACTTCCACGATGTCGTCCTGGAGCGTCTGCGCACCGAGACGCCGCGGGCGACCGTCGTCGCCGGGCTCGAGGCCGAGCTGCTCGAGCTGTACCGGTCGCCGCTGCTGCTCGAGAAGCCCGAACAGCTCGCCCACCGCGGGGGTGCGTTCTACAGCGAGGCCGCCGTCGACCTGCTGGCGTCGCTGTATGCGACCGAGCCGACCGCGCATGTGCTGAACGTGCGCAACGCCGGGCTCATCCCGGGGCTTGCCGACGACGACGTGATCGAGACCCGCTGCCTCGTCAGTGCCGCGGGCGTCGTCCCGCAGCCGCAGGCGACCGTGCCGCCCGAGCTGCTCGGACCGATCCAGCACGTCAGCGCCTACGAGCGGATCGCTGCCCGCGCCGCGGTGTCGGGCGACGAGGACGACGTGCGCCGGGCGCTGCTCGCGCACCCGCTGATCGGACAGTGGGGTCAGGTCGAGGGTCTGCTGCCGAGGCTGCTGGAGTCGGGTGCTGCGCACCTGCCGCAGTTCGCGGGCGAGGGGGCGTGAGTTCTTCGGCCGTGCCGCGGGCTGACGGGCGTGGGCGGGCTGACGGCACTGGGTTCGTGCTCGGGGTCGACGTCGGCAACTCGAAGACGCTCGTCGTCGCGGCCGACCGTGACGGCCGGGTGGTCGGTGTCGCCTCGGGGCCGGGGGTGGCGTCGGGACTGGGCGACCTCGACGCGATGCTCGATCCGCTGCTCGACCTCGCCGAACGCGCGAGCGGTGCGCGGTCGGGCTTCGACGCCGCGTGCCTCGCGATCGCCGGGATCGACCTTCCCGCGCAGGAGGAGGCCATGTCGCAGCGGGCGGCCGACGCCGGGCTCGCCGATCGGCTGAGCGTGCTCAACGACACCTTCGCGCTGCTGCGCACGGTTCCCGGTGACCGGGGTGACGGCGTGGCCGTCGTCGCCGGGGCCGGCATCAACTGCGTCGGCGTGCGGGGTGACGTGCATGTCCGCTATCACGCGATGGGTGTGGTCAGCGGCGACTGGGGCGGCGGGGGAGACCTCGGACGCCAGGCGCTCGCACTCGCCTGCCGTGCAGAGGACGGCCGCGGCGCGCAGACGCTCCTCGCCCAGCGTGTGCCGCAGCACTTCGGTCTCGACCGGCCGTTGCAGGTGACCGAGGAGATCATGTTCGGCCGGCTCTCCGAGCACCGCCTCGTCGAGCTCGCACGCGTCGCACTCGAGACGGCGGCGGCGGGGGATGCCGTGGCGCAGACCCTCATCGGACGCGTGGCGGCGGAGGTCGTGACCTTCATCGAGACGACCCGTCGGCGCCTCGACTGGCACGACGGTCTCGGGCCGCTGCCCGTGCTGCTCGGCGGTGGTCTGCTGCAGTCCGGCAACGAGTTCCTGCTCGAGAGCATCCGCGAGCCGTACGCCGACGGCGACCGCGCGACGATCTCGGTGGCGACCGTGCCGCCCGTCATCGGATCGCTGCTGCTCGCGTACGACCTGCTCGATGGGGATGCGCCGGATGCTGCGCGGCTCGCGGCGCAGGTGGCGGGTGCGCTCGCCGCATCCTGAAGCACGGGGTTCTTGGAGACTCGTCGCGCGTGCCGAGAAACCGGCGTGCGCTTCGGAAGGAATCATGCGCTTCGCAAGGCCGCATTCCCGGCCTTGCGAAGCGCATTTCTCCTTGCGGCGGTCCGGACCGGCCATGTCGGGCCGGGAGCGATCTGCTTATTTGAAGTCGGTAGAACTGGGCGGTCTGCCCACTCCGGGTAAGTAGCAACTGTCTGTTTGATCCCAGATTTGGAGCGGATGCCGCGGTAGGCGGATACTTTTGGCATTCGGGCTTCCCATCTCAGCCCGGGAATCGACATGCAGACCACCTCCCTCCTCGCGTCTGAGACGACCATCGCCGTGATCGGTGCCGGGCGTCTCGGCAGCGTTCTCGCCCGGGCACTCCGGGCCGCGGGCTTCCAGGTCCTCGGCCCGCTTCGCCGAGACCAGTCGATGCCGAAGGCCGACATCGCGCTGCTCTGCGTGCCGGATGCTGCCATCCCCGCCGTCGCGTTCGTCTCGCGTCCGCATGTGCCCCTGGTCGGTCACGTCTCCGGGGCCACGTCGCTCGATGACGTCGACTTCAGCCTCCACCCGCTGCAGACCTTCACCGGATCCGAGACTCCGGACGTCTTGCATGGCATCGGCGCCGCAATCGCGGGTCGCACGCCCGAGGCGCTCGAGACTGCCGAGCAGCTCGCCCGCGCCCTCGGTATCCTTCCATTCACGGTCGGCGACGAGCACCGCGCGAGCTATCACACGGCGGCATCCTTCGCCTCGAACTTCGTGCTCACCGTGCTCGACGCGGCCGAGCAGCTCGCTCGCACCGCCGGCGTCGATCGCAGCCGGCTCGTCCCGCTCGTGCGCCAGACGATCGACAACTGGGAAGCCGACGGCGCCGCGGCCGCCCTCACCGGGCCCATCGCCCGCGGCGACGAAGCCACGGTGGCGCGGCAGCGCGCAGCATCCGGAGAATACGCCGACCTCTTCGACGCGCTCGCCGCCGCCACCCGAACCCTCGCCGAGAAGAGGGAGCCGGAATGAGGATCCTCCGCACGATCGCAGAGGTCCGGCTCGCCGTCGGCGCCGCCCGGCGAGAAGGCGGGAGCGTGGGCCTCGTTCCCACGATGGGCGCGTTCCACGAGGGACACCTGTCGCTCATGCGCCGAGCGCGCGAGCAGAACGATCTCGTCGTCGTCTCGCTCTTCGTCAACCCGACGCAGTTCGGTGCGAACGAAGACCTCGGTGCGTACCCGCGCGACGAGGCTCGAGACGCCCGGCTCGCCGAGGCCGAGGGCGTCGACATCCTCTTCGCGCCCGCGGCATCCGAGATCTACCCCGACGGCTTCGCGACGAACATCCACGTCGCCGGGGTCACCGACGTGCTGGACGGCGCGAGCCGCGGCCCCCACCACTTCGACGGCGTCGCCACCGTCGTCACGAAGCTGTTCGGCATCGTCCGACCCGACGTCGCCTACTTCGGGCAGAAGGACGCGCAGCAGGTACTCGTCGTCCGCCGCGTCGTGCGCGACCTCGACCTCGACGTGCGCATCGACGCATGCCCCATCGTGCGCGAGCCCGACGGACTCGCGATGAGCTCGCGCAACGTCTACCTCGACGCGGATGCTCGCGCGCGAGCCACCGCTTTGAACCGGGCGCTGGATGCCGCAGCATCCGCCTTCGAGGAGGGGGAGCGCGATGCCGACAGCATCCTCTCCGCTGCCCACCGCGTGCTCGCCGACGCCGGGATCGCGCCCGAATATCTCGAACTGCGCGACGCCGAGACCCTGCAGCCCGTCGCGCGCGTCGAGGCAGACGCCCTCCTCGCCGTCGCCGCCCACGTGGGGGCTGCCCGGCTGATCGACAACCACCTCCTTTCCGTCCTCCGAACGAGAGATGCGAGCTGATGCGCCGCACCATGCTGAAGTCGAAGATCCACCGCGCGACCGTCACCGGCAGCGACCTCCACTACGTCGGCTCGATCACCGTCGACCCCATCCTGCTCGAGGCCGCCGACATCCTGCCGCACGAGCAGGTGCACGTGGTCGACGTCGACAACGGCGCCCGGTTCGAGACGTACACGCTCGTGGGCGAACGCGGATCCGGAGTCATCCAGGTCAACGGCGCCGCCGCGCGGCTCGTGCACTCCGGAGACACGATCATCGTCATCTCCTACGCCGATTACTCCCGCGAAGACCTCGCCGAGTATGAGCCGCGCGTCGTGCATGTCGACCGCGCCAACGGCATCATCCAGGTCGACGACGCGGTCGACCGCCTGCTGACCGAGGCTGCGCTGTGAGCGCGCACGCCGCTCCGCGCAAGCGCGTCACCCTCGCGGAACTCGGCGCGAAGAAGGATGCCGGTGAGCCGATCGTCGTGGTCACCGCTTACGATCATCCGAGCGCGCAGATCGTCGAGGCGGCGGGCGTCGACATCGTGCTCGTGGGGGACTCCGCCGCGATGACCGTGCTCGGCTACGACAGTACGGTGCCCGTGACCGTCGACGAGATGCTGATGCTGACGCGCGCTGTCCGGCGCGGGCTCACGGTGCCGCTGCTGGTCGGCGACCTGCCGTTCGGCTCGTACGAGGCGTCCGACGAGATCGCGATCGCCACGGCGCAGCGCTTCCTCAAGGAGGGCGGCTGCGACCTCGTCAAGATCGAACGCGGCGGATCGACGGTCGACCGCGCGCGAGCCCTGGTGCAGGCCGGAATCCCCGTGGTCGGACACGTCGGACTCACACCGCAGACGGCCACCGCCCTCGGCGGATACCGGGCACAGGGACGAACGGCGGATGCCGCGCTCGCCGTCATCGACGACGCCCTCGCCCTGCAGGATGCCGGCTGCGCGATGCTCGTCGTCGAGGCCGTGCCGTCGGAGGTCACCGCGGCGCTCGTGCCACTCCTCGACATCCCGGTCATCGGCATCGGTGCAGGAGCGGATGCCGACGGGCAGGTGCTCGTCTTCCACGACCTGCTCGGCCTGTACGACGGGCCCGCGGCCAAGTTCGTGAAGCGGTACGCGGGGTTGCGTGAGGAGGCCATCGCCGGGGTTTCCGCGTATGCGTCGGAGGTGCGCGGCGGCGTGTATCCCGGGCCCGAGCACGGGTACGGCATGGCCGCGGAAGAGGCTGCGCGGCTGCGGGAGCTGCTCGCCGCGCGGTAGTTCTCGGCGCAGCATCCGCTCCTCCCGGCATCCGCTGTGCGCCCCACAAGGAGATGCGCGCCTCGCAAGGACTGAATCGCGGATTCCGTCCTTCCGGGGCGCACATCGCCTTTCGTGGACGGGACAGGAGATGCTCGTCGCGGTAGTTCTCGGCGCGGCATGCCTGGCTCTGCACCGAAGTGCCGATCGCGGGATTGTCCACAGTGCGTGAGTTTGCGGTCCGGTGGAGTCCGCCCTGCTGCCTAGCGTGTCGCACATGAACCTTCGCGAGCACATGCAGATCCCTCCGTCCATTCGCATCGAGGTGGCAGTGGCCGACCATCCGGAGCTCACTCGGATGATCCAGGTCCCGCGCCGTGCTCCCGCGCACTGGGTGATCGAGGCTCTGCGTCTCAGCTTCGGCGCCGTGGGAGACGAAGACGAGTACCAGGATGCCGAGGAGGACGGGCCCGTCTTCCTCAACCTCGACTACTGGGATCCCCAGGTTCAAGAGATCGAAGTCGACGGCGCCCCGCCGGGCATGACGCTGACTGTCCGTGGCCTCTTCGGTCCCGAGGTCGGCGAGGCGCGGGTGTCGCTCGTCGACACGCAGATCCCGGAGCCTCCGGCATCCGGCGCCTGGCAGACGGCCCCTCCTCCGTTCCGGCTCGAACACGTCAACTTCGAACTCGCCCGTCGCTTCGGCACCGTCGTTCCCCAGTTCGACGACTCGGGAATCGCTTCGGTCGAGCGAGGCATCCGGCATTCTTCGCCGATCGCGCAGCTGGCCGCGTCGCTCCCCTCGGTACGCCGCCTCGCACTCCGGGTGCATCTCGAGGAGGCAGGCATTCTCGACGCGACCTCGCCTCCTCCGGCCGAAAGAGAGGCGTCGACCGAGGCCCTGCGCATGCTCCTCGCCTGTGTGGGAGACGAGGGTGTCGAGCAGGGCGACGACGGGTGGATGCCGAGCGTGATCCTCGGCGAGCTGACCGGATCGCTGGGATGGACGGATGCCGCGGACGGGGCCGGCGTCGAACCGGCCGCAGCGCTGATGACAGTCGCTCGAGAGGCGAGACTGCTTCGTCGGCTGCGAGGTCGTGTCGTCGTGACCAACGCAGGGCGATCACTCTCGCTCGGGCACCAGCGCGCGTTCGACGATGTGATCAACGCTGTGCGCGATCTCGGTCGGAGGCGGGATTGGCGGTGGGCAGGGCAGTCGCGAGACACCACACTGTCCCTTCTCGCGATCGCCGACGGCTCTGCACGCACTCTGGCCGAGCTCCCGGATCTGGTCGCAGCGGGGCGTGCCGCGTTCGATGCGGGTCATGAGCGGGTCGCTGCGCACTTCGAGTCGTTCGCCGGGCCGCTGTTCGGAGGCAGCGAGTCGGCGAACGGGCCGTCCTCGGCCCAGGTGGTGACCGAGCGTTTCGCTGCGCTCTCCGAACCGGGTGCCTTCGGAGTGGTCAGCCCGACGATGCGATCCATCGCGCGGATGTCGCTGCGATGACGGGTGTCGGCCCTACGCCCCGGGCCCCTCCCACCGCAGCAGGTCGCCCGGCTGACACTCGAGCACCTCGCACAGGGCATCGAGCGTCGTGAACCGCACCGCCTTCGCGCGGCCGTTCTTGAGGACCGCGAGGTTCGTCGGCGTGATGCCGATGCGCTCGGCCAACTCGCCGACGCTCATCTTGCGGCGGGCCATCATCACGTCGATGTCGACGACCACGGGCATCAGATCACCTCGTTGTCGAGCTCGGAGCGGAGCGTCTGCGCCTCGGTCTCCCGCTCGATCGCCTGCCGCAGCAGCGCCTTCATCACCACGACCAGTAGCGCCATCCCACCGAGCACGAGGGCGGCGCCGCAGATGAGTCCCACGACGCCCGGCGCGGTCTGACCGGGGGCGAGCACGATCGCGAGCGCCAGTGTGAGCGCGGCCGCCAGGAGGATCGCACCGATGATCACGTCGACGTAGCGGAAGGAGGACTCCGAGAAGATCGACCCGCGCCGCACCTTGCTCAGCAGCATCCAGACGCAGATTCCAAACGCCTGCAGGGTGCCGACCCCGATGACCACGATGCCGACGAGGAAGATCCTGCCCAGCAACTCCTCTTCGCCCAGATCGAGCCAGAGCAGCGGAGCGATGAGAGCCTGCACAGCCACCGACCCCACCAGCGCGATCGCGATCACGACCTGCAGCACGATGATCGTCACTCTGTTCATGGGCCTACCTCTTTCATCGAAGAACAACAGGAATCTATCGTTTATCGTTCGATAGCGCAATTCACCGTTGTCGGGACGACAGAGTGAGTGTACAGTCACTCATATGTCCACCACGCGAAGCTCCATCCTCTCGACGGCCGACGCCCGCCGACCCCTCGTGGCCACCGCGGCGCTCGCGGAGTTCGCGCGCGGCGGGTATCACGGCACGACGGTGGCCGACGTGGCCCGCGAGGCCAAGATCTCGCCGGCCTACGTCTTCAAGCTCTACTCGGGCAAGGAGGCGCTCTTCATCGCCGCCCTCGAGGCGTGCTTCGAAGCGATCCTCCTCGCCCTCGAGGAAGGGGCGGATGCTGCGGCCGAGCAGACACCCGAAGCGATCCTCGACGCCATGGGGGATGCCTACGCGCACCTCATCTCCGACCGGAAGCTGCTCATGCTGCAAGTGCACGCGCAGTCGGTCGCCGAGATCCCCGAGGTCGGGGCCGCGCTCCGGGTCGGGCTTGGCCGAGTCACCACCTATGCGCAGTCCCGCTCCGGCGGCAGCGATGAAGACGTGCAGCGCTTCATCGCGTTCGGTCAGCTCTGCCACCTCATTGTCACGACGCAGCTCGACGGCCGTCCCGAGAAATGGGCGGAACTGCTGACCCGCGGCATCCAGCACCCCGACTGGCAACCCGCCGCTGCCGAAGCGCATCCCGACTGATGCCCCGGCGGAACCTGCCGCCTCCCCACCACTCGTCCGCGGATCGTCCACCGATCCATTCCGCCTTTTGCCTGTTCACCAGAGTGAGTGAGCAATCACTCATCCCACGAAGGAGAATCTCATGTCCACTTCCCTCACCCCGTCCACCACCTCCGCGGCCGCACCGCGAAGCCGGCGCCGCTGGCTCGCCCTCAGCATCCTCGCCCTCGCGCAATTCCTGGTCGTGCTCGATGCCTCGATCGTGAACATCGCGCTCCCCGTGCTCGGGCAGCAGCTCGCCATGGACACCGCCGGCCTCGCATGGGTCATCACCGCCTACGTCCTCGCGTTCGGCGGACTGCTCCTGCTGGGCGGACGCCTCGCCGACCGCTACGGCCACCGCCGCGTCTTCCTCGTCGGCACAGCCGGGTTCGTGGCGGCATCTGCTCTGGCGGGTCTCTCGCTCTCGGCGGAGATGCTGCTCGCCGCTCGTGCGCTGCAGGGAGCATCCGCGGCGCTTCTCGCCCCCGCGGCCCTCGCGCTGCTCACGCACCTCTTCCCCGACGCGAAGGAGCGCACCAGGGCGCTCGGTGTCTGGGGAGGCGTGGCCGGCATCGGCTCGGCGGCGGGGGTCCTGCTCGGCGGCGTGCTCACCGCGACCCTCGGCTGGCAGTCGGTGTTCTTCGTCAATGTGCCGGTCGGCGCGGTCGTGCTCATCGCCATCCCGCTGCTGATCACCCGCGACGGCGTCCGCCAGCAGGGGCGTCTGGATGCCGCGGGAGCTGTCACCGTCACGGCGGCACTCGTCGCCCTCGTCGGAGCGTTCAGTGCGATCGAGCAGCTCGGTTTCCTGCATCCGCTTCCGTTCGTGCTCTTCGCCGCCGCGCTCCTGCTGGGCGCCGCGTTCCTCCTCATCGAGCGCCGCGCGGCTGAGCCGCTCGTGCCGTTGTCGGTCTTCCACAACCGCAGCCTCGCGCTCGGCAATGTCGTGATGATGCTGGGCGGCGCCGCGATGGTCGCACTCTTCTTCGCGCTCTCGGTCTACATGCAGGCCGTGCTCGGGTACGACGCCCTCGCGGCCGGGCTCTCCCAGCTGCCGCTCGCCGGAGCACTCGTGCTCGTCGCCGGACTGGTGCCGACGTTGATCGCCCGCCTCGGTACCCGCCCGGTGCTGTCCGGCTCGCTGCTCGTGCTCGCCGGCGGCTTGGTATGGCTCGCCGCGGCTCCCTCGGACGCGGTGTTCCTGACGCAACTGCTCGGGCCGACCCTGCTGATCGGCGTCGGACTCGGCGGAGCATTCGTCGCCACGACCCAGCTCGCGGTCGACGGGGTCGAAGGCGGCGAGGCCGGACTCGCCGGTGGGCTCATCAACACCAGCCAGCAGATCGGCGGAGCGGTCGGACTGGCAATGCTCGGGACGATCGCGGGTCTGCGGACGGCCGCGCTCGAGTCGGGCGGCGCGACCGCCAGCGATGCCCTCACCGGCGGATTCACCTGGCTCTTCCTCGGGGCCGCCGCGCTCGCCGTGGTCGGAGCGGGCGTCGTCGCGGTGTGGCCTCGCGACTGAGGGTCCTCGGGGCTCGGGGCTCGGGGCTCGGGGCCTGTGCTCGGGCGCTGTGTTGGGCGGAGAACACTCTGTGGGGAGGAAGCTCCCGCGGGGATTCTCCGCCCGACGCCGTGTTCTCAGCCCTACGGCGCGGCCACGCAGGCCCCGGGGACAGGCCCCGCACCGCGTGACCCCGGACCCGCGCCTCAGTCCGCCCGGCGCACCCGCGACACCAGCGCCACGAGCGCCAGCGCGATGACGACGATGCCATACCCGACGCACACGGTCGCGAGTCCGACCACGCCGACCAGTGCGCCCGCGATCACCGCCGGCACCCCGAAGGCGAGGTAGGCCAGCAGATAGATGACCGCGAAGGTGTCGGCGCGCTGCGTCGCCGGGATCCGCGGGGCGAGCGACCCGACCACTCCCGAGAACGCGGTGCCGAAACCCATGCCGGTCACCGCGGTCGCGCCGAGGTAGAAGGGGAGCGACCCCACCCCGAGCGCCACCAGTGACAGTGCGGTTCCGACGGCCAGCGCCGCGGTGCCGAAGATCACCGACGTGCGGGGTGACCGCCGCCGCATCACGAAGGCGGTGATGGCTCCGACGCCCGCGAGCATCGCCGGAGCGAGCCCTTGCCAGAGGTGCGCGGTGCCGCCGAGCTCGTCGCGCACGATGTTGGCGCCGAGCGAGAGGAACAGTCCGCCGGTCGCCCATCCCGCGACCACGGCGGGCGCGGCACGCCAGAAGTCGGCGCGGATGACCGGCGGGATCGACAGCCGGAAGCTCAGCGACGCCCAGGCGCCCGGCCGGAGAGGCGCCGTCTCCGGGGCCAGCAGGAACAGCGCGGCGAGCACCACGTAGATCGCGGTCAGCGGTGCGAAGACGTCGAGCAGCGGGGTCACGGCGAGGTCGAGGATCACACCGGACAGCAGTGCGCCTGCGGCGAGGCCGATGCCGGGGCTGAGCGCGTTCCACAGCGCGGCCGTCGACGCGCGTCCGCCCGGCGCGAGGTCGAGCACCGCGGCGGACAGCGCCGAGATGAGCAGTCCGGTGGCGAAGCCCTGCAGCACGCGAGCGAGGACCAGCATGGCGACGGCATCCGCGTGCCAGAAGAGGAGGGTGCTCGAGGCGAGCAGCAGGAATCCGGCGATCGCGACCGGACGGCGGCCGACGTGGTCCGAGAGGGAGCCCGCGGTCAAGAGCGTGAGCAGCAGAACCACCGCGTAGACGGCGAACACGGCCGCGACTACGATCGCGTCGAAGCCGATGTCCTGCGCGAGCACGGGATAGAACGGCGACGGGGCGCTCGCCGCGATCATCATCGCGATCTGCGCGACGATCGCGAGCACGAATCCGAACCGGATGCGACGGGCCGACGGGCCGCGGTCAGAAGGGGTCGACGCGGTCCCCGGGGCCGTGATCGGCTGAGTGGTGGGCATGCTGCTCCTTATGGGTTCGATATTTGTCGAACTATCGGAGAGTACGCCCCATTCCCAGATAGTTCAACTATTCTCGAACCATGCCTGGCGATCTTCCGCATCCGGATCCCTCCGAGATCCAGCTCACCGACGTGCTCTTCGCGCTCAGCGACCCCGAGCGCCTCGCCATCGCGCGCCAGCTCGCCGACGGCCCGCTCGACATGGCCGCGTGCCACGCCACCGACCCGAACCTGCCGAAGTCGACCAAGTCCCACTTCATGAAGGTGCTGCGCGAAGCGGGTGTCATCCGCAACGAGGCGAACGGACGACGGCGGATGCTGACGCTCCGACGCGACGACCTCGACGCACTCTTCCCCGGCTTGCTCGACTCGGTGCTGCGCTAGCGCCGAGGCCCGCCGCGCCGCAAAGCGAGCCCGCGCTGCACTCTCATCGCACCGGCACCTCCACCGTGCAGTGGGCAGCCGCCGCACGGGCGAGCCGCTGGTCGAGGGTCAGCAGTGTGCATCCGGTCACCTCGGCCAATGCGACGTATGCGGCGTCATAGGCACTGAGGTTGTGTCGCAGGTCGAGCACCCGGGAGACCAGGGGCAGTGACGCGTACAACTCGATCCGTAGTCGGGCGAGATCGGATGCCGCCCGATCCACTCGTTCGTCGCTCAGCAGGCTCCCTCGGTTCAGGCCTCGGAGTGCGGAGGCGACCTCGATCGGGAGGATCTCCGGTGCGATCAGCGTCTCGGAAGCCAGCCGTTCGTGGAGCCGGGTCGCTCCGTGTGCGGCAGTCAGCAGGTCGACGACGACCGAGGCATCGGCGACGATCATCCCGCTCGGCGGCCGTCGTGGATCGCGGAGACGATCGCGCTCGCTGGAATCTGCGGCTGCTGCGGCCTCCGAGCGATCTCCGTGAACAGCTCGCGCAGCGTCGGCTGTCCGGCCAGGCGGGTCAGTTCGGCGGTCAGGTACTGCTGCAGCGACTGCCCCTGTGCTTCGGCCCGTGCGGTGAGGACGGCATGCACGGCCGGATCGAGGTCACGAATGAGCACATTGGGCATGCTTACAGTATGCATGCGTGACTCTGCGGGGTGAAGGGTGGCTGGTGATCGCGGTCGGGTCTCATGTCCCCAGCATCGTCGAGCCCCACAGGTCGCCGACCCCGCCAACCCGCGATCTGCGCGCAACCTCCCGGAGATCCCCGTTGTGGAGGAGGGCTACGAGGCGATGCGGCGGGCCGACTCGGCGGCATCCGACCCGATCTCCGCCCAGACGGCGTCCAACGAGATGTCCAGCACGCCGGCGATCGCGGCGATCGTCGAGAACGCGGGCGTCGCCACGCGGCCGGACTCGATCTTGCGCAGCGTCTCGGGGGAGACGCCCGCATCGAGTGCGACGCCGAGCATCGACCGATCTCCGCGCGCTCGCCGCAGCAGCGCTCCGAGGCGCTCGCCGCGTTCGACCTCGGCGGGAGTGTGCGGCATCCGGACCATCATGACGCCCATACTAATCCCGGGATAGTATTACCGGGATAGTTATTGGTAAGAGTCCGGAGGCAGCCATGATCGAGATACTGAACGACGCCGAGCTCCACCGCGCCAGGGAAGCCGGCGCCCTCGTCGGCACCATCCTCCAGGCGCTGAAGGTGCGCGCGGTCCCCGGCGTCAACCTGCTCGACCTCGACCGCTGGACGAAGCAGATGATCGAGGATGCCGGGGCGCAATCCTGCTACGTCGACTACGCGCCCTCGTTCGGTCGCGGACCCTTCGGCCACTACGTCTGCACCGCCGTGAACGATGCGGTGCTGCACGGCATGCCGCACGACTACGCGCTCGTCGCCGGCGACCTGTTGACGCTCGATCTGGCCGTCACCCTGCGCGGGGTCTCGGCCGACGCCGCCATCAGCTTCATCGTGGGCGGAGGAGGAGCCGCGGAAGACCTCGCCATGATCGAGACGACCGAGCGCGCGCTCGCCGCAGCCATCGCCGTCGCACGTCCCGGCGCCAGCATCGGCGATATCTCCCACGCGATCGGCGCCGTGCTGACGGAGGCCGGATACCCGATCAACCTCGAGTTCGGCGGTCACGGCATCGGCTCAACCATGCACCAGGACCCGCACGTCGCCAACGACGGCCGTCCCGGTCGCGGCTACAAGCTCCGCCCTGGGCTGCTGCTCGCGCTCGAGCCGTGGGTCATGGCCGACACCGACGAACTCGTCACCGATGCCGACGGCTGGACGCTGCGCAGCGCGACCGGATGTCGCACCGCCCATAGCGAGCACACCATCGCGATCACCGCCGACGGCGCCGAGATCCTCACACTGCCGCGATCCTGATCTGCCGCGATGAACCCTCTATCGCTGCGCAGCTGCCAGCGTGCCGAGAAGCGCCAGGCCATCGGCGCTCGGGCTCCCTGCCGCGGCGGTCGCGACCGTCAGCTGCTGTCCGGGCGCATCGCGCACGTCGAGCGTCTGATAAGTCAGGGTGAGGCGCCCGACTTGCGGGTGGTCGATCGATTTCACCGTCATGCTCAGCCCTGCGACGGTCTGGTCCTGCCAGTAGGTGTCGAACTCGGGCGACTGCGCGCGTAGCCGAGCGATCAGCGGCAGGATCGCAGGGTGGGGCGTCCGGAAGCCTGCCCCCAGGCGAAGCGCGCTGACCGCGGCCCGCGCGACGCGGTCCCAGTGCAGGAAGTAGGAGCGCGCCGAAGGGTCGAGGAACACGAAGTCCATGGCACCGTGTGCCAGCTGCGCCTCTCCAAGGAGCATCCGTGCAGTCGTGTTCGCTGCGATGATCTGGAACCCCGGATCGATCACATACGCGGCCGCGTGTGGGAACGCATCGATGAGCTGCTGCAACTCACCGCTCACCGGCCCGGGATCGGGCTGCACACCCGGAGCGAGCCGTGCGAGGCGGAACACATGGCCGCGGGCGTCTGGACTTAGGCGCAGGGCAGTGGCGAGCGATTCGACGACGGGGGCTGAAGGCGTGCTCTCCCTGCCCTGTTCGAGCCGCGCGTAGTAATCGGCGCTGACGCCGGCGAGCACAGCGACCTCTTCACGGCGCAGCCCCTGCACACGACGACCGCCGACGTCGGGCAGCCCGACATCTGCAGGCGTGAGACGTGCTCGCTGCGCGCGCAGGAACGCTCCGAGCGGTCCTGGGGGCGTGGTCACGATGCCCACGCTAGTCCCGCGATGTCTCGGGGCGGCTGATCGACGCCTCGAGACCTGTGCGAATCGTGGAGATGGTGTCGCTGAAGGCGGCATCGAGGTCGATGTCGAGCCGGTCGGCGAGCACGAACGTCCACCACATCGACTCCGCCAGCTTGTGACGCAGTTCGGCCCGCGGGTCGCCCTCGATCGCCCAGGTGCCCTCGTCGGCGAGCAGCAGGCGGCCGATGTAGCCGACGTCGTTCGTGAACCCGATCATCAGCTCGTGCAGCGACCAGGTCCGGCCGTTGAACCGCTCTTCGAGGATCTCGTACAACGCGCGCACCTCTCGGGCCTGATCGCGGGCGGTGAGCAGGTCGGACGGGTCGGTGGGCATGTCGGCTCCTCTGATCGGGGACTGCCACCAGCATCACCCGCATCTCTCGCCTGTGCCAGGGTGCGATCCTCCCTGGTCCCGTGAATCAATGACGACGAGAGTCGAGGCCGGAGGTGATCCACCCCGACCGACCTGAGGAGCGCACCATGACCACGACCGAACACGACCGCATCATCGAGGACTGGATCACCGCTGCGAACAGCCACGATCGCGAGAGGTTCCTGTCGTTCTTCACGACGGATGCCGTGCTCGACGACCCCTCCGTCGGTGACGCGTTCGCTGGGCGCGAGCGTGTCGGCGAATACTTCGACTCCTACTTCCTCGGCTACGACACCCAGACCCGCCTGGTGAGCAGCGAGGCACGCGGCGGCACCATCCACGTCGAGGTGCACTTCACCGGTTCTTTCCCCGGCGGGGAGACCGGCGGAACCTTCGATCTGACGTTCGACGGCGAGCTGATCCACCACGCACGGGCGGACCTGCTCTAGGGCACTCGATCCGATCTCTTCAGCCCGGCCGCGGCTTAGAGTGTCAGCATGCCCGGCAGCACGCCTCCCGAATGGACCCAGGTCGATCTGACGAGCCGCCGCGGCGGAACGGGCCAGCGGATCACCGCGGTGATCCTCGCCGTGGTCGGGGTGACCGGATTCGCGATGAGCTTCCGTTCGCTGGAGCCGTGGTGGTGGGAGTTCGCGCTGATGGCCTTCGGCTGTGCGCTCATCGTGCTGCTCGCCGCGGGACTCTGGATCAATGCCGGCACGAGCGTCGCCTCGACGGTCACGCTGAAGGAGAACGGCACTCCGCTCGCGCTTCCCGTCGTCGCCGCGTTCGAGACCACCGATGAGGGCCTCCGCTATCAGCTGCAGCTACGCCTGCCGACGGCTGATGAGGAGTTCGTCGTGCACGCCTGCGGGGATCACCGGTGCGTCGCTGCCGGACGCGCGGCCCCGGCCGCAGAACTGCCGGTGCTGCTCCACGCCCAGAGTAGGACCTGGGCTGTCGTCCACGGCTCCCGCGAGCAATGACCGCCCGAATTCCCACCCAACCTCCAGGGTTAACGATATATCGTTGAGTATCGTTCGACACCCCGAGCATGGAGGCATCATGAACAACGCATTCCCCTTCGGCCCCGCCGGCAGCAGCGACGGCGCCAACAACCTCGGCAACCTCTTCGGCGGCGCGAACGGCCCCGCCGGCGGGATCTTCGAGGCCATGGAGCAGCTCCGCAAGTCCTTCGAGCAGCGCCCCAGCGGCGGCTCGCGCATGGCCCGCGGCGACGTCCGCACGGCGGTCCTCTCGCTGCTCGCCGAGAAGCCGATGCACGGCTACCAGATCATCAACGAGATCGCCGAGCGCAGCGGCGGCACCTGGAAGCCCAGCGCCGGATCCGTCTACCCGACCCTCCAGCTCCTCGCCGATGAGGGACTGATCGAGGCGGACGAGCAGAACGGTCGCAAGACCTACTCGCTCACCGAGGCCGGCCGCGCCGTGGCGAACGAGTCGTCCGAGACGAAGGCTCCGTGGGAGTCGTCCGCCGACAAGGACGGCAACCGAAACGACGCCCGGTTCCACGCCCTTCCGAAGGCCGGCGTCGATCTCGCCGCCGCCGCCGCAGCGGTCGGACGCAGCGGATCGCCCGAGCAGGTGCAGAGCGCCATCGACATCCTCGACGACGCGCGCCGTAAGCTCTACTCGATCCTCGCGCAGGACTGATCCGGGGTGAAGAAGGGGACACACCGATGACGGATGCTGCGCCCCAGGGCGTCCACCGCGCCCGGTACCGTCGCATCCTGTCGTTCGCGGCCCGCGAGTTCGTCAAGATCTGGTGGTTCGAGCTCGTCCTCCCGCGGTTCGGGATGACGTCGATCGCGGAACGCACGCGCGGCCCGCGGATGCAGAAGTTCGCCCGACGGTTCCATGTGCTCGCGATCGAGCTCGGCGGCCTCATGATCAAGGTCGGCCAGTTCATGTCGTCGCGCCTCGACGTTCTCCCACCCGAGATCACCGCAGAGCTCGAGGGGCTGCAGGACGAGGTGCCGGCCGTGCCGTTCGCCGACATCCGCGTCGTCGCCGAGGCCGAGCTGGGCATGCCGCTGACTCGTGCGTACGCCTGGTTCGACGAGAATCCGGTGGCGGCAGCATCCCTCGGTCAGGCGCATCGCGCCCGGCTCTCGGAGATCGACGCGAGCGACACCGGACTCGACAACGTGATCGTGAAGGTGCAGCGTCCGGGCATCGACGAGGTCGTCGCGGTCGACCTCGCGGCGCTCCGCCGCGTCGGACGGTGGCTGACACGTGTGCGCCTCGTCGCCGACCGGGTCGATGCACCGGCGCTCGTCGAGGAGTTCGCGCACACCAGCCTCGAGGAGATCGACTACCTGCACGAGGCCGCGAGTGCCGAGCGCTTCCGGGAGAACTTCGCCGACGACACCCGCGTCGACACCCCGCAGATCGTCTGGGAGCGGTCGACCCGCCGCGTGCTCACCCTGTCGGACGTCACCGCGATCAAGATCAATGACATCGACGCTCTCCGTGCGGCGGGGATCGACCCGTCGCAGGTGGCCGATGTCTTCGCCGAGGTCATGTTCGACCAGGTGTTCACGCACAGCTTCGTGCACGCCGACCCGCATGCGGGCAACATCTTCGTGACGCCGGTCTCGCCCGTGGGCCCTTCGTCAGGCTCAGGGACCGGTGGCGGCGGTTCAGGGACCGAGGGTGGCGGTTCAGGGACCGAGGGCCGGAACTTCCGCCTCACCTTCATCGACTTCGGGATGATGGCCGAGGTCCCCGACAACCTCCGCGACGGCCTCCGCACCCTCCTGATCGCGGTCGCCGGGCGCGACAGCCGGGGCCTGGTCGCCGCCGCGCAGGAGATCGGCGTGCTGCTGCCCTCGGCCGACACCAACGAGCTCGAACGCGCACTGACCGCGCTGTTCGCCCGCTTCGGCGGGATGGGGTTCGCCGAGCTCAGCAAGGTCGATCCGCGGGAGTTCAAGGACTTCGCCGACGAGTTCGGCGACATGGTGCGGTCGCTGCCACTGCAGCTGCCCGAGAACATGCTGCTGCTGATCCGCGCGGTCTCGCTGACCTCGGGGATGTGCAGCGGGCTCGATCCCGCCTTCAACGTGTGGGATGCCGCAGAGCCGTACGCCGGCCGTCTGCTGCGCGACGAGTCCGGGAACCTGATGCAGGACATGGCGAAGCAGGCCATGGAGACCGCCGCCGTCACCATGCGGCTGCCCAAGCGCATCGACGGCATCATCAGCCGGATCGACGACGGCACGGTGACCTTCGACACCTCGCGTCTCGAGCGTCGGCTGGATCGGCTCGAGGGCATCGCGCGGCGCATCGCCTCCGGGGTGCTGTTCGCCGCGATGCTCGTGGGCGGCGCGCTGCTCATCGCCCCCGCCCCGCCGCTCGGCATCACGCTCATCTGCGTCTCGGCGCTTCCGCTGCTGCACTCGGTGTTCGCCGGCGTCGGGCGGCGCGGGCAGCGCTGACGGCCGGGCACCGGAATACCGGCATGGGAGAATGGATTCCCATGGAGACCCCTGACGAGAAGCCGCCCGCACGCTCCGATGGAACCGCACCCGGAACGGGCATCGTCCCGACCGCGAAGAAGATCGTCCGCGACATCGCGAAGGTTCCTCCGCGGAGCGTCCATCCGGCGCTCGTGCCCGGGCTCTCGGTCGAGGAGACCGGCCGGTCGTACCGGACCGATCCGCTCGTGTTCGGCATCGCGGTCGCGTTCACGGTCGCCTTCATCGCGTGGGGCGTGTTCGCGGGCGACAACCTCGCCGGCACCACGAAGACCGTGCTCGACGCGGTCGTCGAGTACACCGGCTTCTTCTTCACGACCATCGCCACCGTCATCCTGGTGTTCATGCTGTTCATCGGCTTCAGCCGCTACGGACGCATCCCGCTCGGGCGCGACGACGAGGAGCCCGAGTTCTCGATGTTCTCGTGGATCTCGATGCTCTTCGCCGCCGGAATGGGCATCGGCCTCGTCTTCTGGGGCGCCGCCGAACCCCTCACGTTCTTCGAGAGCCCGCCGCCGGGAACGGTCGAGGCGAACACCCTCGAGGCCATGCACACCGCGCAGGCCCAGGTGCTCTATCACTGGGGTCCGCAGGCGTGGGCGTTCTACGCGCTCGTCGGCGGCGCGATCGCCTACGGCGCGTTCCGCCGCGGTCGCACCCCGCTGATCTCCTCGATCTTCGCGCCGCTCCTCGGCGAGCACCGCACGACCGGACCCCTCGGGCGCACCATCGACGTGTTCTCCATCATCGTCACGCTGTTCGGCACGGCGGCATCCCTCGGGCTCGGCGCCCTGCAGATCGGGCACGGCGTCGAGATCGTCACCGGCATCGGAGAGCTCGGCAACGGCATCCTCATCGCCGCGATCGCCGTGCTCACCGCCTGCTTCATCGCGTCGGCGGTGTCGGGAGTCTCCAAGGGCATCCGCGCGCTGTCGAACATCAACGCCGTCGCCGCGCTGATCCTGGCGTTCTTCGTGTTCTTCGTCGGCCCGACGCTGCTCATCCTCAACGTGATCCCGTCGGTCGCGGTGCAGTTCCTCGGCGACCTGCCGACGATGATCGCCCGCTCGGCGTCGCAGGGCGATGAGTCGCAGGCGTTCCTGTCGACCTGGACGATCTTCTACTGGGCGTGGTGGATCTCGTGGTCCCCGTTCGTCGGCATGTTCATCGCGAAGATCTCCCGCGGCCGTTCGCTCCGCCAGTTCGTGTCGGTCGTCATCGTGGTGCCCTCGGCCATCTCGCTGGTCTGGTTCTCGATCTTCGGCACGACCGCCATCCAACAGCAGATGGACGGCGCCGGCCTGAACGTGAACCCGCCGGAGGAGGTGCTGTTCGGCGTGCTCGGCAATCTCCCGTTCCCGCTGTTCACCAGCATTCTGCTCATCCTGCTGATCTCGATCTTCTTCATCACCGGCGCGGACTCCGCATCGCTGGTGATGGGCACGCTGTCGCAACAGGGTCGACCCGAGCCGTCGCGCTGGGTGACCGTCGTGTGGGGTGTGCTGGTCGGCGTGATCGCCGCGGTGCTTCTCATCTCCGGCGAAGAGGGGAGCGGACTGCGCTCGCTGCAGAACGTGACCATCATCGCGGCCCTGCCCTTCGCGGTGATCATGGCGTTCATGATGGTCGCGTTTATGAAGGACCTGCGTCGCGATCCGCTGATCCTGCGCGACCGCTACGCCCGCATGGCCGTACGCCACAGCGTGATGGCGGGCCTCGAGGAGTACGGCGACGACTTCGCGCTCGTGCCCGTCGAGTACGACCACTCCGAAGACGACCTCGCCTGGATCGACGAGGACACCGTCGACGACAGCCTCGCCGAGGTCTACGGGGCGGCGACCGAGGCGATCGACATCATCCCCGACGCCTCCGGCGAAGGCAGAGCGGATGCTGCCGACGCAGGCACCGCGACGGCCGGACTCGCCGAGCAGACGGCCGAGGCCGCGGACGCGCCGGGTGCGGTCGAGGGCGAGCCCCCGCGCCGCGAGGATCGCCCGGTCGACTGAACCGCGGAAGGCTGCGGAAGACTCAGGCCTTCACGGCACCCTCAGCCGCACCCGTGATGCGCGCCGCCATGCCCGCGAAGATGAAACCGTGGAAGGGCAGCACGGCCAACCAGTACAGGCGTCCGCTGAGTCCGCGTGGGAAGAACACCGCCCGCTGCTCGTAGCGCGCTCCGGAACCGTCGGCGATCGCGCGCAGTTCCAGCCACGCCTCGCCCGGCACCTTCATCTCGGCGCGGAGCCGCAGCAGTCCGGCATCCTCTTCTCCCGATCCCGGCTGTGACACCGCCTCGACGCGCCAGAAGTCGATCGCGTCGCCGATGCGGGCCGCGTTGCGGCTGCGCCGACCGCGCCGCAGTCCGACGCCGCCGACCAGTCGGTCCATCCAGCCGCGCACCGCCCACAGGAATGGCGACGAATACCACCCGTTCTCGCCGCCGATGCCGATGATCACGCGCCACAGGTCGTCGACGGATGCCGAGGTCTTCAGCGACCGCGCGTCGGTGAACGCCGTGCGGCCTGCCCAGTCGGGGTCGCTCGGCAGCGGGTCGCTCGGGGCGCCGGACACCTCGGAGTCCTGCCAGCTGGTCTCGATCGTGTCGGCGTCGAGGCGCCCGAGTGCGAGGGCGACCGCGCGCCGGTACGGGGTCAGCCCGTCGGCGGGCTGCGGGATGAGGTCGTCGATCGCATGATCCTTCACGACGCACTCGTTCTGCAGCGAGGCGACGAGGGGTCGGGCGATCGAGCGCGGTACCGGCGTCACGAGATTGACCCAGTGCGAGGCCAGCCACGGCGTGAGCACCGGGAGGGAGGCGATCGCGCGCTGGGGGAGCCCGGCCTCGACGGCATAGCCGTTCATCATCTGTCCGTACCGCAGCACGTCGGGTCCGCCGATGTCGACCGCCCCGTTCACCTGCTCGTCGACCCGGGCGGCGCCGAGCAGATAGTGCAGCACGTCGCGCACGGCGATCGGCTGGATGCGGTTGCGCACCCACTTGGGCGCCGGCATGTACGGCAGCACGTCGGTCAGGTGCCGGATCATCTCGAACGACGCCGAGCCCGAACCGATCACGACGCCGGCCTGCAGCACGAGAGTCGGAACTCCCGAGTGCAGGAACGTCTCGCCGACCTCCACACGCGATCGCAGGTGCGGCGACAGCTTCACGTCGTCGGGGTGCAGCCCGCCGAGATACACGATCCGGTGCACGCCCGCGCGTGACGCGGCATCCGCCACCGTCGTCGCGGCGCGATCGTCGCTCTCCTCGAAGCCCTTGCCCGCGGTCATCGAGTGGATCAGGTAGTAGACGACGTCGACGTCTGCCATGGCTTCGGCGACGGCATCCGCATCGTCGGCCGATCCCTCGACGATCTCGCAGTCGGCGCCCCAGGGGAAGGATGCCGCGCGCACGGCGTCGCGCGCCAGCACGCGCACCCGGTAGCCCGCGTTCAGCAGCCGCGGAGTCAGCCGCCCGCCGATGTACCCGGTCGCGCCGAGCACGAGGGCGCGGGGCGCGGATCCGTCTTCGCGGGGGACGGCGCGCAGTGCCTCTTCGCGTCCGGTGGGCTGGGTGAGGTCGGTCATGGGTCGAGCGTACGTCCGTGGTGCGACAGCGAGAAGCGGGTGGCGCTCGAGCCGCGGACGTGCAAGTGCGGTAGCCGGACGCGACGGACGCGAGCCTGTCCGCCGACCGTGGAAGGATGGGGCGCGATGGACGACCCGAGTGCGAAGACCGATGCCCCCGCGCGGCCTGCTGCGGATGCCGCCGCCCGGCGCGCGCGCATCGCGGTCAGCGCGCTGTTCCTGACCAACGGCGCCCTGTTCGCGAACATCCTGCCGCGGTACCCCGAGATCAAGACGATGCTCGGACTCGACAACACGACCTACGGTCTCTCGATCGCCGCCCTCCCCGCGGGTGCGCTCCTCGCCGGTCTCGCGGCCGCCGTGCTGATCCGCCGCCTCGGCTCGGCGCGGGTCGCCGTGTTCGGCACTGCCCTCACCAGCATCGGCTATCTCCTCGCCGGTCTCTCGCCTTCGGCCCTCCTCTTCGCCGGGGCGCTGTTCCTGACCGGGGTGTTCGACGCGATCACCGACGTCGCGCAGAACGCCCACGGCCTCCGCGTGCAGCGCCGGTTCGGACGCTCGATCATCAACTCCTTCCACGCGATCTGGTCGATCGGCGCCGTGCTCGGCGGCGCGATGGCTGCCGCGGCGATCGCGATCGGCCTTCCCGTCGGCATCCATCTCGCGATCTCCACCGCGGTGTTCGCCGCCGTGGCCCTGTGCGCGCTCCGCTTCTGCCTTCCCGGGCTGGACGAAGAAGAAGCGGATGCCGTCGCCGAGGCTCCCGGGGCTGGTGCAGCGCCCCGGCGCGGACCGAGCCTGCGCACCATCCTGATGCTCGCGGCCCTCACGCTCATCGCCATGGCCGGAGCGGTCGGCGAGGATGCCGGCAACTCGTGGGCGACGCTGTATCTCGCCGACTCCCTCGACGCCGCCGCCCCGATCGCCCCGCTCGGATTCATCGCGCTCATGGTGGCCCAGACCATCGGGCGGCTCATGGGCGACCGCCTGACCGATCGGTTCGGCCAGCGTCTCGTCGCCGGGGCGGGCGGTCTGATCGCGGCGGCCGGCATGGGGCTGGCGCTCGCGTTCCCCAGCATCCTCGGCACCATCCTCGGCTTCGCGGCACTCGGCTTCGGAATCGCGACGCTGATCCCGGCGGCGATGCACGCCGCCGACGAGCTGCCCGGCCTCCGACGCGGTGTCGGGCTCACGGTGCTCGCCTGGCTGCTGCGCGTCGGGTTCCTTCTGTCGCCGCCGTTCGTCGGCTACATCGCCGACCAGGAGAGTCTGCGCGCCGGGCTCCTGGTCGCCCCCGCGGCCGGCATCGTCGCCGTGGTGTTCTGCTTCGCCCTGGAGAAGAGGCGTGCGGCGCGCGTCGATCCGCACGCGGAAGCACTGGATATTCCGCCCTCTTCCCGATAGCAATGGATCATGCTTTCCGCGTGGATCGACTGAGGGAGAAGTGATGGCTGTTTTCGGAGGTCGACGGCGTGAGGAGAACCCTGATCTGCCGCCCGGTCAGCATCTGACGGACGGGTTCCCGGTGCTGTCGGCCGGTCCGACGCCGCGGATCGACGAAGAGGACTGGGCGTTCGTCATCCAGACCGAGACGGGGGTGACGCATCGCTGGAGCTGGGCCGAGCTGCTCGCGCTCCCGTCCGAGGACATCACGGTCGACATCCACTGCGTCACGAGCTGGTCGAAGCTCGGCACCGGGTGGCGCGGAGTCTCGCTGGACACCCTGTTCGCCGACGTGGAGACGAGCCTGGAGTTCGTGATGGTGCACTCGTACGGCGGGTATACGACGAATCTGCCGCTCGAGGAGATCCTCGACGGCAAGGCGTGGGTCGTCTACGAGTTCGACGGTGAGAGCCTGGACCCCGAGCACGGGGGACCTGCGCGGCTGCTGGTGCCGCACCTGTACTTCTGGAAGAGCGCCAAGTGGGTGCGCGGGATCGTCATGCAGGACGACGACGAGCCGGGGTTCTGGGAGGAGAACGGCTACCACCTGCACGGAGACCCGTGGCGCGAAGAGCGCTACGCGTGAGCAGCCCCGGCTGGCGCAGCGGCGTCCTGGCGAGGGCGCGGCCGCTGACTCCGACCGCTCGCAGTCTGGTGTTCACTGTCGAGGACTGGCCGGGCAACGAGGCAGGGCAGCACGTCGACATCCGGCTGACGGCGCCTGACGGGTACCAGGCCGTGCGCTCATACTCGCTCGCGAGCGCCGGGTTCGGGGCCGGCAGCGCTGACCAGCCCGAGCTCGAACTGGTCGTCGACCGACTGCCCGACGGCGAGGTCTCGCCCTTCCTCGTGGACGAACTCGAGGTCGGCGACACCGTCGAACTCCGGGGGCCGCTCGGCCGATGGTTCGTCTGGACGCCGCAGCAGACGCGGCCCGTACAGCTCATCGCCGGCGGGTCGGGAGTCGTGCCCTTCGTCGCGATGGCGCGCGCGCACGCCGGGGCCGAGGGCGCGGCTCCGATGCGGCTGCTGTACTCCCTGCGCAGTCCTGCGGACGCCTTCTATCGAGACGAACTCTCCTCGCCGACCGCCTCGGTCGACACCACCTGGCACTACACCCGCGCCGTGCCGGCGGAGTGGCCGCGGTCGGCCGGACGGCTCACCGCCGACGACCTGGCCAGGGAGACACTGCCTGCGAGCGCGCGCCCGCTGATCTTCATCTGCGGTCCCACCGGCTTCGTGGAGACAGTGGCACGGGCCATGATCGAGCTCGGACATGCGGACGACGACATCCGCACCGAACGGTTCGGAGGAATCTGATGACGCATCCGGATGACAATGCGCTCGAGAGCACGTCACTCGACGACACGGCTGGTCGCGGCGGGGCACTCGACGGCAACGTCCTCGCCGGCGTCGTCGGCGCCCTCTTCCCCTTCGAGCCCACCACGGCGCGGGGGCAGTGCGACACGTGCGACGACATCGCCGTGCTCGCACAGGCCGCGGTCTATGCCCACCCGATGGGGTTCGTCGTGCGCTGCCGCAGCTGCGACGGCGTGCTCATGGTCGTCGTCGATCGCGACGGTCGGGTCACGTCGAGCCAGCGCGGTCTGCGCTGGCTGAGCGCTGCGGACGCGCGCTGAACCGGCGCGGACGCGCCGGGGTGCCGGTCATCCGCGGCCTGTCCGCAAGCATCCGGAGCCAATCGTTACGTATACGTATTCATAGGGAATATATTCCGTGAAAATAGGCTTCCCTAAGTTGACTGCATACGTATACCATCACCCTTATGGGACACACTAAGCATCGGGCACTGCCGGTTCTCGCACTCGTGGCTGTGGGCATCGTCGCCCTCACCAGCTGCGGCGCGGGCTCCCGCACCGACAATGAGAACTCGACGACGGTGTCGTGCGACTACACGGCACCCGAGGGCAAGACGACGGTCAACGTCCTCGCCTACAACTCCTCCGCGATCGACCCCTTCACCGACACGATGGTCTCGAGCTGCTCGACCGACGACGTGACGCTGAAGCACGACCCGATCGACTTCGGCGGCCAGGTGACCAAGACGACGGCGACGCTCGCCGGCGAGACGGGAACCTACGACATCCTCGAGACCTATGGCTTCGTCATCCCGGGCTTCGGCGAAGAGGAGCTCCTCGTTCCGCTGAATGACCTGTGGGACAAGTACGGCGACGACTACGGCCTCGGCGACATCAGCGAGTCCATGGTCGAGGGCATGTCGTACGACGGCAACATCTACGCGATTCCGATGCAGGCGCAGATGTTCGTGATGGCATACCGCACCGACATCTTCGAAGACCTCGGCCTCGAGGCTCCGACCACGTTCGACGAGATGATCGACGCTGCCGAGGCCATCAAGGCCGAGGGCCTCATGGACTACCCGATCGCGCTGCCGTGGCTCGCCACCGCCGACGTCACCACCGGCTTCGAGGGCGCGATGAACTCGCTCAACGCCGACTTCGTGAACGCCGAGGGCGACGTCACGCTCGACACCCCCGAGGCCCAGCAGGCCCTCGAGGCGATGCTCGCACTCAAGCCCTACATGGACCCGCAGGTCACGACCTTCGACCAGCCCAAGGTGCAGCAGCAGATGTTCAACGGCACGGCTGCCATGTCGATCATGTTCTCCGGCCGCATGTTCGACCTGACGCTCGAGTCGAACTCGAAGCTCTTCGAGAACTTCGGCTTCGCCGGAGCGCCGAAGGTCTCGGATGACGCGGAGTACTCGTACAACCGCCTCTCGATCGACGGCTGGTCGATCCCGTTCAACACGAAGCTCGACCACGACATGCTCTTCCAGATGATGGCATCCGCCGTCAGCGAGGACGCATCGAAGGCCTCCGTCCCCGCCGCCTACCCGGCGCGTGAAGGAATGGTCACGGAGAAGAACTCTCCGTACGGCGCCGCGGCGAACGACTCGATCGCCAGCGCCATGCCGCCGATCGTGTCGCCGATCATCGCCGACATCACCAACGAGATCCGGCCGATCCTGGTCTCGGTGCTGAACGGCCAGATCTCCGTCGAGGACGGAATGGCGCAGATGCAGGCCGCCGGCGAGAAGATCGCCGGCTGACCAGGACCGATCGTCCATGACTGTGGCCTGAGCGCGAGTTCAGGCCACAGTCCGTCCAAGGGAGGACGCAAATGAAGGCACGCGAATTCTGGCTGCTCTTCTTCCCGAGCCTGCTGGTGATGGGTGCACTCCTGGTGCTCCCCCTGGTGCGCACGGTGCAGTGGAGCTTCGAGCAGGTCCGATACGGCACACCCGGCACGTTCGTCGGGTTGGAGAACTTCACCGACGCGCTGACCGATCCGCGCTTCCACAAGGCGGTCCTCTTCACCGTGGCGGTCACCATCGTCACCACGGCCATCCTGCTGGTGTTCGGCTACATCATCGCCACCGGCATCAACCGCATCACCACCTCGCGCCCGCTCGTCCTCGGCATCATGCTCGTCTCGTACGTGCTGCCGAACCTCGTCGGCGCGGTCGCCTTCTCGTGGCTCTTCGACGACAACTTCGGCGGCGTCGTCAACCGGCTGATCGGATTCTTCGGCGGATCGCAGGTGCTCTGGTTCACCGATCAGGTGCCGAACGCGATCCTCGTGATCGCGAACACCGTCTGGCACATGCTCCCGTTCGCGATGCTCATCATCCTCGCGGGGCTGCAGGGCGTGCCGAACGAGCTCAAGGAAGCCGCCAAGATCGACGGCGCCAACGGGTTCCAGACGCACATCAGCGTCATCATCCCGACCATCCGCGGAGTGCTCGGCTTCGTCACGCTGATCACGATCATGGACGTGCTGCGCATGTTCGACAACCTGATCCCGCTGTCGCCCCAGGCGCAGAACATCGGGAACGAGTCGATCATGCTCTACGTCTACTCGGTGGCATTCGCCGACGGCGCCGAGAACCTCGGTCTCGGCAGCGCGATCAACGTGCTCACCATCATCCTGATCCTCATCATGCTGATCCCGTTCATCCGGGGCATCTTCAAGGAAGCGAAGGCCGAACGATGAGTCTCACCTCCGCAGAACTCTCGACGAGGGCCATCGTCACCAAGGGCGCACCGAAGCGCAAGCGTCGCGGCGTCAACCGCCCACCGGTCATCACGGGCCTCCTGCTCGCCATCCTCTGCGTCGTGGTGCTGAGCCCGTTCATCTGGATGACGCTCTCGGTCACCAAGCCCACCGACGTCGCGTTCTCGAACCCCCCTGTGCTCTGGGACTACCAGCCCACGCTGCAGGCGTTCGTCGACCTGTGGGAGACCACGTACTTCTCCGACTACCTGATCAACACCCTGGTCGTCGCGGTGGTCTCCACGGTCATCGCCCTCGCGATCGGCATCCCGGCCGCCTACGCGCTGTCGCGGTTCCCGAGCTACGTGTCGGCGATTCTGCTGGTGCTCGCGCTCATCTTCCGCGCGCTGCCCCGCTTCGCGGTGGTCCTGCCGATGTACGACATCAGCCGGGCGCTCGGCATCTACGACACCACGTTCGCGCTTGCGATCGCCCTCGTCGCGATCAACCAGCCGTTCACGATCTGGCTGCTGCGCAACTTCTTCGCCGAGATCCCCAAGGAGCTCGACGAGGCGGCCATGATCGACGGCTGCACGAGGATCGGGATGCTGCGCCGTGTCATGATCCCGCTGATGGGTCCCGGCATCCTGACCGCCGGCATCTTCGTGTTCCTGTTCGCATTCCAGGAGTACCTGACGGCGCTCGTGCTCACTGACACCTCGTCGAAGACGGTGCCGGTGTTCATCGCCACGCAACTCGGGCAGACGCTGCCGATGCTGCAACAGGCGGGAGCAGCGTCCATGCTGCTCACGATCCCCGTGTTCGTGATCGCGTTCGTCGCGCAGAAATATCTTGTCGCAGGACTCGCAGACGGCGCCGTCAAGGGCTGACATGCCGACGCTGGTCCTGCTCGCCGGCATGAACTGCACCGCCGATCTGTGGGCGGATGCCGGACTCGACAGGGCGGTCCAGCCGGTGCTGGACCGCCCCGCCATCTCTCTGCAGGTCACGGCCCTGCTGGCGTCGCTGCCCGAGCGGTTCGTGCTCGTCGGGCATTCGCTCGGGGCCATCGTCGCGATGAACGTCGCGCTCGCGGCGCCCGAGCGGGTGGCGGGGCTCTGCCTCGTGTCGACCAACGCGAAGGCGCCGACGGATGCCCAGCGTGCGGCGTGGCAGGAGTGGCTCGATGCGCTCGACGCGGGGACGGATGCTCGTGAGCTGCAGTCCCGCATCCTGCCGGCGCTGCTCGGGGCGGATGCCGTGCGCGATCGCCCCGACCTGATCGAGCGGACGCTGGCGATGGGCACCGCGACCGGCACGGCGCGGTTGCGGGCCCAGCTGCAGCTGCAGCTCGACCGTGGCGACCTGCTCGGGCTGCTGCCGCAGGTGTCCGCACCGACGCTGGTGGTGTCGGGGCTCGACGATGTGATCACGCCGCCGCACTTCCACACCGAGATCGTCACGCAGATGCCCGACGCGCGGCTCGTGTCCCTCGACGCCGGGCACCTGCTGCCGCTCGAACGCCCGCAGGCCTTCGGCTCACTGCTGCGGTCGTGGCAGACGCAGCTGGCGGATGCCGCGGCGGGGGCGTCGCGGCGCTGAGGCCCTGCGCCTTTCGGCTCTCTGCCCCACCCTGTGGGGAGGAGAACGCGCCGTGGGGCGGAGACTTCGGGCGACAGCATCCGCCCATCGGGGAGAACTCAGCCCATGGGCGTGCGCGCTCGCGGCGCACCGGGGTGAGTACACTCGCGCTCGAGGGTGGAGCTCGCGGCCACCGGGGCGACGAGGGGTGGAATCATGACGCAGGATGCAGCGGCGACCACGACCGAGGCGGGGCAGCGCGCGCTGGAGCGGCGCGTGCAGGCGCTCGAGGCGGCGGTGCTCGTCTTCCCTCTCATCGTCACCGAGATCCTGTTGGTGCTCGGGCTGCTCGTGCCGTTCGTGACCGACCGGGTGGACGGTGAGGAGCAGACGGTGAACCTCTTCGGTCTGGTCGGTGGTCTGCTCGGCGCAGACGAGTCCGGCGAGGTCTCTTCGGGGGATGTCCCGTTCGGGGTCGCGTTCGTCGTGCTGATCGCGGTGATCCTCGGGTCGCTCGTCACGCTGCCGTCGTTGGCGCGGAGCGAGGTGTCCACACTGTCGGAGCGGATCACCCTCACGTTCGTCGGGCTGCTGATCGCCGGCACGCTCGGTGCGTGGATGGTGATGGGCATGGGGCTGAGCGGGAACTCGCCGTGGGCGATGGAGCCGGCACTCCCGCTCCTGTCGGTCGGAACCGTGCTCGCCGCACTGCTCGCGTTCCTGCCGACATACCGCGGCCTCCGGAAGCGCTGAGCCGCGCGCGGTCACCCGCTCCGGCGGAGAACTCGGCCATAGGCGGACGGATGCGGCGGCAGCATCCGCCCAACGAAGAGAACTCAGCCCATGAGTGTGTGCGCGCTGCCTCAGCGCTCCCGCTCAGCGCTCGCGCTCAGCGCTCCGGCGAGGCGAGATCCCGCAGGTGCCGCATGAGTGACGACGCGAGGTTGTAGACGACCAGGTCGGCGCCGGCGGCGAAGGATGCCGCGGCCGCGTCGCGCGTACCGACGATGTCCATCCGCAGCGAACCGGCCGCAGCCAGGGCCGAGTGCACGGCCGCGATCGCCTCGGGCACCGGTTGATCGTCGGGGCCCGAGCTCGCGGCGAGATCCGCCGGTCCGACCATGATCCCGTCGAGCCGGGGCGTCGACACGATCGCCTCGACGCTCGCGACTCCGCCGGGAGACTCGATCATTCCGAGCACCAGGGTGTTCTCGAGATACCAGGCGAGGTGGTCGGCGGGCGCCACCTCGCCGAAGCGACCGGCCCGGCTGTAGGTCGCGAAGCCGCGGTTGCCGACCGGCGGGTACAGCGACGCGTCAACGAGCGCCGCGGCATCCGCTGCGGTGTCGAGGTGCGGCATCAGGATGCCTTCGGCGCCCTGGTCGAGCACGCGCAGGATCTGCCCCCGGTCGTTCTCGCCGACCCGCACGATCACCGGCACGCCGTGCACCGCCGCGAGGGCGATGTGGTTCCGGAGCGCCGTGATGTCCGCGGGCCCGTGCTCGCAGTCGATGAGCACGAAGTCGAACTCGGCGACCGCGAGCATCTCGACGAGCTCCTCCGACGGCATCCGCAGCAGGGCGCCGAGCAGTTTCTCCCCGGCATGGGCCCGCGCGCGCAACGACGTCATCAGGCGACCATACCGGCGGACAGGTCGACGTCGGCTCCGCACATCCCCGGCATGGCCAGCATCGCGATGACGGCGGCGCCCACCTCCTCCTCGGTGATCATGCGCCCGAGCGCCGCGCGGGACACGAAGACCTGCTCGGCGTCGTCGACGCTGGTGCCCGAGCGTTCGGCCTCGAGGCGGAAGTTCCGCTCCATCCGCGGTCCCTGCACCGGCCCGGGGGAGAGCGAGTTCACGCGGACGCCCGCGGGGCCGACCTCGAACGCGAGCGTCGAGGTGAGTCCGATCACGGCCATCTTCGACGCGCAGTAGGGGGTGCGGTGCGCGAGCGGGCGCTTGCCCGACACCGACGCGATGTTGATGACGTCGCCGTCGCCGCGCTCGATCATGCCGGGCAGCAGCGCCTTGCAGAGCAGGAAGGTGCCGCGCACGTTCACGTCGAACACCTCGTCCCAGTCGTCGACCGAGATGTCGGTGAGTGCGGCCACCGGGCCGGCGATGCCTGCGTTGTTCACGAGGATCGAGACCTCGGTGCCGGACAGCGCCTCGCGCAGGGCGTCGACGGATGCCGGATCCGACACGTCGCACGCCAGGCTCCGCGCTCGATCGCCGAGCTCGGCGGTGACCGCAGCGAGCTTCCGCTCGTCGCGGCCGACCACCACGACCTCGGCGCCGGAGGCGTGCAGCGCACGGGCGATCGCCGCCCCGAGTCCGCTGCCGCCGCCGGTGACGACCGCGGTGCGACCGGTGAGGTCGGTCATCGTGCGTCCGTCACCGCACCGGAGGCGACCGCGGCGTGGCTCTCGTCGATCCACGCGAACTCGGTGCCGGCGTGACGCCAGGCACGCGCGTCGCCGGAGCGGGCGTGGCCCTCGAACAGCTCGACGCGGGCGGCGCGGCCGCAGACGGCGCCGAGCTCGGCCGACGACTCCGTGTTCTGCACCTCCTGGTAGGTCACGGTGCGCAGGTACTTGCCCACCCAGAGGCCGCCGGTGTAGCGGGCGGCGCCGAGGGTCGGGAGCACGTGGTTGGTGCCGATGACCTTGTCGCCGTAAGAGACGCAGGTGTTCTCGCCGAGGAAGAGCGCGCCGTAGTCATGCATCTTAGTGAGCGCTTCGCGCGGGTTCTCGGTGAAGATCTGCACGTGCTCGAACGCGAACTCGTCGGCGATACGGTAGGCCTCGTCGAGGTCGTCGGCGACGATGACCTGGCCCCAGTCGCGCCAGGCAGGACCGGCGTAGTCGCGGGTGGGCATGCCGGGAAGGATCTTCTCGATCCAGTCCATGACCTCTTCGGCCAGCGACTGCGACGTCGTGACGAGCACGGCGGGGGAGTCGGGGCCGTGCTCGGCCTGCGAGAGCAGGTCGACGGCGGTGAAGAACGGATCGGCGTGCTCGTCGGCGACGATGAGGATCTCGGTGGGGCCGGCGAACAGGTCGATGCCGACCTCGCCGAACAGCTGGCGCTTGGCCTCGGCGACGTAGGCGTTGCCGGGACCGGCGATCATGTTCACGCGTTCGATGGAGTCGGTGCCGACGGCCATGGCGGCGACGGCCTGGACTCCGCCGAGGAGGTAGATCTCATCGGCTCCGGCCATCTTCATGGCGGCGATGGTGGCGGCGGGGATCTCGCCGCGGATCGGCGGGGTGCACGCGACGACGCGCGGGACACCGGCGACCTTGGCGGTGATGATCGTCATGTGGGCGGATGCCGTCAGCGGGTACTTTCCGCCGGGGATGTAGGCGCCCGCAGCCTGCACGGGCACGTGCTTCTGACCGAGGAAGACGCCGGGGAGGGTCTCGACCTCGATGTCGACGAGGGAGTCGCGCTGCGCCTGGGCGAAGCGGCGGACCTGGTTCTGCACGAACTCGATGTCCTGGATCACCTGGGGCGAGAGGGTGCCGATGATCTCCTCGATCTCGGCATCCGTCAGACGGTAGGACTCACGGCTCGACTTGTCGAACTGCTCGGCGTACTGACGCACGGCGGCGTCGCCGTTCTCGCGGATGTCTCCGATGATCCCGCGGACGCGCTCGGCGACGTCCTGCTGCGCGGTGTCCGCGAACGTCTTCGTCGGCGCGGACTTGAGGTGCAGGGGCATGGCCCCTCCTTTCATTGCATACGTATGCCTCGATTATGACCGCGTATGCACAGATGCGTCAAGCGCGTTAGGATTCCCCCGTTGAGGGAAAGGCGTCACATGGTCGTCACGAGTCGCGATGTCGCACGTCTGGCGGGGGTGTCGCAGCCGACGGTCTCCCGGGCGCTCCGCGACGATTCCCGCGTGTCCGAGGCCACCAAGGTGCGCGTCCGAGAAGCGGCGCAGCTGCTCGGGTATGTGCCGAGCGAGGCCGGCCGGGCGCTGTCCTCGGGGCGCACGCGCCGCATCGGCCTGCTGCTGACCGACCTCGACAACCAGTTCTACTCGCACATCATCGCGCCGGTCCATCGCGAGCTCGAGGCACTCGGCTACCAGCTCATGTTGCACACCGAGACCGCCGACAACGACACCATCGTGGAGCGGCTGCTCGCCAACGGGCTCGACGGACTGATCCTCGCGACGACGACCGTGGAATCGGCGGCTCCCCTGCGCCTCAAGGACCGCGGCCTGCCGTTCGTGTACTTCAACCGGACCGGGTCGCTGATCGAGGCCGACGCGACCGTGGTCGATCCGGTGCCCGGCTATCAGCAGGCCGTGGATCGTGCCGTCGAGCTGGGGCACCGCCGCATCGGCGCCGTCCTCGGCCCCAGTAACACGAGCACGGCGCAGGCCCGCGAGGCCGCACTGCGCGCCGCCTTGGTCTCGCACGGCCTGTCGCTCGCCGAAGCCGACACCCGTCGGGTGCCGTACAGCGCCGACGAGGGCGAGGCCGCGGCATCCGCTCTCCTGCAGGGCGAAGATCGCCCGACGCTGCTGTTCTGCGGCAATGATGTTGTCGCCTACGGCGTGCTGAACGCCGCGCATAGGGCGGGACTGCGCGTGCCGGAAGATCTCTCGGTCATCGGCTTCGACGATCTCCCCGAGGCGGCCTGGCCGATCGTCGATCTCGCCACGGTCGGCTACGACATCGCCGGCATGGCGGCGGCCGCCGCCGACCTCATCGTGCGGCGCATCGAGGACCGCACGGCGCCGATCGAGAACACGCGCTTCGTGTCGGCGTTCGTGCCGCGGCGCAGCCTCGCCGCCGCGCACGCCGGCTGACGCGGCATCCGTCCGGGGACACCCGTGTGTCCTCAAAGTGTCTCTTGCACTCATTTGTGCATACGCATACACTGGCGAAAGAAGCCCGCGATCACCGATGAAGCGCGGACTCATCTTCTAAGGAGTGAAACAGCGTGCCTCTCGATCCGGTCGCCTACCTGCCGTACAAGGACCCCGATGACTTCATCCGTGAAGTCACCGACCTGATCTGGGTGGATCGGTCGATCCACTACATCCGTGAGAACTACGAACCGGATTCCATCGTGCACGGCGCCTACGGCACCTCCACGACCCGCGACGAGGTCATCGAGGGCACGCTCATGCGCATCTCGTCGACCCCCGACCGCACCGGCCAGGCCGCCGACGTGATCTGGGAGGCGCGCGGAGACGACGCGTTCCTCAGCTCGCACCTCGTGCTCTCCGGTTACCTGCAGGGCTCGACCCACAGCTACACGATCGCCAACTGCCTGTACCGCAAGGGCCGCATGGTCGAGGAGTGGGTCGTCCGCGACTCCCTCGCCAGCGCACTGGAGCTCGGCGCCGACGTCGACGAGCTCGCGCGGGCACAGGCCTTCCGCGGTTACACGGGCTCCTGGACCGAACCCGCTCCCTCCGACGTCATCGCGAAGGGCGACTCGGGTGTTCGCCCCGACGATCACCGCTCCGAGGTCGAGACGGTCATCGACATGATCCAGACCATCTGGAACGACCGCGACCTGCAGAAGGTGGAGAAGTACTTCCACCGCGACCTCGTGCTCCAGACCATCGGCAACAAGGTCATCATCCGTCCCGAGGGCTACCGCCGCGCTCTGCTGCACTTCCTCGAGTCGTTCCCCGGCGGGCAGTTCGAGATCCGCGACATCCAGACCAACTACGACGTGCGCTACGCCGGCCTCCGGGTCGCGGTGACGTGGAAGTTCGTCGGCGACTACAACGGCAAGCCGAACTACGGTCCGCTCACCGGCAAGCCCGTCGACGTGCTCGGCATCTCGCAGTTCACCTTCCACAACGGCGCCCTCGTCAAGGAGGTGCGCCTGTGGGACGACATCGCCCTCCGGGCACAGATCGCCGGCATGCGCGGCGACGAGCCGGTCGGCCCCACCAACATCTACTGATCAACGACTGATCGACGAACAAGGAGAAGAAGAAATGACTGACGTCATCGTCGACGACCGACAGGTCACCGTCGACACGGCCGAGATCGAACGACGGACGATCCGCCGCACGGACTGGGTCCCCTGCAACTCGGCATTCATCGACTGCCGCACCCCCGGTTCCGACCGCAAGGAGAACTACGCGTTCATCGGCGCGGGTGTCTCGCAGAACGCGAACCAGTACGTGAACCTCGAGGAGAACCACGGGTTCAACACCGGCGCGGCCGGCATGCCCAACGGCATCTCGAACAACCTGCACCTGCACTTCACCGCCGAGGTCTTCATCAACCTCGGAGGCGAGTTCCGCCTGCGGTGGGGCGTCGACGGCAAGCAGGGCGAATACATCAGCCACGACGGCGACATCGTGACCATTCCCACGTGGATCTTCCGCGGCTTCACGAACGAGGGACCGGACGAGGGCATCCTCTACACGGTGCTCGGTCGCGACGACAACGGCGGCATCATCTGGGGCCCCTCGGTGCTCCGCGAGGCAGAGTCGTACGGCCTGCACCTCACGGCCGACAACCAGCTGATCGACACGGTCGCCGGTGACGTGCTCCCTGACGATGTGGCGCTCATCACGCCGATGAAGCAGCACTACATCGACGAGCTGACCGAGTACACGGTCGAGGACATGCGCTCGCGCGTCATCCAGCCGGGCGACCGCAAGTACTCGAAGGCCGCGCTGCTGTGCGCCGCCGTCGACGGCGGCCGCGTCGAGCTCGCCACCGCGATCGGCTACGGCATGAGCGAGAACCGCCGCCAGGTGCCGAACGTGCACGAGCCCCACTCGTTCAACCTCGCGTGGGTCAAGGCCGAGGCGGGTCAGGGCGTGCTCCGTCACCGCCACGACAAGACGCAGGCGCTGCTGTTCAAGACCGGTCGCTGGGAGGTCACGCTCAACGATGACTCCACGACGACCGTCAACCTCGGCGCCGGTGACGCGTTCTCCGTGCCCGAGGGCGCGTGGCGCTCGTACCGCTGCGTCGAGGGCGATGAGACCGGCTCCGGCACGGTGCTCGTGATCAACGGCGGCGACGACCGCGTCTACCTCGAGTGGGCCCCGGAGGTCGTCGAGGCGGCTGCCGCGGCCGACTGGACGATCGACCCGAACGGATACCTCGCGCCGCTCGGCGTGATGGTCACCGCGACCGAAGACGACTGAGACCGACGAAGCGCGAGGGGCTGTCGGCCCCTCGCGCTTCGGCGTATCCGGAGGAGAATCAAGGACATGACTGCAGCATCCGATGAACTGCGCGTGGCCGCGCTGTCGCCCGAGATCGTCCTCGGCGACGTCGACGGGAATCTCGCCCGCATCCGGGAGGCGATCACCGCCGCGGCTCGCCGCGACGCCCGGCTGATCGTGCTGCCGGAACTCGCCGTCAGCGGCTACGTGTTCGCCGATCGCGCGGAGGCCGAGGCGGCGGCGATCACGCGGGATGACTCGCGATGGGATGCCGTGCGGGAGGTGATTCCCGAGGATGCGGTGGTCGTCGTCGGGTATGCCGAGATCGCCGGCGCGCAGCTCTTCAACACGGCCGCCGTGCTGACGCATGAGGCGCGGATCGCCGACTACCGCAAGTCGCACCTCTGGGGCGCCGAGAAGCTGGTCTTCGATCACGGCACCGAGGCCGGGCTCGTGGTCGACACCTCGTTCGGGCGGCTCGGCGTCGCGATCTGCTACGACAACGAGTTCCCGGAGGTTCCGCGGCGGCTCGCGCTCGCCGGAGCCGACGTACTCGCGCTGCCGGTCAACTGGCCGCTCGTGTCGCGGCCCGAGGGTGAACACGCGCCGGAACTGATCCAGGCCATGGCCTCCGCCCGCTCGTCGAGGCTGCCGGTCGTCATCGCCGACCGCTGGGGCTCCGAGCGCGGCGTGGACTGGACCGACGGCACCGCCATCATCGACGAGCAGGGCTGGATCGTCGCGTTCCGGACCGTGATGGGCGCGACGGCCGTGCTCTCGCTCGCCGCCGTACGCGAGAAGTCGCTACCCCCGCACAACCACCTGTTCGACGACCGGCGGGGCGACCTGTACTGAGTCAAACGATCCCGGTCCCTGAGCCGGACTGGGTCCCTGAGCCTGTCGAAGGGACTCAGCCCCCGAGCGCGGTGCGCCCCTGGTGCTCGGGTACTCTCTCGCGCAGCATCCGCTCCGCCAGCTCGGCCAGGCGCTGGGTCGCCGGCGACAGCAGCATCCCCTCCCGCTGCACGAGCGCGATCGTGTCGTGCATCGGCTCGGCGAAGGGGAAGGTGCGGATGCCGGAGGGGAAGCCCTCCGACTCCGCGATCGATCGCGACACGATGGTGTCTGCCGCGCCCGCCGCGACCAGGCTCAGCGCCGTCTCGACGTTCTCGACCTCGACGGCCGGCTCGATCGACAGTCCGCGCAGGCGTGCGCGCTCGAGCAGCTGGCGGCGGGTCGGGTCGTCCCATCCGGCGAATGCGTCGTACAGCACGAGCTTCGCCTCGGCGACGTCCTCGATCGTGACGGGGGCGCTGTCGCTCGGGCGGGTGGCCGAGGCGTAGAGCACCTCGTCGCGAAAGAGCGGCCGCACCTCGAGCCCTTCTTCGTCGACGGGCAGCACCAGGAGTCCGGCCTCGAGCTCGCCGCTCGCGATCGAGCGCGCGACGTGGGCGGAGTTGATGCCGACCAGGCGCAGCCGCACGTTCGGGTGCCGGTGGTGGAACGTCTCGGCGAGATCCGCGAGGGCGTAGTAGGCCGCGTTGCGGAGCACGCCGAACGTGCAGGTTCCGCGGTCGAGGGAGGTCAGCGCCTGGATGGTGTCGATGCCGTTCTGCACCGCGCTCACCGCCTGGGTCGCGTGCGGGCGGAGTTCGAGGGCGGCGGCCGTCGGTACGAGGCGGCGGCTTCCGCGGGTGAAGAGGGTGACGCCGAGTTCGCGTTCCAGGCGGGCGACGAGCTCGGAGACGGATGCCTGCGTCATGGTCAGATTCGTGGCGGCGGCGGTGAAGGAGCCGTGCTCGAGAGCGGCGAGGAAGGCGGTCAGCTGGGTGATGGTCACAGCCAATGGTAAACCCGATGAATGGTCTCGGACCATCAGGCTTGTCGAATGGTTCGTATCGATCTAGCCTTCCTGCATGCGTTACTCCTCTCCCGTCCTCGCGCACTACGAAGGCGCGTTCCACCACCTCAAGACCCCGCTCATCGACGCACCGGCCGCGCAGCGCGATCCCGCCGTCATCGAGACCGTCACGAACATGCTCGCCGACATCCGCGAGCGCGGGCTCGACGCCGTGCTCGACTACGCGCGCAAGCTCGACAACTACCAGGGCAGCGACCTCGAGCTCACCGCCGAGCAGATCGCGACGAGCGGCGACCGCCTCGCGCCCGACCTCCGCGCCGCGATCGAGTTGGGCGCCGAGCGCACCCAGGCCTTCGCCCGCGCCTCGCGCGAGCACCTCACCGACTTCGAGACGGAGTTCGTGCCCGGCATCGTGACCGGCGCCAAGTACATCCCGGTCTCGCGCGTCGGCGCCTACCTCCCGGCCGGCCGCTTCCCCCTGACCGCGAGCGCGTTCATGACCGTCGGCGTGGCCAAGGCCGCCGGCGTCCCGACCGTCATCGCGTGCACGCCCCCGCAGCCCGACGGCGGCGCGAACGACGCGGTCGTCTACGCCGCGCACCTCTCGGGCGTCGACCGCGTCTTCGTCATCGGCGGTGTGCAGGCGCTCGCCGCGATGGCCTACGGTCTGCTCGGCGACCTGCCCGTCGACATGCTCGTCGGCGCGGGCAACGCGTTCGTCGCCGAGGCCAAGCGCCAGCTGTTCGGCACGGTCACGATCGACCTGCTCGCCGGCCCCAGCGAGGTCGCGGTCATCTCGGACGAGACCGCCGACCCCGAGCTCGTCGCCGCCGACCTGCTCGGCCAGGCGGAGCACGGCCCGAACTCGCCGGCCGCGCTGATCACGACCTCCGAGGAGCACGGCAAGGCCGTGATCGAAGCGATCGACCGTCAGCTCGAGACGCTCGCCACCGCCGAGATCGCCGGAGCAGCCTGGCGCGACTACGGCACGGTCACCGTCGCGAAGGACCGCGAGACCGCGGCCGCGCTGATGGACGACCTCGCGCCCGAGCACCTCGAGCTGCTCACCGCCGATGACGACTGGTACCACGAGACCCTGCGCAACTACGGTTCGATCTTCCTCGGCCCGTGGAGCACCGTCGCCTACTCCGACAAGGGGATGGCGGGCACCAACCACGTGCTGCCCACCGCGGGTGGCGCGAAGCACAGCGCCGGCCTCTCGGTGTCGCGCTTCCTCAAGCCGCTGACGTACCAGCGCATCAGCCGTGAGGCCACGCCCGAACTGGCGAACGCCGTGCAGGTCATCTCCGACTCGGAGGGCATGGCCGCGCACAGCGCGACCGCCACGATGAGGCTCGACCGCCTGGCCTGATCGCGTCGCTGCTTGTTGCTCGCCACCTTCTGTCGAGCCGCCCCTCTTTGCGCGAGCCGCCCCCTTGAGTGACGCACTCAAGGGGGCGGCTCACGCACAAGGAGGCGGGTCGGCCGGAGGGATCGGGCACCTAGTCTGGGGGGATGAGCAGGCGAAGCCGACAGAGAACCTGGACCTACGGCGGCGTCGGCCTCATCCTCTGCGGGGTGGTCGAAACGGTGCAGCCCGGCCTCAACGCGTCCGTCGGATCGGATGCCGTCCGCGCGGGCTCCGCCGTGGTGTTCGCAGCGTCGATCCTGCTGTTCGCGTTCGGGCTCTCGCGTGATGCGAGTGTCGTCGGACGCAGGCCGCTCGGGGTGGCCGCGCTGACGCTCCTGGCCCTCTGGGCCCTCGCCGCGTTCGCGATCACGCGGGCCCTCGAGCCCACGGCCGACGACGCCGCCTGGAACGTCTACGGATATGTCTCGCTGCTCGTCCCCGCTGCTGCTGCTCTCGTGGCCGCCGCGCAGATCGGGCGCAACGAGGACCTTCCGCGACCCTGGCGGTGGGCGCCGATGTGGGTGCTCGGCCTCTACGCGGTGACCTGGGCGATACCGCAGATCATCTTCGTCACCGAACGGCCGGAGAACATCCAAGGCTTCGCCGACCTCTTCCGGATGCTCGGATCGCTCGCGTCGCTCGCCGGCACTCTGGGCCTCGGCATCCTCGCGATCGTCCTCGCGGCGAAGCAGCGCCCGGAGAGCGTCGCGGTGTATCCGGCCGGCTGATCGAGCTCCGCCGGAGACGCGGCGGAATCGCCCTCCTCCATGACGCGCCCGGGGTCAGCATCCACCATCTCGATGGATGCTGACCCCGGCGGATCGCGATCGTCAGCGAGCTGCGGCCACGGCTGCCGCCGAAGTGGCGGAGGATGCCGAACCTGCGGCGGAGGCGATCACGTCGGCGACGGTCTCGGCCTGCGAGATGAACAGGGCGTGGCTGCCGGAGACGTTGGTGATGTCGGCGCCGATGCGGCTGGCCATGTGCTGCAGCATCGCCTGGTCGAAGGCCTTGTCCTCGGTCGCGATGACGGCCCAGCTCGGCGTGCCGCGCCATGCGGCCTGGGTGACGGCCTCGCCGAACACGGCCATGTTCACCGGCACCTGACTGTCGGCCAGGAACAGGGCGTCGGCCTCGCTCAGGTCGGCGGCGAATCCCGGGTGGAAGGCGTCGCGGTTGAGGCGACCGAAGCCGTCGTCGTCGATGTCGACGACGAACTCGGGTGTGGCGGCGAAGCCCTCGTACTGCTGCCCGCTGGTCTCCCCGACGTCCGGAATCAGAGCGGACACGTAGACCAGCCCGGCGACCTTCGGGTGCACACCGGCCTCGGTGATGACCGTGCCGCCCCAGGAGTGGCCGACGAGGATGGCCGGGCCGTCCTGAGCGTCGAGGACGCGGGTGGTCGCGGCGACGTCGTCGGCGAAGGAGGTGAGCGGGTTCTGCACGATCGAGACGCGGTAGCCGCGGGCGGTGAGAAGGTCGTACACCCGGCGCCAGCCGGTTCCGTCCGCGAAGGCTCCGTGGACGAGGACGACGTTCGTGATCTCAGCGGTGGTGTTCATGGCTCTTCCTTTCAGTTTCGGCTCTGCGCGAGCCCGGGTGAGGGTTGTTGTCCAGGTGTAACGCTCGTGATACGCAATATATTGCACATTGGATTTCGAACGCAATAGGCGTGTCGACTTGCCCCCCGGATGCGATCGTGCGCAATGTATTGCATGCCGATTCCGCAGCAGACCTCAGGAGTGGACCGAACACTCCTCCGTGACGACGTCTTCCGTCGATTGCGCGATGCCATCGTCGACTGCACGTTCCTCCCCGGGGAGCAGTTGAAGGATGCGGATCTCGCCGAGTGGCTCGGCGTGAGCCGTACGCCCGTGCGTGAAGCGTTACTGAGGCTGGGCGCGAGCGGACTGGTGGTCGCCAGGCCGGGCCGGTCCACGACGGTGAGCGCGATCGACGCCAAGGCGGTCCGCGATGCCCGGGACGTCGTGGGATCGATGCACGTGCTGGCGGTCCGGGGGATGGCAGGAGTCCCCACCGACAGCTACCTCGAACGCATGAGAGACGCGAACCGGCGCTTCGCGAAGGCACTGGCTGCGGAATCCATCCCGGCAGCGATGGATGCCGACGAGGAGTTCCATCGCGTCCCGGTGACGGTGCTCGGCAATGATGCCATCGTGATGGTGCTGGAACAGTTCGGCCCCGTCGTGCGGCGTGCGGAGCGGATGCGTTTCGCGGAGGACGGGCAGGCGTCGTTCGAGCGCCACGAGCAGCTCGTCGCCCTGCTGGCCGACGGCGACGTCGAGGGGGCCGCGGACCTGACCTTCGAGACCTGGCACACACTGTCGGACGAAGACCAGCCGTCGACCTCGGAGAGCTGAGGCGAACGATGCGGGCTTCTGCATACGGGAAGGCGCTGGCGGCGGTGGCCGTTATGGGCGTGGTCGCGAACGCGGTGGCGACCAACGTCTTCGTCGCCGCGATGAACCCGCAGGACTGGGGCGAGCGAGTGCTTCCCGCACTGGGCTGGGCGCTGGTCCTCGCGGCGCTGACCACGCTCTTCGTGCTGGCGAGCACCGTCTGGCTCCGCAGCGGGCCGCAGCTGTCGAGCTGGCCGGGCGCCCTGCTCGCGTTCGCGGGACCCGCGCTCGCGTGGACGATCATCGGGCTCATCGTCGGAGCCTGGCTCTTCCCCCTCTACGCGTTCTATGGGCTGGGCTCGGGTGTCGTCGCGAGTGTCGTCTTCATCCTGACGCTGCGACGTGTGCAGCGATCGGGTGAGGATCGGCGCGCAGCAAGCCTGCCGTCGGTCTGACGGGGGAGGCCCGCGCGGGGCCGGAGTTTCCGAGACTTAGGATCGACGAGTGAAAGACGCCCGAGTCGAGACGCCGAGACGAGTTCGTACGAGCGCACTCCTGGTGAGTGCCGCGTTCGGCGCCGTGCAGTCCTTGCTGTTCGTCGCCGTCGTGCCGCTGACGTCGGTGCTCGCGGTCTCCTCGCCGCCGGCGTACGCGCTGGTCGCCGGCATCCATACCCTCATGCCGTTCCTCGCCCGCGTCGTCACCCGCACCCCCGGAATGGCGACCTTCACGGCATTCGTGACGGGTCTCCTCACTTCGGCGATCTCTCCGATCGGTCCCCTCGCCGCCGTGCCGATGCTGCTGGCCGGGCTGGCGTTCGACCTGTCGCTGCCCCTGCGGCGGGAGAAGTCGACGCCGAGCGGCCGCATCCTTCTGGCTGCGGCCGCGACCGGCGCCGTGCTCTTCCTCGTCGCGCTTCCGGTCTTCTCGCCGGAGCACCTGGTGCCTCCTGTGCTCATCGCCACGTTCGCCGCGCGCATCGGCGGCGAGCTGGCGATCGGCGGCATCGTGATCGCCGTTCACAAGGCACTCGTGCGCGCGGGGGTGGCTCGATAAGATCACCCATGCCCACACAGTTCGCGACGGTCGCCGAGTTCCTTGACGCGCAGCCGCCCGAAAGGCGAGCGGAAGTCGAGTGGCTCCAGGCGCTCGTGTTCGAGGCCGAACCGGGCGTCGGCGAGACCATCAAGTGGAACTCGCCCAACTACACGCTGAACGGTGTCGATCGGCTGACGGTCAACGCCGCCGGCAGAGGGCCGGTGCGGCTCATCCTGCACTTCGGCACCGACCGCGCAGAAGCGAAGAACGCACCGCCCACGTTCTCCGGCGACCCTCAGCGGCGGCTCATCTGGCACTCCGACATCCGAGCCAGCCTGCCCGTCCCCCCCGCCGCCGAGCGCGCAGAAGATCGCGATGCGCTGATCGGGGTCATCCGCGCCTGGCTCGCCGAGTCGTAGACGGGGCCAGCGCGCCAGGAAACCTCTTGACACGGCATCCGCTTCGCCATAATCTACAACCAAATGGTTGTACAAAGAGAACTCAGCGAAGCGGAGGTCGACCGTGTGTTCCACGCATTGGCGACGTCGACCCGGCGTGACATCCTGCGCCGGACGATCGAGCGGGAGCAGTCCGTCTCGACCCTCGCCTCCGAATACGAGATGTCGTTCGCCGCGGTGCAGAAGCACGTCGCCGTGCTCGAAGCCGCGAACCTCATCGTCAAGCGCGCCGAGGGACGCGAGCGGCTCGTCCGCGCGAACCCCGAGATGATCGCCCGCGCCAGGGCGCTCCTCGCCCGATACGAAGAGCTGTGGCGGTCGCGCATCGCCCGACTCGACGACCTGCTGGCCGAGCCGGCACCTCCGCAGAACGAACCCAAGGAAGAGGACTGACATGCCTGTCACCGACGTCATCACCGATACCGAGAACCTGACCATGACGGTCGTCGCCGAGTTCGCGGCACCGGTCGAGCGGGTCTGGAGCGCCTACAGCGACCCGCGGCAGCTCGAGCGCTTCTGGGGTCCTCCCGGATGGCCGGCCACCTTCGGCGCCTGGGACCACACCGTCGGCGGGCGCGCCCAGTACACGATGAACGGCCCGCGGGGCGAGCGCTCCTCGGGATCGTGGGAGTTCCTCGCCATCGAGGCTCCGCACCGGTTCGAGGTGCTCGACTCGTTCGTCGACGAAGACGGCAAGCCGCTCGAGGACTTCCCCGCGCAGCGGATGTCGTTCGAGTTCGAGTCCACCGCCGGCGGCACCCGCATGGTGACCACGAGCCACTTCGCCTCGGTCGACGCGATCGAGCAGGTCGTGTCGATGGGGCAGGTCGAGGGCCTCAAGCTCGCGATGTCGCAGCTCGACGTCGTGCTGCAGGACCTCCGTGACTACGCCCAGGGCAAGGGCACCAATGTCGAGCTGCTCGACGACGTGCACGTGCGCATCACGCGCCTCGTCGAGGGACCGCGCGAGCTGGTGTGGCGTGCCCACAACGAGCCCGAGCTGATGAAGCAGTGGCTGCTCGGACCCGAAGGCTGGGAGATGACGGAGTGCGTCGTCGCGACCGAGGTCGGCCAGACCTACCGCACCTCGTGGGCGCCGATCGGCGACACCGAGGGACAGCCGTTCGGCTTCGAGGGCGAGGCGCTGCTGATCGACGCCCCGCGACGGTCGGTGCAGACCGAGCGGATGGTCGGGATGCCGGTCGAGACCCTCAACGACCTGAACCTCTATGAGGAAGACGGCGCGACCCTCATCACGCTCTACATCGAGTACCCCGACAAGGAGACGCGTGACATGATCCTCGCCACCGGCATGGCCGACGGCATGGAAGCGTCGTACGACCGGCTCGAGAAGGAGCTGCTCGCCGTCTGAGCGTGCACAACTCCGCAAGAACCGGCCGATCCCACAGCGGGTCGGCCGGTTTTTCGCGGATGCGCGGCCTCTCGCGCGACGTTCTGGAGGAGTTGTGCACGCCAGCCGACCAAGCCACGCACCGCGGATGCTGTCGCCCCCACCCCCGCGCCGGGATAAAGTGGCGACACGATGAGGATCACGCGCCGCACTCTGCTCATGGGCGCCGGAGTCGGCGCCGTCTCGGTGCTGCTGGCGTCCTGCACCCCCGATCCCGAACCGACGCCGACCCCCACTCCGACCCGTGAGCCGCAGCCGCAGCCGGGCGTTCCGCAGCCGGCCGGCAGCAGGCGCAGCTCCTGGACGACCGACCCGTTCTCCTACGGCGCGGTGAGCTTCACCCCGGTCGGCGTGCTCGCCGAGACCCGCGAGCAGCTCGCCCGCCCGATCGGCGACCGCGTGTTCTTCGCGGGCGAGGCGACCGACGTCGACGACCCCGGCACGATGCGGGGAGCGATCCGCTCCGGCGCTCGTGCCGCGGATGAGGTCGAGGACCAGGCTGAGTCCGGTGAGCGGGTCGCCGTGATCGGAGCAGGCCTCGCCGGGGCGACTGCCGCCGCCCGACTCGTCGCTGCCGACCTCGAGGTCACGGTGTTCGAGGCGCGCGACCGCATCGGCGGCCGGGTGCACTCGGTCACCGATGACGCGTGGCCGATGCCGGTGCAGCTCGGCGCCTGGCTGTTCGGCGAAGCCGACGTCGACCTGCGTCGGCGCATGAGGTCGTGGGACATCGGCGTGGTCGATCTCGCCGGCGCGCAGTGGCTCGGCCCCGAGGGCGAGATCGAACCGGTCGACGCCCAGCCGCTGCAGGCCGCCGTCGAGAAGGCGCAGACGGCCGACGCCGACGTCGCCCTGTCGGAGGCGATCGTCGAAGCCGGCGGAGATCCTGAAGACCCGTCGACCGCGGCGCTGCTCGCCTTCCTCGCGACGACGACCGGAGCGGATGCCGCGCAGCTGTCCAGCTGGTTCCCCCCGGTGCTCCCCGCGACCACGGAGGAGACCGCGCTGGAGGGTGCGCGCGACGATCTCACGCCGCTCGTCGAGGATGCGCTGGACGGCGTGAAGGTGTCGCTGTCGTCGCCCATCAGTCGCATCGCGCACGACGACACCGGTGTGAGCCTGCGTCTCGGCACCGGCGAGGCACTGTCGTTCGACCGCGTGGTGGTGACCGTTTCCACTGGGAGTCCTGCAGCAGCAGGACATCGAGTTCTCGCCGGCGCTGCCCTTCGTCAACCGCACCGCCGTCACCACTCTCGGGATGGGGCGCATCGAGACGATCTGGCTCCACTTCGACGAGGAGTTCTGGGAGTCGGACGCGGCGATCTGGCACACGGTAGGAGCCGACGTCTCGATCCGCACCTGGATCAACCTCCGCCCGGCGACCGGGGAGAACGTCCTGGTCGGCATCGTCGGTGGAGAGGCAGCGGCGGACTTCGCCGACCTCGACGACACCGCAGCCCTCGAATCGGCCATGGCGGCACTCGCGGTCTACGCCCCTGCGGTCTGAGGCGCGCGCCACCTCGCCCGTGTCGGCATCCGGCTGATCAGCACCAGTCCGGCCGCGACCAGGGCGAACACGGCGAGGGCGACGCCGGAGAACACGAAGAACTCCATCGGCCCGCTCACCTGACGCGGATCGAGGAAGTAGTACGGGTACCACCCGATGAGCGGACCGCGCCACAGCGTGAAAACGCCCCAGACCAACGGGTACGCCAGCGTGATCGGCACAACCCGCCACGGCACGCTGCGGTGGCCCGGAGCCAGTGCCCAGGCGGCGATCGTGCACGCCGGAAGCCAGAAGTGCAGCACCTGATCCGACCAGGGCACATCGATGCGGATGCCGCGCTCGCCGCCCTGCCACACCATCACGGCGAAGACGATCCCGGCCGTGATCGTCCAGCTGAGCACCAGCGCGAGAGCCACAGTCAACCACCGCGGATCCTCTGCTCTCCGCAGCGCGATGACGCCGGCGACGATCAGCAGCACCACGAACGCGATGTTCGACTGATTCGTGAGGTACGCGAAGAAGTTCTGGCTGGCGATCGTATTGGAGGCCAGTCCCCAGCTCAGTCGATGGATCAGTGCGATCAAGCAGATGGCGGCAGCGCCGAGACGGAGCAGGCCGAAGATGGTGCGCGCCTTCACTGCTGCGTCGCCGTCCATTCCATCAACCGAGTCTACGGATCCGGCATCCGCCTCACCGCTAAGGTCGCTTCGTGAGGGATTTCTTCGCGGACGCGGCCGGACGCATAGGCCTCAGCGTCGCCGTCAGCGTGATCGTTCTCGTGATCGGGTTGGCCGTCGCGCTCTGGGCACGTCGGCATCCCCACCGGTCGTCCGTCCATCCTGGCCGCGTGCGAATGCCGCGCTTCGTGCTCGTCGCAGGGCTGCTGGCGCTCGGCGTCGCCGTTCTCTTCGCTCTCACCGCTCACCTCGCACGCTTCCCTCTCGGCATGGAAATCGCGGCGATCGTGCTTCTCGTCGTCGGATCACTTGTGCTGCTCGCCTACATCAACTGGTTCATCGAGCCCGGGCCGGATGCCGTGCATGCGCGCACGTTCTTCGGCCGCCGGAAGGTGATCGTCTACGGCGAGATCGTCAGATACCAGTTCTCGACCATGAACGGACAGCAGTATGTCTCGGTGGTGTCGTCGAACGGAGACTCTCTGACACTGAGCATCACGAAGTACGACGTGACGCCTCTGCTCGCCGCAATCGAGTTCCGTCGGGATCGTGGCCGGTGGCCCCTGGTCGGTGAACGGGCGGCACTGCCACCGGGGTGAGACCGCACGATCCGGAGCTCAGCGGATCATCGAGAGCAGGAGGCGCCCGGCCTCGTCGCGGGAGAGCACGGTGAAGATCGACAGGGCCAGCACGTACCGGCCGAAGAGGAAGCCGACGATGGCGACGGCCACCCGCCGGGCATGTTCTCGCCCGAGGTCGTCGACGAGCGGCTGGAAGACGGAGTTCTGGATGTACTCGGCGATGGAATCGGCAGACCCGCCGCCCGAGGCGAGTCGGCGGGCGAGTCCGGTGAGCCGGTCGCCGTGCTCCGGATCCTCCCAGGCGGCGAGGATGCCGTGCGCCAGGCGCGAGAGGTCGATCGCCCCCTGACCGTCGCGGGACAGCGCGATGACGTCGTGCGGGGCGGCGCGCAGCGCGACCGCCGCAGCGACGAGTCCCTCGCGCGACCCGAAGTGGTAATTGACCAGCGTGTGGCTGACACCCACCTCTGCAGCGAGATCGCGGGAGGAGATCGCCGCCAGATCTCCCTGTTCGAAGTGCCGCTGCGCGGCACCCATCAGCAATTGACGTGCGTGCGAAGAGCCTCGCGGCCGCCCGGGGCCTTTATTGACCATGCTCGCATCGTCGCACCCGGGGGAGGACGCTCTCCCTATGAACACGCGAATCGACACCGACCGCGACACCGACTGCGTCATCGTCGGCGGCGGACCCGCCGGCCTCATGCTCGGACTCCTCCTCGCTCGCCGCGGCCTCGACGTCACCGTGGTCGAGAAGCACGCCGACTTCCTGCGCGACTTCCGCGGCGACACGATCCACCCGTCGACGCAGGAGCTGCTCGGCGAGCTCGGTCTGCTCGACGAGTTCCTGGCCAGGCCGCACGCCGACATGTCCCGCGTCACGCTCAGCTGGCACGGGACCGAGCTCACCCTCGCCGACTTCTCGCGCCTCCCGACCACCCGCAAGGTCATGACCTTCATGCCGCAGTGGGACTTCCTCGACCTGCTCGCCGACGCCGCGGGCCGCCACCCCGGCTTCCGCCTGCTGCGCTCCACCCGCATCGATCAGGTCATCCGCGACGAGGGCCGCGTCGTCGGCGTCACCGGCACCCGTCCGGAGGGCGCCGTCGAACTCCGTACCCGGCTGGTGGTCGACGCCTCGGGGCGCGACTCCGAGCTCCGTGCCGCAGCCGGCCTGCGGCCGACGGGCGTGGCGGCCGCGATGGACGTGCTCTGGTTCCGACTGCCGAAGCGGGCCGAGGAGACCTACCCCTTCGTGCAGGCCGGGGCCGGCATGATCATCACGATCGACCGCGGCGACTTCTTCCAGATCGCCCACGTGATCCCGTCCGGGTCGTGGACCGGATCAGACGCTGACGTGATGCGGATGAGGGAGCGACTCCTCCGCATCTCGCCGCGCCTCGGAGCGGCCGCGGCCGACGTGACCTCGGCCGACGTGCACCTGCTGCGGGTGCGGCTGGAGCGCCTGCGGCGTTGGTACGTCGACGGCCTCCTCTGCATCGGCGACTCCGCCCACGCGATGTCTCCCGCGGGCGGTGTCGGCATCAACCTCGCCATTCAGGATGCCGTGGCCACGGCCCGCATCCTCGGCCCGGTGCTGCAGCGCGGCACTCCCCGGCCGGTCGATCTGCGCCGCGTCCAGCGCCGCCGCACCTGGCCGATGCTCGTCACCCAGGCGGTGCAGCGCCTCATGCAGAAGCCCTTGCTGACGACGAGCTCTCCGGGCGCGCCGCTGCCGAGGCCACTGCAGATGCTGCGCGATCACCGCGCGTTGACGCGGATCACCGGTCGGTTCGTGGGGCTGGGTGCCCAGCCGGAGCGACTCTGATTCAGCCGCTCAGCCGATCAATTCAGAGCGGACGGCATCCGTGCCCTCACTCCGTCACCCGCCGCCTGCTCGCGATGAGTGCCGCGCCGAGCAGGAGCAGGCAGACGGCGAGGCCCAGGGCAGCCGTCGGGTCCGATCCGGTCTGGGCGATCTCCCCCGCGCTCGCACCCGCCCCGGGCCCTGCGCCCGCACCCGCGTCCGGCCCTGCGCCCTCTTCCTCGCCCGGTTGCGGCTCGGGGTCGGGAGAGCCGTCTCCGTCCTCAGCCGGAGGGATGCTGACCGAGTCGGCGGCCGAGCTCACCTCGGAGCCGCCGTACGACGCGAGAGCGGAGGCGGCGAAGGTCAGTTCCTCGGCATCGAGATCGGCCTGTATGAGCGCATAGGTGGCCGTGCAGGTCACGACCGCCCCCGGGCGTATCTCCGCCGCAGCGGCAGGACAGTCGACGGCGGATGGTGCTCCCGCGCCCGAGAATGAGACCTCCGCGATGCGGGCGTCGGTGACCGTGACGTTGCCGGCGTTGGTCATCCGGAATGCGAAGGTGATCACCTGCCCCACCCGCTCGTACGTCGTGACGTCGGCGGAGGTCTCCAGCCCCAGCACCGGCTCGGCAGGCGTCGTGGCGGTGTCCGTCGACGTCGGCGCCGAGACGACGGCGGGATCGCCGTTGGCGGGTGTCCCGGTCGCGGTGGCGGCGTGCCG